>DUQP01000048.1 GCA_012837735.1 Bacillota bacterium
AATATCTTGAGCAACTCGTCCGCTAAGCAAACTCGTTGCCCTTTGACTGGTTTACTTAGATTGGCTCACGCCAACCTCTTTATCCCGCACTCGTTTCTCACACTGTTCAGTTTTCAAGGATCAAGTTTTTTGAACCCGCCATGTTCCGGCGGATTTAAATAATACCACACTGTTTTTGAGGTGTCAAGTTGTATCGGAAATCGTTTTGTAGAGCGACCAGAGTTTCGTTCAGGGCAAATTTATGGTACCCCCAAGGGGATTCGAACCCCTGCCACCGCCGTGAGAGGGCGGCATCCTAGGCCACTAGACGATGGGGGCACCTAAATCAGCGTTTTTTATTATAGCCAATCTCTCGTCGCTTGTAAAGGAGTGAAAGGGCGAGGCAAATTGGCTGGGGGAGGAGGATTCGAACCTCCGCAACATGATCCAGAGTCATGCGGGCTACCGCTACCCGATCCCCCAACTATAACTGATGGTATCACGGTGCCTACGCAAGCAGAAAAAAAATCTAGTTTAACTGCGCAAGCATGATTATATCATGACTAATTGCCCCACATCAAGTCTGCCGCACGCCAAAATTGGCCAATGACTGCGTTAGTTTGCAAGTTCATTAATTGCCCGCGCCAGACGTGCCAATGTCTTTTTTTTGCCTAATAACGCCATCACATCAAATAACCCCGGACCGAATGTGCGCCCGGTAATCGCCACCCGCGTCGGGTGAATCAAAACTCCTCCTTTGACATCCAAAGCCGCTATTAAACTTCGAAAAGCTGCTTCGGTATTTTCCATCGTAAAGTCCGTTACCGTGCTGAGCACATCATATACCTTTTGCAACAGTGCCAGGGCTTCCTCTTGGGCCAAGTATTTACGATAACCCTTCTCTTCATATGCAAAGTCATCCCGGTAAAAATACGATATGGCGTCCGGGATTTCCGCCAGTGTCTTCACCCTGTCCCGAACTGCCGCAATAATAGCCCGCAAGCGGTCTTTACCACCGGGATCTTTTTTGATTAATTTGACCAAGCCAGGCTCACCATTAATGAATGGTTCGGCAGCGGCCATGATGCGCTCCAAATCCAAGGCACGAATATAGTGGCCATTGATCCAAGTGAGCTTCTTCACATCATAGATAGCCGCAGTGGTAGCGACCCGTTCTAAAGAAAACTCTTTCACAATCTGTTCCAAAGGCATTATTTCTCGGTCCTCGCCCGGCGACCAACCCAACAATGCCAGGTAGTTGATAATCGCTTCCGGCAAGAATCCTTGCTCCCGGAATTCCTCAACTGAAGTTGCGCCATGGCGCTTGCTTAACTTGGAGCGATCCGGAGCCAAGATCATCGGCACATGGGCAAATGTTGGGCTTTCCCAGCCCAAAGCCTGCGCGACCATGATCTGCTTAGGGGTATTTGACAAATGCTCCTCGGCCCGCAAAACATGGGTCACCTGCATATGGTAATCATCAACCACACAGGCGAAATTGTAAGTGGGCATTCCATCCGACTTGATGATAATGAAATCATCAATCACAACATTATCAAAAGTCACATCGCCCCGCACTAAATCACAGACAGTAGTCTGCCCTTCCTGTGGTACTCGCAATCGTAGCACAAAGCGATGGCCGTTTGCTTTTTCCCGCTCCACTTCCTCCGGCGTCAGGTTCCGGCACTGCCCATCGTAACGCGGCGGCCTTCCCTCCCGGCGGGCCTGCTCCCGTTTCGCCGCCAGTTCTTCCGGAGTGCAAAAACAGGGATACGCTGCGCCGGATTGCGCCAGGGCGCTGGCGGCAGCCTGATACAAATCAAGCCGCTCTGATTGAAAATAAGGCCCATGTTCACCACCAACATCCGGACCTTCATCCCAGTCCAACCCTAGCCAACGCAGTCCGGCCATGATAGCTTGCACGGCTTCATTTGTGGAACGTTCCCGGTCTGTATCTTCTATGCGTAAGATAAAACTGCCTTGCTGGTTGCGGGCGAACAACCAATTGAAGAGAGCCGTTCTGGCCCCACCAATATGAAGCATTCCCGTCGGGCTTGGTGCAAAACGCACCCGAATACGATCCAAATTTTTCACCTCACCAGTGATTCTTGCACAACCTTAGTTTAACAGTTGCGCAAATAACAAGCAACGTCCACGAGATCGCGGACGTTGCTTTATTAGAAAGTTGATTATTTGGCTTCTTGGCAGGCCGCCCGTTGCTTTAGTTCCTCCCATCGCTTGTCAACCTCAGCCTGTAGTTCCTCCAGCAGCTGTTCATTGCCTTTAGCAAACAAGTGCTTGAATCGACCTTGCGGTTTCAGATAATCCGTGAGCGGCTTTTTCTCTTTTGGCTGATAGGTAATTCTCAAAACTCCATCCTCTATTTCATACAACGGCCATTGACAAGTATCAACCGCCAAGCGGCTCATCTCAATTGTGTCTTTGGCATCGTAGCGCCAACCGCGCGGGCAGGGAGCCAAGATGTTCAAAAACGCCGGTCCTTCTACTGCGAACGCCTTTTTGGCTTTCTCCACTAAATCGTTCCAGTGACTAGGGGAAGCCTGGGCCACATAAGGAATGTTATGGGCCGCCATAATCGCGGTCAAGTCTTTCCGGGCCGCCGGCTTGCCCGGAATAACCTTGCCGGCCGGCGAAGTGGTGGTATCGGCTCCGCGCGGAGTTGCACTGGAACGCTGAATACCGGTGTTCATGTAGGCACCGTTATCGTAACAGACATACACCATGTTGTGCCCGCGTTCCATTGCTCCCGATAGCGACTGGAGGCCAATGTCGTATGTGCCGCCGTCGCCTCCGAACGCCACAAACTTGATCTCCTTATCCACTTTGCCCTGTTTCTTCAAAGAAAGATAAGCCGCCTCGACACCGCTGATGGTGGCCGCCGCATTCTCAAAGGCATTGTGAATAAAAGGAGACCGCCATGCTGTGTAAGGGTAAATGGTTGTCGACACCTCTAGACACCCGGTGGCGCAACACACCACCACCGGGTCATCTAGCGCCATCAAGACCTGGCGGACGGCGATCGGGGCACCACAACCCGGGCACATGCGGTGACCAGGAGATAGAATCTCCGGCTTATGAATGAGGTCTTTCAGTCTTGCCACTTTCAATCACCTCTCGGTTTATTCCCTGACGCCCAGGTAGCAAACCATTTCGTCAACCTTACCTGCGGCCGCCGTCTCAAGCGTCTTTTTGAATATCTCAACAATCTCCGCCACCCCGATGTCGCGGCCACCGAGACCGAAGATAAAATCTCTCACTAATGGTCCACCGCCGGCCCCGTAAAGAGCAGAGCGCACCTCATTAAATAAAGGTCCTCCCATTGTGGAGAAACTCTCGGCTCTGTCCATTACCGCCAGGGCTTTCAAGTGTTGCAAAGCGCCAGCTAGCTTCTCGTGGGGGAAAGGACGGAACACGCGCAACTTGACCAGGCCTACCTTGTGGCCTTGCTCACGCAATTCATCTACGGCAGCTTTGGCGGTCCCCGCTGCCGAACTCATCACCAAAACAGCCACTTCTGCATCATCCATACGATACTCTTCAAACAGACCATACGAACGGCCCGTTTTCTGTTCATACTCGCGGGCCACGGCCAAAATTACCTCTTGGGCATTTTTCATGGCTTCCGATTGCTGCCGCTTGTGCTCGAAATAAAAGTCGTACATATCGATCGGCCCTACAGTGACGGGATTATCAACATCTAAAAGCGGGTATTGCGGTTTGTATGCGCCGATAAAGTTCTTCACCAACTCATCCTCATTGACCACCAGATTCTCCAACGCATGGCTGATGATGAACCCGTCTAAACAGACCATTACCGGCAGCAAAACATCTGGATGTTCCGCAATGCGGAGGGCTTGGAACATGTTATCGTAGGCCTCTTGGGCATTTTCCGAGTAGAGTTGAATCCACCCTGAATCACGGGCACCCATCGTGTCGCTATGGTCACAGTGGATATTTATCGGACCGCTCAAGGCCCGGTTGACCACCGGCATGACGATCGGTAGACGATTGGAGGCCGCAATGTACAGGATTTCCCACATCAATGCCAAACCATTGGCCGCTGTGGCCGTCATGGCCCGCGCACCAGCTGCCGCGGCACCGACGGTGGCACTCATGGCGCTGTGCTCACTCTCCACGGTCACGAACTCCGTCTTGACGGCGCCATCAGCAACGAATGATGAAAAATATTGCACAATATCGGTTTGAGGCGTGATTGGGTAGGCCGCAATTACATCCGGGTCGATTTGCTTAAGTGCGAAAGCCACAGCCTCATTGCCAGTCATAGTAACCTTCTTTCCCATAACCCATTCACCCCTTTCCCTAAGACTCTATCGCTTCTGACTCGGTGATTAACTCTAAAGCAGGATCCTTTGTGGGGCATTCTGACACACACACCCCGCATCCTTTGCAATGCACATAATCAATGCCTGAAACTTTGCCGTCCTTAATCACAATGGCGCCATCCGGGCAATAGACCCAGCAGCGATAACACTGGATGCAACGCCCTTCATGCCAAATCGGCCGCTGTGTGCGCCAGTCACCTGTTTCATATTCCGCAGCATTACCCGCCTCCAGAATCAGGCCAGCCCGGGAGACTGATTTCCAACCAGGTTTCCCCACGACCGCACTCATTCGCCCTTCACCTCCTGATACGCCCGCCTGATCGCCTCCAAGTTGCCGGGCACCACATTGGTCTTGCCCCTGAATTTCTCGTACAAAAGCTTTTCCGCCAGCTCCATGAATTCTTCCATGGGCACCAGGCCACTCACTCTTACCAACGCGCCCATCATGGGAGTATTGGGAATGGGCATCCCCAACGCTTCCAGGGCAATTTGGTTAGCATCAACGGTAAATACCCTGACATCGGTGCTCCCCAGGCGCTTTTTCATTTCTGCCGGTGATTTCTTGGTGTTCACAATTATGGCGCCCCCTGGCGGCAGGCCATCCGTCACAGCGGCCTTCCCGACCAATGTCTCGTCCAGCACCACCACAATTTCGGGATCGGTCACATTGCTGTGGATGGTGATCGGGCGTTCGCTGATCCGGTTAAAGGCCAAAATGGGAGCACCCATGCGCTCCGCACCATACTCCGGAAAGCCCTGAACGAATTTTCCTCCTGCCGAAACCGCCTCAGCAAACATCAGAGCTGCTGTTTTGGCACCCTGCCCACCGCGTCCATGCCATCTTATTTCGATTGGCTTGCTCAACTAGTTCTCCCCCTTCCTCATATGGCTAGAATTTGTCCAAGCGCCACCCTTCAGTTTATCGCCTCCCTTGCAACCCGTCCCATTAAACGCACAAAAAAACCAGCACCCCAACGGGTCCACCGTTAGGACAGGGCGCGGTTCGTTTTCTTTGCCAATTAGTGTAACAGATGGCATGGGAAAATGCAAGTGAAAATTTTCACAAATAACCGCTAAACGGCACGTCGGGCGCTAACGTCTTGCTCTTTGGAAGCACGCGCCCGGCTTTTTCCCTTATTCGGCACAGTATCGATTAAAGCCAAAAATATTGCAATATTATCAATAATAATATTCCCGGTAGCCCCAGAAATCCGGCCAGCGGAGCCGTGATCACATTGATGGGGATATGGAACCCGACATAACCGCCGACCAGATTCAAGAGCCAAAGCATGACTCCCCCCAGTAGACCGTTGTAAATTAAAATCGCAACCAATTTAATCGGCAAATACAATAATCGGGCCGCTAAATAGAGTAGCAGCAACCCAACCGCATAGGCCAATAAAATGTTGTAATCCACCATGCCTCTCCACCCCCCACGCCATTTGTCACCAATATATTGGAGAGGTAAGCAGGTTTATGACTTACCATTGGCCAGGCCGTCAGGCCGCTCTAGATAGGACGTCTCTCCAGTTGGGCTTGCCTTAATAAATACATGTATTTTCGTTCCGCCGCCTTCATCATATGAATGGCATGATCCACCAGTTCTGGATCACTGACGTTTTGAAAATAAGATTGCGATGACAACCATTCTTGACGGGCCTGTTCGACAGCCGTTGCCAGACTGGGAATGTCATCTGTTACTATTTGCTCGGCGGGAACTATGCTGTTGGCAAACACCCTCCACCATGACCGCCAATCAACAGAAGCCATTCTTTCTCCCCCCTGTTGTATTACGGTCACAGTATGTCCCAATTATCCCTATAAAAACCAAAAAACCCAGGATAGCCCGGGAAAATTGATTTATTGGATTTCGCGTCGGCCTTCAAAAGCACGCACAAGTGTCACCTCATCGATATATTCCAAACTGCCCCCTTCCGGTACCCCTCTTGCTAAGCGCGTCACCTTAAAGCCTGAAGGCTTGAGGAGCCTGGCCAAATACATGGCAGTGGCCTCCCCTTCCACATCCGGATTTGTCGCCAGGATTATTTCCGTTACCGGGGCGGACTGCAAGCGGACCATTAATTCTTTTATCCTGATATCATTTGGTCCAACCCCGTCCATGGGAGAGATCTCCCCTTGCAACACATGATACAAACCACGATATTCACGCATCCGCTCAAAAGCGAGGACATCCTTTGGTTCTGCGACAACACAGATCACTGACCGATCCCTGTGCACATCGCTACAAATGGCACAGGGGTCACAATCAGTGAGGTTACAGCAAATTGAACAATCCTGGATCTGCTCTTTGGCCTCCACCAAGGCTTTGACCAAAGCCACGACCTCGGCATAATCGCGCTTTAGGATATGAAAAGCAAGCCTTTGCGCCGTTTTGGGGCCAATCCCGGGCAAGCGGCCCAGTTCGCGAATTAGTTTTGCAATTGGTTCAGCGTAAAACAAAGGGATGTTTCAACTCCTCCCGCCCTAGAACAAGCCTGGCACCTTCATGCCCCCCGTGATTTTGCCCAACTCCGCCTGGGACTCCTCCTGCGCTTTGCGCAAAGCATCATTAACCGCTGCCACCACCAAATCCTGCAGCATATCGATCTCCGCCGGGTCCACCACTTCAGGATCAATTTGTATTTCCCGCATCTCTTGTGCGCAGGTGACGACCGCTTTCACCATGCCGCCCCCTGCGCTGCCCGTCACCGTCCGGTCAGCCAACTCGGCTTGTATGCGCTGCATGTCTTCCTGCATTTTCTGGACCTGTTTCATCATTTTTTGCATGTTCCCAAAGCCGCCTTTCAAAGACTGTCTCCCCCTTCGCTTTTAGTCATTACTTTCCACAATATGACCCCCGAATACCCGCAGTGCCTCTTGAAGTGCCGAGTCGCCAGTTTCCTGGTCGCTGTCACGATCGGCGGCCTGCTCGCTCTCCAGTACGCAAATGGTCAGTGATTGCCCAAAAACACGCCTCAAGGCCTCTTGCGCCCCTTGGATATTCTTGTTTTCGGCCAATCGCTCCCGATGGAATGCGTATGGTACAGAAAGATACAATCCGTTATCATTCAACCCGACCGGCTGCGCCTCCACCAGTAGCGCCCGCAAGGAAGGAGAAAGACGCTTGGCCTGCTCCAAAACCTCCGCCCACCTCTCTTTCACCGCTGCCAGTGAGAGCCCGTTATCCGTACTTTTGGGCGGCGCTGCCATTTCCGGTTCAGTTACCCGTTCCGCTTCTGTAGCATACCCGTGTTCCTTTGCCAAGGCCAACAACCCGACCTCTAATACCAACCTGGGCTGGTCCGCTCCCCGCAAATCGTTCGTCAAAGCAGACAAAGCTTTGATTATCTCATATAACCGTCCCTCAAAACGCCTGGCCTGTTTGGCGAGTTCTAGACCGTAAAGCAAGATCAAATCAGACCCCACCTGTGAATCATCCGGGCAGTGTGCCACCACCAGTAAATTACGGAAATGACTCGTCAAATCATACGCCAAGCGGCGCGGGTCTTTCCCCAACTCCACCTGCTGGGCAATCAAACGCAAAATCATCCCCGCATCGTCCTCGGCAATAGCGTCACTTAAATCAAACAGGGCTTGTGCGTCAACATCCCCCAGCACCTGGTGCACATCTTGCAGGCGCAATGCATCCCCACTAAAAGAAAGGCATTGGTCCAACATGCTTAAGCCATCACGCAATGAGCCTTCGGCATGTCTTGTCAAAAGGGTGAGGGCTGCCGGTTCGGCAGAGACTCCTTTGCTTTCACACACTGCCGCCAGGCGGTTGACAATCACCTCATTGGCCAATTTATGAAATACAAACCTTTGACACCTGGAAACGATCGTGGCCGGTATCTTATGGGGTTCCGTGGTGGCCAGCACAAAGATGGCATGACTGGGAGGTTCCTCGAGCGTTTTCAGCAAAGCATTGAACGCCTCCGGGGTCAACATGTGCACCTCATCTATGATGTATACTTTATAATTTGACTCACTGGGCGTGTATTGCACTTTTTCCCGCAGGTCTCTGATCTCATCGATACCGCGGTTAGAGGCCGCATCAATTTCCAATACATCGACAGAATGTCCGGCCGTAATACGCTCACATACCGCACATTCATTACAGGGTTCTGGCCGCGGTCCGTGCAGACAGTTCACCGCTTTAGCCAGCAACTTCGCCACCGTGGTCTTCCCAGTTCCGCGTGGGCCGCTAAACAAATAGGCATGGGTGAGACGCCCCTGGACCAATGCATTCTGGAGCGTGCGGGTCACATGCTCCTGTCCCACCACATCGCAAAAGGACTGGGGTCGCCATTCCCGATACAGAGCGACATAACTCACCAACCTCACCCCTTCGGCTGCGAAGTTCGGCACGCACGCCTGATATCCCTTTCACATTTGGATAATAGAATAGGGACGACAAAGCGTCCCTCGCGAACAATATAACGGCCGTGCACCCACCTTTGTCACAACCTCCTGGGCGTTACTGTTGTAGTTAGCTCCAATCAGGTTCACCCACGGCACACGAAAGTGCTTACTTACCGCTGCTCCCTTCCGGGCCTGACGGGGTTCATAAGTTTCCGTTGCGCGGGACCCAACTCTCAACACCACTTGCAACAGTCAGACCCCAAAAGCATTGTGCCGTAAGTGGGGATTCAACCCCGCTATGGCGGATTGCGGGTTACAGGGCACCGCCACCTCCCCATCTAGCACGGCCAAGACTTTAACAAAATGGCGGAAGGGGTGGGATTTGAACCCACGAGGCAGGGTTACCCGCCTACGCGCTCTCCAGGCGCGCCTGATCAGCCGCTCCAGCACCCTTCCACTTTCAAACATTATTATGGCGGAGGGGGTGGGATTCGAACCCACGGCCCCTGACGGGGCACGGCTTTTCGAGAGCCGCACGATCGACCGCTCTGACACCCCTCCATAATCCCGCGCCTGCTTACCGACGAGCGCGGAAGAACCGGCGCAAAAGTTCGGCAGTCTCGGCGTGGCAAACCCCGCTCTCAACCTCCACGCGGTGATTCAACCGCGGGTCCTGGACAATATTGTAGAGGGTCTCAACTGCTCCCGCCTTCGGATCGGCTGCCCCATATACCAAGCGGGCTAACCGGGCCAGAACGATCGCCCCCGCACACATCGGACATGGCTCAAGTGTTACATAAATAGTGGCTCCCGTCAAGCGCCAACTATTGAGCGCCTGACTGGCCTGTTGCAAAGCAATCAGCTCGGCATGTGCCGTTGGATCCTGGCGGGCCTCACGCAGATTGTGTCCGGAGCCCAACACTTTGCCATCTCGAACAACAACTGCCCCCACCGGCACCTCGCCTTTTTGAAAGGCGGTTTGCGCTTCCGCGATGGCCAGAGCCATCCATTTGTGGTCTTCTGTTGCCACCAGCAAATCCCCCCAGACCCCGGCGGTTGAGGGAGGAATGATTGGTGCGCCCGGGAGGACTCGAACCCCCGGCACGGGGTTTAGGAAACCCCTGCTCTGTCCACCTGAGCTACGGGCGCATCCGCCAAAAAAATCATTGCGACCTAAACTACGCAGAGTAATTTTATCATGGCCTTGCAGTGATTTCAACTTTGCCAGGTCATGGATTTGATATACCGGCTGAGCGCAAATGACGTTTTTGTCAACTACCTATACGGAGTGCCAAAATGAAAACAAACCGTTACTATTGGTAATTTTTATTTAATTCGATCGCTGTCGGTTATGGGTGATGAAAGTAGCAATCCGACCGGACCCTGGCCTTCTTACGGACGCACCTGGCCGTTTCCATGCACCATATATTTGTAGCTTGTGATCTCCCGCAGGCCCATAGGCCCGCGCGCATGCAATTTCTGGGTACTGATACCGATTTCCGCCCCAAAACCAAACTCAAAACCATCCGTAAAGCGGGTTGAGGCGTTATGATAAACGACAGCGGCATCCACTTGCTCCAGGAAGGTCCGGGCGTGAGCATGATTCTCAGTAATAATCCCTTCGGAGTGGTTCGTACCATACTGCGCGATGTGTTCTACCGCCTCCTGGACACCGTTCACCACTTTGATGGCAATGATCGGGGCCAAAAACTCGGTGGCCCAATCGCTTTCTGTAGCTTCCTTGATCTCCGGCACAATTTCTCTCGCTACAGGGCAGCCCCGCACTTCCACACCGCGCTCCACTAGGGCCTGCACGACGACGGGCAACCAGGTCGGGGCGATCGCCTTGTGCACCAGCAGACTCTCAATCGTGTTACAAACCCCATACCGCTGGCATTTGGCGTTAATGACCATGGGCAATGCTTTTTTCAAGTCTGCCTGGTCATCGACAAACAAATGACAATTACCCACACCGGTTTCGATTACGGGCACAGTAGACTGCTCAATCACTCTTTGGATCAAACCAGCACCGCCACGGGGAATCACCAGATCCAAAATACCGTTCAGGCGCAGCATTTCATCCACGGCGGAGCGCTCTGGGATATCGATCAATTGCACTGTCTCAGGCGGGATCTCGCTGGCCGCCAATCCCCGCTTGATACAGCCGACCAGGGCGCGATTGCTCTCTAGGGCGCTGGCGCTGCCGCGCAACAAAGCGGCACTACCAGCCTTTAAGCAAAGAGCGCTGGCATCAACTGTCACGTTCGGCCGCCCCTCATAGATCATCCCGATCACACCCATCGGCACCCGCACTTTTTCGATCACAAGGCCATTTGGGCGCTGCCAGGTTTCCAATACTTCCCCAATCGGATCAGGCAGGGCCATCACCTGGCGCACCCCCGCCACCATCCCTTGCAGCCGCTCCGGATTTAACGCCAATCTGTCCAGCAGAGCCGGGCTCATGCCGGCCGCAGCACCATTCTGGATGTCAACCTGATTGGCGGCCAGCACTTCATCCTGCGCTTGCCACAACTCCTGGGCGATTAATTCCAGGACGTGATTTTTGGCCTGTTCGGTCGCTGCAGCCAATCTGCGGGCAGCGGCTTTAGCGCTTAGCGCCAAATCTCTAACCATTGACATCTGTCATCACCCTTTCACAAACGAGCCAATCCCTATTAATGACTTCCAAGCCCCGGCGTGGCTTCCTCAGAACTAGCCGCAGATCCTCGGCAGACAAATTTACGATCCCTTTCCCCAAAATGGCACCATTTACCTCTTTAATCCTTACAATGCTGCCTGCAGCAAAATCCCCTTCCACATCCACCACCCCCACCGCCAGCAGGCTTTTCTTGCCCGCCAATAATGCGTTGGCGGCGCCGGCATCTACCACCACCGTACCCCGCGGCACACTGCTAAACGCAATCCAGCGCTTCCGGCTGCGCAGACCTTGCCGGGCCGGCTCAAAAGTGGTGCCAATTTGCTCACCGCGGGCAATGGCCACCACATTGGCCGGTTGGTCACCACTGGCCAGGACAGTGCGGATACCGCTACGGCCGGCAATGCGGGCCGCCATCAGCTTTGTCCGCATGCCGCCTGTCCCCACCGGCCCACTGCTTCCCCCGGCACACATTTCCATTTCCGGGCCGATTTTTTCCACCACCGGAATTAGCCTCGCCGTGGGGTCCTTGTGTGGGTCGCTGCTATAAAACCCATCTGTATCAGTCAAAATCACCAGCAGCTTGGCTTCCACCAAACCGGCCACCAGTGCGCTCAGGGTATCATTATCGCCAAACCGGATCTCCGCAAAAACGACCGTATCGTTTTCATTCACCACCGGCAAAACCCCATGCTGCAATAATGTGTTCATGGTGTTGCGGGCATTAATATAACGGCGGCGATCTCCCAAGTCATCCCTGGTGAGCAGAATTTGAGCCACCCGGATATCGTAGGGCTCAAAAACCTGGTTGTATTTTTCCATTAACAGACCTTGTCCCACCGCCGCCGCCGCCTGGCGCTCAGGCATCGTCAGGTTCTCCCGGCGCCATCCCAGTTCTCCCAAACCGGTTGCTACCGCTCCGGAAGACACCAACACCGGTTCCCAACCCTCGTCCTGCAGCGTGTCGATGGCCTTGGCCAATTCTATCAACCGTTCCTGCAAGAGGGCCCCAGCGGCGCTGGTCAGACTGCTGCTGCCCACTTTGATAACAATCCTCCCCTTACTCTCCATCTCGATCCCTCCCAAAAACAAAAACCCCTTTGCCCAAAGGACGAAAGGGTTCTTCCGCGGTACCACCTATGTTAACACAGCCACTGTGTTCACTCTTTGACTGATAACGGCAGCCTCCGGCGCAGGTTTTCCCTGCCAGCTCCAGAGCGGGTTCAGTAGCTTGCCGTGAGGGGCTTCCCAGCCGCCGGACCCCATTCTCTGACACGTAGGCTACCTAATATTCTCCTTCATCACCATCGTATTTGATTTACTGCTATTATAATGAGTTCCCGGAGCACTGTCAAATTAATAGTTGCTTAGTCTTAAAGCCTCACGCCTTAATGCCTGAACGCGCTCCAAAGCTGCCGAGTACCGGTAATTGGCGGTATCCACCATCTCACCGGTCGCTTCATGAAAGTTGCGCTCGGCCACATATAACTCCCACAAAGCCTGTTGGAACTGCATTTGCTCAGGGTCGGACCGGTCCCCGTCCGAACGCTGCCGAAACGGAACGACAATGCGCAGCATCGTCTGCACCACCCTTCTCCAAAGGAGCCACCCTGGCCCCCATTATGCTAAGAAATATATGTCTGGGGGCTTGCCTCATTGCACACGAACTTGCGGAGAAAATTGCAACGGCCCTTTGCAGGGCCGTCATTCTACAGAAGCAAACGTGAGTAGGGAATGTTTTTTAACAGATTCACACCATGCTTCTGTTTCTCCTTTTTCAAATACTGCAGCCATTGCATCATGTACTTTTCCCACGCGTCATAAACCACCCCGCTGTCACCGGGATCCGTTTGCACGGCTTTGATACTGGCGTCCACAGCCTCCGCGAACTTTACGCTCACCTCTTGCAGGCGGCGTTCAAATGCTGCACTCAAGCTCTTATCCCCCTTTCCGGCGGGCACGGCATTGCTTTATTCTATGCATGTGTTCTGTAAACTGGCAGGAAAAAAATTATTCTTCTTTTGTAGCCATCGGTTCCAGCCGCCGGCCCCGCCCATCATCTTCCCCCCTGATTTCCCTGATTCGCACCCGGGTGACTGCGCGGTGGTGGGGAAACATGGTGATGCAATCCTTGGGGCACACCTCCACACATTTACCGCAGACAATGCAGCGATTTGGATCCAGGATCCAGGTGCGGTCTTGCCGGTCCACCACAATGGCATCGGGCGGGCAGTGGATTTCACACCGTTTACAGAAAATACAACAGTCGCTGTCCATCCGGATATGCCCGCGCGTGCCCGGGAACGGCTCCCGTTGCACGGCCGGGAAACGGCGGGTGGCAGGGGTGGCAAGAGTATTTTTGATCACATTGCCCAGCATCTCTAACATGTTTTCCCTCCTTACCTTTCCACACAGGAAATGCAAGGATCAATCGATAACACGGCCACAGCCGCCACGTTTGCCAGCTGCGCTCCCGTCAACATATGTAATAGGGGCGGGATATTGGCATAGGTGGGTGTTCTGACCCGCACCCGTTCCAATTTTTTACTGCCATTGGCACGAATGTAATACATCAGCTCACCTCTTGGTTGCTCAACCCGCACAACCGTTTCTCCATCCGGCAGCAGGCGCTTGATTGGTAAGGCATGTTCCCCTTTTGGCATCCGTTTCGCCGCCTGCTTGATCAAATCAAAACTCTGATACATCTCTTTCACACGCACCACGATGCGGGCATAACAATCGCCTGCCTCTTCCACAATCGGGGCAAAGTCCAGGTCCCCGTAGGCCGCGTAACCAAGGGTACGCATATCCATTGCAATGCCGCTGGCCCGCGCCACCGGCCCCACCGCCCCTAGCTTGCGGGCCTGCTCTTTCGTCACGATCCCCAGATTGGCCGTTCGCTCCTTGACTGTGTATTCCGCCAGGATCACCGGAGCGATTTGATCGAGCAATTTTTCTGCCTGATCAAGGCGGGCAATCGTTTCTTTCAGCAAATCATTTGGGATATCCCGCCTCACCCCGCCAATCAGACATGAACAAAAAATCATCCGCCCCCCTGTCGTGGCCTCGATCACATCCATGATGATCTCCCGATTTCGGAACACCTGCATGAACAGGCTCTCGAATCCCAATGCGTCCGCCAAAAGCCCCAGCCAGAGATGATGGCTGTGCAAACGAGCTAGTTCCGCCCAGATTGTGCGCAGGAAACGGGCCCGGTCCGGCACCTGTAAGCCAATCAGGCTTTCGATCCCCTGGCAATAACATAGGGCGTGCATGAAGCTGCAGATACCACATAGCCGCTCAATCAGGAACACATTTTGGACGAAATCCTTTTGCTCCGCCAGCTTCTCCAGGCCACGATGCACGTAACCCAGCACCGGAATTGCTTCTATCACCCGCTCTTCTTCCAAATGCAGTTTCAATTGCAAAGGCTCTGGAAACACCGGGTGCTGCGGGCCAAATGGTATTACTGTGCGCTGGCGCATTTATTCTTCCCCCCTGGCCCCGGCCGGCCTGGCCATGGGATGCCGTGGGGCTTCTGCGGTGGTAAAAAGCCTGCCCCCATAATCAATATTGAGGCCCGTCACCCTGAGCCCATATAAATTCATAGCTTCGTTCTCCGCCAGGTAGGCCGGAAAGAAAATGGGCATGATGCTGGGCACCTCCTGCTCCAGTGCCAGTTGCAAACGCAAGTGCTTGAGTTTCAGGTCCTTATCAAAATGGTAAATGACCTCGCATCCGTCCTCGCTCCGGGCGCAGGTTATCGTCACCAACCGCCAACCATCCTGGGCCAGTAAATGCGCTTCACCCAGGAGTTGATCGACCCCGATTTCAATCGCCTCCAACTCCCTCACCCCCGCTCTCCGCCAGTAGTTCCGCGGCCCGCAGAATCCCCTCAATGATTGCCTCCGGCCTGGCCGCACAGCCCGGCACATAGACATCCACTGGAATCACTTTGTCTACCCCGCCCAGCATGTTATAGCAATCGTGAAAGATTCCGGCTGAACAGGCGCACACCCCGACCGCCACCACCGCCTTAGGCGCAGGCATCTGCCAGAAGATGTTTTTTATCACGCGCGCATTGCGATGATTTGCTCCCCCGGTCATGACCAGAATGTCTGCATGTTTCGGGTTGCCGGTGTTGATGATGCCGAATCGTTCCGTATCATAAATGGGTGTCATGGCGGTGAAAAATTCTATCGCACAGCCGTTACAGCTGGCGGCATTAAAGTGCACGATCCAGGGCGAGCGCTGGCGGGCCCACCGATAGACGCCCATCTGGCATTCCTCCCTTTATAAATACAGCCACGCCACATTCACTGCCGCCAGGCCCATGCCGCCCACCCAGGCCACCTTCAGCAGCCAGGACCACGTATAGCGGGCGGAGATATTATCCACCAGCAACTCCAGTATGAATGTGCTGGTTAGCAACAGACCCGCAATCCGCCAATCAGGCGCCCAGAACAACCCGAGAAAGACTAGGAAAAAGATCATCTCGAACCAGTGGCCCACTTCCAAGACCGCCAGGGTCGGTCCGGCAAACTCTGTATAGATCCCCCGCACCAGTTCCTGGTGTGCATGGTGGGCACTGGTAGAGACATCGAACGGGGACTTGCGCAGCTTGATCCCAATCGCAATCAAGAGCGCCACAAATACCAATGGCAGATCAACAAGCAATGGGCGCGGATGTTCCGGAATGGCGGCAGCGGTGAAATCACCTGTGACCAGAAACATACCAACCATCGCCAGCACCAACACGGGTTCGGCCGCCGCAATCTGAATGATTTCCCGTTGACTGGCAATACGCGCATAAGGCGATTCCACGCTGTAGCCCCCTAATACCAAAGCTACGGAAGCGAACGCTGATATGAACAGAATCATCAGCAGATCCCAGCCCAAAATCAACAACACCAGACTGGCCACGGAAAAAAAGAGATATGTATTGGCATATAGTAGCTGCATCGGGTTGACCATTACGCGCTCTTTACCCCAAAGCTTAATCACATCAAAGAAGGGCTGCACGATGGGTGGCCCGACGCGATTTTGCATCCGTGCCGTTAATTTGCGGTCAATCCCGGTCAAGAAACCTCCCAGCAAAAAGCCCCCCAAGACGGTGGCGATCGTAACAGCAGACCAGCTCCAAAAAAGCGGGTTCAACGAATGGTCACCCCGATCAACAGCAATAATAAGGCAATTGCTACCGGGTTAGCTCTAAAGGTCAAAAACTCTTCCCCAAAGGCGCGTTCCAAATAATAGTTTCCCACTACCACTTTAGTAGATTCATCCCGTTGGGCATAGAAATGGAGTTGTGGTTCCTGCGCGGAATTTTCACCGCACAAATATGGTGGCACCGTCCGCACCCGGCGGAAAGTCAGGGAAAAAAGGCGCGTGACCATAAACAAACCCAGCAGTAACAAAAATATGCCCCAGGGCGCGAAGCGGCCGATGTGGGAAAGAACTTGCCCATCCGGGGCATATAGCCCGGGCGAGCCAAATAACGCCCGCA
>DUQP01000049.1 GCA_012837735.1 Bacillota bacterium
AGCTCAAATCCCTGTGATCTTTGGCGCCACTTGAAGAGTTTTGAGGGTACAATGGAGCAGCCGGCTCAGCATTCTCTCCGGGTAAGAGCACTACAACAAAGTGCCACGGCACTTTACAAGATTACGGTTCACGTTGAGGAAGCTCTGATTAATTCGCCCGATTTTTGCGATAATTGGTCATCATCCTCATACCCATTGTGAGCCTCAAACATGCGCCAACCCTCGTTGACAGATGGCTTCGAAAAGTACCGCAAGAAGACCCGCAAGGAGCAGTTTCTGGATGAGATGGAAACCATCATTCCCTGGAAAGAGCTCACGGCCGTCATCGAGCCGTTCTACCCGAATCCACAGGGTGCCGGGCGCCGCCCGGTTGGGGTTGAGCGTATGTTGCGCATCTACTTCCTCCAGCACTGGTTCAACCTGTCCGATCCCGGCGCCGAGGAGGCACTGTACGACTCCCGTGCCATGCGGCGTTTTGCGGGCATTGACCTGGGCAACGAGCCCGTGCCGGACGAAACCACCCTGTGTAAATTCCGCCACCTGATGGAGCGCCACAACCTGGGGGATCAGCTCTTTCACCTGGTCAATGAATACCTCCGGGAAAATGGCCTCAAGGTTGGCCGCGGGACGATCGTGGACGCCACTATCATTACCGCGCCGAGCTCGACCAAGAACCGGGACAAGGCCAGGGACCCCGAGATGCGCTCCACCCGTAAAGGCAACCAGTGGTACTTCGGCATGAAGGCGCACATCGGCGTGGACAGCAAGACCAAACTGATCCACAGCGTGGTGGCCACCTCGGCGAATGTGCATGATTCGGTGGTGGTCGGCAACCTGCTGCACGGGAACGAGACCCGAATTTGGGGTGACTCGGCCTACACTGGCAAGAAAAAGAGCATGACCGCGGTTGCACCAAACGCGCAGGACTTTACCAACCGCAAGGGCTTCAAGAATCATCCGCTGAGCGACGAAGAGAAGAGCAAGAACCGCAACAAATCCAAAGTGCGGGCGAAGGTTGAACATCCCTTTGGCGTCATGAAGCGTCGCTTCGGCTTCGCCAAGGTACGCTATCGCGGGTTGGCGAAGAACACCCATCACTTGTTTGTCTCCTGTGCCTTGGTCAACCTGGTGATGGCAGGGAAAAGGCTTCTCAAGAAAGCGAGAAGACAAGATCTGCAGGCAAGTAGCGCCTGAAATACGGCAAAAGCATCGCAGCGGATGCTCGAAAGGGCGAATTCTTGCCGACATTGACGAAAAAGAGCCTTTGTCATTGAGGATAAAGTCATTCTTCAACCATCAGGGCGAAAATTGGAGCATTGTTCAGAGCTTCCTTAACTAAGTGCCATTCCGGCACGACCCCGCCTGTCGCCTTGGGCCGGGTTTGTCAGTGTCCTGCGCAGCCGCTATGATCGGCGCATATAAATCGAACTGTGCCGTTCACCATGATGCGACCCGCCACTCCCGGATCCTGCCTGCTCGCACTGATCTGCCTGCTGCTGGTCGCCTGCTCCAGCACGCCCGGCGGCAAGAGCCCCACCGCCGGGGAGCAGTACGCCGTGCGCATGGCGCTGTACGACCAGTTTGGCACCTGGCGCGGCGTTCCTTACCGGCTGGGCGGAATGTCCCGCAGCGGTGTCGATTGCTCCGGGCTGGTTCAGCTCACCTACCGCGATCTCTTCGGCATCCGGTTGCCGCGCACCACAAGTGAGCTGGCTGGGGCAGGGTACACCGTCAAGCCGCGGGAGCGGCGCAGCGGTGATCTGGTGTTCTTCCGCGTCAGCCGCAGTCTCAACCATGTAGGCATCTATCTGGACAACAACCGCTTCATGCACGCTTCCGCCAGCAGCGGGGTGATGATTTCCAGCCTCGACGACGCCTACTGGAAAAAGCGCTACTGGAAAACGGTGCGGCCGCGCTCATCGCTGCTGGCCCAGCGATAGGTTGCGGGGCTTCACTCTTCTGCCCGGCACAGGACGGCTCCTGCTCGCCAGTCGGCTATTCTTTGCGCCTGCAGACAATCCGGATTGGTCAGGAGAGAGTGATTGCCGGTGAAAATACGCAATCATCGCGGCCAAATCGTGCGTCTGGAAGCCATAATTCTGCCTCCGCCGTGAATGTTGACGCAAAGGGTAAGGTTACTTGCTCGGTATGGTAAACGTATCATAATCTGTTGCCCGGCTATCGCATCCCCCGGGATAGAGCGCTAGATTAGACCTGTTGCATACAACAACCCCGAGGAGTCAATGATGAAAGATTATGAAAAGCTGAAGGAAGAAGCCAGGCAGTATATTCGCTACGAAAAGGATCGTGTGAACAAGATTGCCACGCTCACCTTCAACAGGCCGGATATGCTCAACGCCACCACGATTGGCATGAGGCAGCTGTATGCCGACTATGTGTTCCAGGCCAATATCGACGACGATGTGAAGGTGCTGGTGATTCGCGGCGAGGGTGATTCCTTTGGCGGCGGTGGCGACCTGCCGGAGCAGGCGGAAATGCTGTCGGAATCCGACGAAGACGTCTCCCTGCTGCACGAATTCGGCATCAATGACCCGGATGTCAAATATCCGCCAAAAGATTCCTACCGCTTCCTGCACGGGCTGACCGACCACTACGCCAAGGCGCCCGCCGGCAACCGGCCGCTGCAGGAATTCAAGAAAATCAGCATCATCGAGGCCAAGGGCTATTGCTACGGCTGGCATTTCTACCAGGCCGGTGATGCCGATCTGGTCGTGTCGTCCGACGAGGCCCTGTTTGGTCACCCCGCTTTCCGCTACGCTGGCTGGGGCCCGCGGCTGTGGACCTGGCTGGAAACTGTCGGCTTGCGCAAGTTCCAGGAAATGCTGTTCACCGGTCGTCCCTTTACCGCAAAGGAAATGTACGACTGCAACTTCCTCAACAGCGTGGTGCCACGCGAGAACCTGGAAGCGGAAACGGAAAAATACGCCCTGGCCTGTGCCCGCACCCGACCAACGGATGTGGTTCAGGTACAGAAGACCTTTATCGAACTCTACAAGCAGTATCGCGGTGAATACATGGGCAGCCTGCTCACCGGGTTTGTGGAAGGCATGTTGCCGCTGATGAGCAATGACCGCGAAGCGGATATTGCGTTGGGAGATAATGTTTTCAGCGAAGGTCTCAA
>DUQP01000050.1 GCA_012837735.1 Bacillota bacterium
CACCGATATCAACACGCCTTTTACGAAGTTCAGAGGGGAGATCGCGAAAACGACCAGTGTCTTCAGGTCGTAAACAAAGCTGTTCACCTGTGCTCCCATCTGCACGAACAGGTCTAAGGGTACGCCATACAACGCAGCGAAGAAGGGTAACAGGAAGAAATAATTTGCTACCGCTGCCATTGCAGTCATGACGATTGTGGCTGATATCATGCCGATGATGGCCGTTTTCAGGCTCTTGTGGTAATGATAGATGCTTGCTGCCGTGAACACAAACACACTACCGACGATGAAGTTGGCCAGCTCTCCTACTCCTACGGTGGTGGTGCCTTTAATCGTCAGATGCAGTATATTCTTGATTAGTTCTATCACCACACCTGTGACAGGCCCCATCGCAAAGGCCCCTATTAGAGCCGGCACATCGCTGAAGTCCAATTTCAAAAACGGTGGTGCAAACCAGAGGGGAAATTCAACCATCATGATCAAGAAAGCGAAAACCAACAACACCGATGTTTTAGTCAGGTACTTGGCATCAATTCTTTTCTGCGGGGTGAGCAAGGATTCTTCCTCCTATCCTAGTCCGTCTATTGGCGAAAAGAGCTTTGCATAAGTGAGCCCTTGGATAATCCCCAAGGGCTCTGGCAACAATCATGTAATGCACTTAATCCTCTTCCATCCAGACTTTACTGTCGGTCTTGGAGTTTCACCAAGTCAACCGTACGGGTCGCGGACTTTACCGCCGGTCGGGAATTGCACCCTGCCCTGAAGATTAGTAAACGGTCTTCTGTTGTCCGACTTAGATTATAAGATATATTTATTGCTGTCGCAATCAGCTGTAGTGTTTTGTGGGTGCTCAGCCTTGCCAAATCCCGGTGCTGTCCAACCATTTCCCGGGCAATCATTAACCGCTAACTATTCATTCACACAATCTTCAGTCTTCAAGCAGGCAAAAGGTGGTTCATGTAGAATAATGGCAGATACAAACGGTGGTTGTTGTTAAAGAATATAACAATGTCGGCCGAAGAGGTACAGCACCTCTGGACGTGCGAGACTATGCCGGACTTGCCGTTCTGGCGGTGAATGACCGCGCGGTAAGCCGGCATTTGTTGCAACGCTGGATCGCAAGCAGGCAGTGCAAAGGACCCGTAGGCAAGAATTCCAAATGTTGAAGGAGGTGCGCTGTATGGACAAGAGGCGAATAGCGGACAGGGTTTACTGGATGGGAGCAATTGATTGGGATCGACGCCTTTTTGACTCACTGGTGCCGCTTCCGGATGGTACCTCGTACAATGCCTATCTCATTGCAGGAAGCGAAAAGACCGTCCTTTTGGACACCGTTGATCCGCCGCTGGCCGAAAAGCTGATGGCCCAATTGACTGATATCCCCAGGATTGATTTCGTCGTCTCTCACCACGCAGAGCAGGACCACTCCGGGACAATCCCTATGGTTCTGGAGCGGTTTCCGCAGGCCAAGGTAATCTCAACTCCGAAAGCCAAACCAATGCTGATTGATCTGCTGAAAATCCCGGAGAGTGCCTTCATTACCGTTGAAGATGGCGAAACGTTATCCCTTGGTGATAAGACATTGAAGTTCCTGCACACCCCCTGGGTCCACTGGCCGGAAACGATGGTAACGTACCTGGAAGAAGAGCGCATCTTGTTCTCGTGCGACTTTTTTGCCTGCCATATTGCCACTTCTGATCTATTCGTGATCGACCAGGGGCGGGTATATGAAGCTGCGAAACGCTTTTTCGCCCAGATTATGATGCCCTTTAGCGCCACAATTGCCAAGAACCTGGAAAAATTGCAAGGCTATGATATCCGGATGATCGCCCCCAGTCACGGACAGATACATGATCAACCGGCATGGATCATGGATGCCTATCGGGAGTGGGCTACGGCACCGCCCCGGAACCTGGTCGTCTTGCCGTTTGTGTCCATGCACGCCAGCACGGAACAGATGGTCCATTACCTGGCAGCGGCCTTAGTCAGGAACGGAGTGCGTGTGGAGCGGTTTAACCTGGCCGTGACCGACACCGGTAAACTGGCCAAGGCGCTCGTTGATGCCGCCACGGTGGTCATCGGTTCACCCACCGTCCTGGGCGGACCGCATCCCCTCGCGGCATATTGCGCCATCCTGGCCAATGCCCTGAGGCCCAAAACCAGATTTCTCTCCGTGATCGGTTCTTATGGTTGGGGCGGCAGGACTGTAGAAACCCTCGCCGGCCTGGTACCCAATCTGAAAGTCGAAGTCCTGGATCCGGTGCTCAGTAAGGGGATGATGGCGGAGAGTGACGCGCAGGCATTAGATAAGCTGGCTGTGGCAATTGCCCAAAAACACAAAGAGCACAACCTCGTTTAGGGTTGGCAACTTTTCTTGGAAAGGAGAATACTGATGGATAAATGGCGGTGCACCATATGCAATTACGCCTACAACCCAGCGGAGGGGAACCCGGAAGCAGGAATAGAGCCGGGTACGGCATTTGAGGATCTTCCCGATGATTGGGTGTGTCCGATCTGCGGTGCGGACAAGTCCTTTTTCGAAATGGAAGCATAAAATTTATCATTGTTCAGCCCGGGCCGAACGGTCCGGGCTGATTTTTTGCGGCTCTTGCTCAGCCATATGGCATTGGCCTTTGGCAAAAAAACCAGTCAGAATATTATTTCTTTATGTTTTTTGTTTTTTTTAGAGGAATTTTCCCATCTAGCTAGAATAGCCTAGGATTTATAAGGTGGTTGCAGGCATAACAACCAAGACCTTATACTGTGGCAGGGAAGTGTGCCTAGGGTTCCGCACTTCAGGTGGACTGGACCGAGCGGCACAAACCCCGCTTTTCAGCGGGGCACACCGTGGGGATAAAAGCCCCGAGCGGGAGGTTCCCACCTCTGGGGACCACCCCTCGGGGCTTAGTTTATCCAAACACAGATTTCACATGGAAAGGAGGTATGTGGGATGCGGCACACGGTGGCAGCACTGGTAGAAAACAACCCCGGTGTCCTGGTTAGGGTAGCCAGCCTTTTCACAAGGCGGGGCTTCAACATTGACAGCCTGGCGGTGGGCATGACCGAGAATCCAAATGTCTCGCGCATGACAATCGTGGTTACCGGCGATGAACATACGGTGGCCCAGATCTGCAAGCAATTATATAAACTCATTGAAGTGATTGAAGTCACGACATTGAAGGAAGAAGAATCCGTGGCCAGGGAATTGGCGTTGATCAAGATCGCCTGCGAACCGCGGATGCGGTCCCAGGTCACCCAGATCACGGGCATCTTCCGGGCCAAAATCGTGGATGTGGGTAGGGACACCATGACCGTGGAAGTCACCGGTGACGAACAAAAAGTGGATGCTTTCCTGCAGCTGGCGAGCGACTTCGGTATCAAGGAAATCGCCAGGACTGGCAGGATCGCGCTCGCCCGGGGTAGCGAGCACATGATATGCCCAAAGGAGGAAGTAGCATATGGCCACGATTTTTTACGATGCCGACAGCAAACTGGAGCTTCTTGACGGCAAGACGGTCGCGGTTATCGGTTACGGCAGCCAGGGCCATGCCCATGCCCTGAACCTGCATGAAAGCGGCGTTTCTGTCGTAGTGGGAGCCCGACCGGAAGGGCGTTCCTGGAAACAGGCCCAGGCCGACGGCTTAAAGGTAGCCACATTCGCCGCCGCGGCCGCCCAGGCGGACTTGATTTCCCTGTTGCTGCCGGATCACTTGCAGCCCGAAATCTTCGAGCAGGACCTGAAACCACATCTCACACCAGGCAAGTCACTGGTGGTGGCGCACGGCTTCAACATCGTGTTCCATCAGGTATTGCCGCCGAGAGATATAGATGTGTTCATGATCGCTCCCAAGTCCCCCGGACATATCATGCGGCGGATGTTCATAGAAGGGGCCGGCGTACCAGCTCTGTTGGCCGTGCATCAGGACCGCTCCGGGAACGCGAAGGAAATGGCTCTGGCTTATGCCAAAGGCATTGGCTGCACCCGGACCGGCGTGATCGAGACCACATTCAAGGAAGAGACCGAGACAGACCTGTTCGGCGAACAGACCGTACTGTGCGGCGGCGTCACCGAATTGATCAGAGCTAGCTTCGATACGCTGGTGGAAGCCGGTTACCAGCCCGAAATCGCCTATTTCGAATGTCTGAACGAGTTGAAACTGATCGTGGACCTGATCTTCGAAGGCGGCATCAGCTGGATGCGCTACTCGATCAGCGATGTGGCCGAATACGGCGACATCACGGTGGGCCGGAAAGTGATCACGGATGAAACAAGAGCACGCATGAAAGAGATCCTGAAAGACATCCAGAGCGGCACATTTGCCCGCGAATGGGTATTGGAGAATCAGGCCGGGCGCCCGGTATATAAGACGATGAAACAAAAAGACGCCGAGCATTTGATTGAGCAAGTTGGCAAAAAGCTCCGGGCCATGATGCCCTGGCTGGACGCAAAAGAAGTACCTGAGGATTAACAAAAACATCACATCACAGAGCACCCGCTACAGGCAATGACGGGAAGAGTAAGGATCGCCACAAAAGCCGGTACAGAGAGCCACCCAGCTGCTGGAAGGGAGGCCCGGCCGCGAGACTGAAGATCATCCTTGAGCCGACGACTGAAAGGCACTGACCGAGTAGGTCGCTCCGGGCCGGCCCCCGTTAACAGGCCAGGGTATAAGGCCAAATGGCCCGTACCCGGAAAGGTCATCGTTGTGAAGCGATGACGAAAAAGGGTGGTACCGCGAGCGACCCCTCGCCCCTGTTGGGCGGGGTTTTGTGTTTTTATGATCCAACATGGAGGGATCAGCGGTGAACCTGAGCGGCGCAGATATCTTGATGAAATCTCTGGAAAAAGAAGGAGTGGAGGTCGTCTTCGGTTATCCCGGCGGCACAGTGCTGTTTTTATATGACGCCCTCCTGGAGGCCAACTTCCGGCATATCATGACACGCCATGAGCAAGCAGCGGCACATGCCGCTGACGCCTATGCGCGGGCCACTGGACGGGTAGGAGTGTGCCTGGCCACATCGGGACCGGGAGCGACAAACCTGGTGACGGGAATCGCCACCGCCCACATGGACAGTATTCCGATGGTAGCCCTGACCGGGCAAGTCAATAAAGATCTAATCGGCCGGGACGCCTTCCAGGAAGCGGACACCTGCGGCATGACCATCCCGTTTGCCAAGCACAGCTTCCTGGTGCGGGAAGCAGGCGATATCCCGGCGGTCATCCAGGAGGCTTTCCATTTGGCCCGCTCTGGCCGCCCGGGACCGGTGGTGGTGGACCTGCCCAAGGACATCACCGCCGATACGGCTCCTTTCATTTATCCGGAACGGCTTTCTGCGCGTGCGCAGCGTACTGCCAACAAGTGTGCGCCACAGCCCCGTGCTCAGGATATCGCCCGCTTGGCCGATGCCCTGCACAAGGCTAAACGCCCCGTCCTGTACGTCGGCGGTGGTGTGATCGCTGCTGGGGCTTGCGCATCTTTGCGGCAGCTGGCAGAAAAAACCCAAATCCCTGTCACCACCACCTTGATGGGGATTGGTTGCTTCCCCGGCGACCATCCCCTCTCGTTGGGCATGTTGGGAATGCATGGCACCCGGTACGCCAACCAGGCTGTCACTCAGTCAGACCTGCTGTTGGCCATCGGGGTGCGGTTTGATGATCGCGTCACAGGCCGCTGTGCTGACTTTGCCCCAAATGCCACCATCGTCCATATCGACATCGATCCGGCGGAGATCAGCAAGAACGTCCATGCTGACCTGGCCATCATCAGTGATGCCAGGCAGGCCCTCGCTGCCCTCCTGCCGCTGGTTGACTCGGGAGAGCATGGAGAGTGGCTGGCGCAAGTGATGGCCTGGAAAGAAATGCACCCGCTCACCTACGAGCAAGGCAGGATGCAAATCAAACCGCAACAAGTCTGTGCACAACTGAATGAATTGGCCGCCGCTAATAGCATTGTGACCACGGACGTCGGCCAACACCAAATGTGGACTGCCCAATACTGCCAGTTCGATGCCCCCCGCCGCTTTTTGACCTCCGGCGGCCTGGGCACGATGGGTTACGGATTGCCAGCCGCGATCGGCGCCCAAATTGCCTGCCCGGACAGACAGGTGATAGCTATATTGGGAGACGGCGGCTTCCAAATGACCATGCAAGAACTCGGCACAATGGTGAAATATCAATTGCCGGTCAAAATAGTGTTGTTAAACAACCAGTACCTTGGTATGGTACGGCAATGGCAGGAACTCTTCCTGGAAAAACGCTACTCCGCCGTGGAGATGGACGCCAATCCGGATTTCATCCAACTCGCCGGTGCCTATGGAATCCCGGCCCGACGCGTTGAGGACCCGCAAGAACTGGTAGAATGCCTGGCCTGGTGCCTGCACCAACCCGGCCCAGCGTTTTTGGAAGTGAAAATTGCCAAAGAAGAAAACGTCTTCCCAATGGTACCGGCCGGTAAGGCACTGCACGAAATGTTAGGGTATTAAGAAAAAGGGCTGCTCCCCAAACTGGAGCAGCCCTTCCTCTCGCTCACATCAGAAACTCTCATAAAACACAATTTTGTCGTTTTCTTTACTCTTGTCTTGCTCTGGCATAACGACAGGTTTTTCGACAGCAACAACAGGTTCCGCAGTCACTTTTTCATCACGGTCAGGAGCCGCCACCGCCTGCTGATCGGCTCTCCTGGGTGATCTCATCACAGCACTACGGTCCGCCGGCTCTAATGTCCCCTCAACCTGCAGTTCATCATAGGCAATTTCTTCATACAACACTTTGCCCGACGGGCGAATGACCAAGAAACCCACATCCAGCCATCCGCTCACAGCGCCCTCCACTTCCAACCTGTCCGCCCGGATGATTCCACGCATGCTCCCCTCCGGGCTGATCACTACCTTTGAGGCGGCGCTGATTTCTCCTTCCACAGTACAATTAATCACAATTGTACCTACGTGGTCTTGCACGTTTTTTCTTCTGAACCATGCCATGCGCTTAACACTCCTGGCTATTAAGACAATTTTTCCAGTAAATTTTTTTGACTCTCTTATATATCATAAATCGCAAACCCGGTTGCCCTAGAGGCAAAATTGGTGCAAATAAAGCAAAAAAAGGGCAAATCTAGTCGAAAGAACCCTGCTTGTTAACATAACTAGGTCAATGCTTTTTCCCCAACCCCGCCTTCCGGGCATACTCGATGGCCTGATGACGGTTTTCCACCTGAAGCTGTTTCAAAATGGCAGCCATCTGATATTTCACGGTCCGTTCGCTGACAAACAGCCTGGCCGCCACTTCCTTATATGTGCATCCCGCTACAATCAACCCCAGTATCTCAATTTGTCTGGGCGATAACACCTCTTCCAGTGGTACTGGAGCTTCTTGGGCTGCGGCCGCCTCTTCCTGCCGCAAATCTTCCAAAACCTGTGTCGCCAGTCCTGGGGCGACAACAGTCGTGCTGACCGCCAAACTATTCAGCTGTTCAATCAGCTCTTCCGCCCGCATCCCCTTCAGCAAATATCCGGAGGCTCCAGATTGCAGCGCCGTGAACAGATCCTGTTCCTGGTCGGACATGGTCAAGATTACGACTTTGATCTCCGGCATTTCCGCCTTAATCAGCCTGGTGGCAGCCAGCCCGCTGCAGCGCGGCATCTGCATATCCATCAGGATCATGTCAGGCTGCAATACGCGGGCTTTCTCGAGCGCCTCCAAACCATCCCGAGCTGTCCCGACGATCTCAAAACCATGGGGAGTGAGCAGGTTTTTCAGCCCCTCCATGAACAGGATATGATCATCCGCCAGCAACACCCTGGTTTTCTTGCCGGGCACTTCCAAATCCACTTGCTGCGGTTTAGCAAAACGCGGGGCAAAAACCTTCACAGTCGTGCCCATGCCCGGACTGGTGTCGATCTGCACTTCCCCGCCGATTTGTTCCGCTCGTTCCCGCATCACTTCCAGGCCGTAAGAATACTGGTCCACACTTTGATCAACATCAAATCCGACCCCGTTGTCCCGAACTGCAATTAGGATCTGCTCATCCTGCTTCGCAAAGGAAATCTCCACCTGGTCTGCCTGGGCATGTTTGCGCACATTCGCCAGGGCTTCTTGGATGATCCGAAATAGTTGCATGCCAGCGGTGAGATCGAGTTCATCCTCCGTTAAGTGATCCGGGTTGTGCATCTCAACGCGGATTTGGAAGTTTTGCTCAAAGTGGGTCAGATATTGCTGCAAGGCAGCAAAAAAGCCTTCTTTGAACAGCAAAGTGGTTTTGACTTCATAAATGAACTCCCTAACCTCAGTGTTGGCTTCTGTGATCACATGCGACAACCTGACTAAACTTCTGTCGATATCTGGCAATTTACCACCTGTCTTGAGCATATCCCGGATCGCCTGGATCTGGTTATTGGTATAACCGAGCACTTGGCCAAGACTGTCATGCAATTCCCTGGCTAACCGTTCCCGTTCCTGTAAAACGAGCAGGGCTTGCTGTTGTTGGCTTAGTTCCGCCTCAACAGCCTTCTGATCCGTGACATCCTGGACCACCACTATGAAACCGGCCGCCTGCCGGCCTTCGCGCAAAACGGAAATATATGCTTCATAGTGCCTCCCTTCCCGCGAGATCTCGCAATTACTGATCGACTTATCACGGCTGGCGGCCACCAGTTCCGGCCAATCGCTCAAAACCTGTGCAACGGTTTGACCGACCGTTTTGGCAGCTTTCAAACCGAAAAAAGCTTCCGCGGCCGGATTCATGTCCATGATCCGATGCCGATGATCCAGAATCAATACGGCATTTGTCATCTTTTCCATTACGGCATTGCGCGGCACCGGTATCGCCTCCTGCGGCCGGAAACGAAAAGCCAACCCGGATACCGTGGCGGCGATGCCGATCACTACCGGAGTGAGATCATTGGCAAACATCACGTCCTGCCCACTCACAGTGACTATGATAAACATTAAAACTATCGCCGTCGCAGCGGCAATAACCAGCCCTTGTTCTCTATGTAACAGCTGCCTGTGTAAAGCCGCTCTGATTTGCACCGCGATCACAGCCACCAGCAACAGGCAGCAATAAGCGGTGATCACCCAATACCAGGGACCACACTCAAATAACAGGGTCGGAAAATCAGTGGTTGTATCCAGCCACATGCGCCGATAAACCAAACCATGCCAATGATTGGTCACGTTTAATACATCCGTCACCACTGGAATCGCAAATAACAACATCACCCGTTGCCGGGTGATCCTTTGGCCCGCTACCGTCAATGCCCACAAAAACCAGACCACTGGCGACTTCCATCCGACGAAGTCATTGGCGCATCGGTACCAGAACGACACGGTGAAAAAATCGGCCCCCGATACTTGCAAGGCGTATCCCAGACACCAAAAGGCAACCATCCCCAGCGTCGCGATCCACAACCAATCAAAGATCCGTTTATATACAGTATAAGCCACGGCTAGAAGCAGTATGGCCGCTCCGCCGAGATAAACCCATACTTCAGGATGATATTGGAAAAAGATAACAAGCTCCTCCTCACACTTTCTTGCGAAAATCTCTGTAAATGATTGTTTCTAAGTACAAGGCAAGGTTCCTTTGGGGAAATATGGGATTTAGGTGAGAAAAGGCATCACCATGGTGGCGTATTGGGTCAAATGCCGGTAACCCGGCAAAAAACGGAGCTAAAGTAGAGGAGGATGTCTTTGCTTGCTACAAATTTGCCCCATTATAGGCAATGGCCTTCGCACTCATTGCCCCGCCAAAGCCCACAAATATAAAGAAGCGACCGTACCATAGGGTGAATAGCGCTTTCTATAGCGCTCAAACCGCTGGCGCGGCAATTCTTTATGACCATACAGCTTCATCATCCCGCGCCGGATCGCCAAATCGTTATAGCTGACCACATCCGGACGGCACAAAGAAAAGATCAACAGCATTTCGGCGGTCCACACCCCCACCCCATCCAGAGCAGACAACTGTTTGATGATCTGTTCATCCGGCAGCCCACGCAGGGCATCGAAATCAACTGTCCCGGAGAGGGCCGCATCAGCAATCCCCTTGATATGGATGGCTTTTTTCATCGTCATCCCACAGGCTTGGATAGCAGCCAAGTCAGCTGCGGCAATGCTGTCCGGAGTGATGGTCCCCACCAACTGACAAAGCCGCTCGCTGACCGTCTGAGCAGCCTTGCTGGAGATCTGCTGCCCAATGACACTGGTCACCAAGGCGGCAAACGGATCCGGTGTGATTGCGCGCTCGATCATACCGACCTGGTCAATTAAAGCTGCTAATTTCTTATCCTTACGTTTCAAGTAGTCTATTTCAGTTTGTCCGTACTCAAAAACCGGCATGACTCCGCTCCCAATCCAGTAGTGTCTGCTTCAATGGCAATCCACCCCGAAAACCAGTCAGTGAGCCGTCCGCCCCGATCACGCGGTGGCACGGGATAAAAACCGGGATCGGATTGCGACCGTTGGCCATCCCCACTGCCCGCGCCGCGCGCGGGGCCCCGATCTGGCGCGCTATTTCCCCGTAGCAGGCCGTCTGCCCATACGGGATGCTGAGCACCTGAGCCCAAACCTTTTGCATGAAATCAGTGCCCGCCGGTGCCAGGGGCACAGAAAACTTTTTCCGGTCACCGGCAAGGTAGCTGACCAGCTGCCGGGCGGCCTCCTTCAGCAACGGCGTCTCATAGACAGCCATATCATCCGGCACCGGATCGCAGGTAAAAAACAAATGCGTTATGTGATAATCATCACCAGCAATGCCGATGCGACCGATTTTAGTGTGGTAAAAATATACCGGCACCCGCCTCACCTCAGATACTAATTACCCAGGAAAGCGCATCTTCCTGCAGACTAAACCGGCCACATACCACAGCTTTGATCTGGCCATCTTAATCCACAACCCGGGCCGGATCCCTGCGGACCGGCCCGGTAGGCACTTATTGATCCAGGGACTCGATGACTTCCATCACGAAATCGATCGGCATGGAGGTCTTGGCCACCACCTCGGTGACCGTCATTCCCTGTTTCAAGTAACGGAGGATCACCATCGGCATCGGTTCTGCGATCTCGACGATGTGTCGATCCGGGTCGTAGCAACGGAACACCCGCTGTCCCCACGGCTGTTCCCGCAACGGGTGTACCAGCGGGATACCCTCGGCCTGGGCGCGCGCCCAGACTTCATCCAATTCCATCGTTTCGAAATATAGCTCCAGATTGTCCCGGCCCTGCGGGCCCTCTACCGGAGAGCTGCCATCAAACACCAGTGCGTGGAAATGCTTGGCATCATGCAGTGCAAAGCCCTGGAACGCCACGTTTTCGCCATGGTCTACATACACTTCCTGACCCAAAAACCTTTCATAGAAATCTCGCGCCACCGCCATGTCCTGCACCAACAACAATGATGCCACAAAACGTATGCTCACGGTCTCACCCCCAATTTGGTTTCAGTCTACCATAACTTGTCCCAACTTTGTCCAATGCCTTGTCGCATTCTTTCCGGGAAGACTTCCCTTTAACCAATAAATCTCCTTTATCTGCTCCTGGACATGCGCAATAGTTCCGGTCCGCGAAAAAACAAGAGCCTGCCTAAGAAAAAGGCAGGCTCTGTAGGCAAGGGTTCTTTCTCTTTAGCAGTTATTCTTTGATGGCGTAACTTTCCAGGCTGGAAATTACCTGCGTACCTTCGGAGGTGAACTCCCGCTTCACCAACCCGACCCCTTCCTTGAAATACTCGCGACGTTGCGAATATTCGCCGGTGATCTCTACCTCAATACAATCCGTGAATTTGCCTGCCGGCGTCTCCACCTCGGCATCAGTCCGCACGATCTGCCGCGTTTCTGCTCCTGTTTCCCAAGTGGTGCCAGCTTGCAACGGAGCCTTCAAGATCACCATGCTTTCGTTGGGCTCAGCATCAAGACGATCCTGCTCGTCATATTCCTCGCCCTGGAAAAAGACGCGGGTGATGGCCTGATCGCTGATCTGATAGACGCTGGCGCTGATGGTGCCGCCGTTATTCTCCTGCAGCTGCACCTTGTCGCCCCGGGCATAAAGTACCTCGCGAGTGAATGCCGCATACTCATTCCCATGCCCAGCGAAAGTCCAGGTGCTGCCAACAGTGGCTGGGAAATAGTCCCCGGGTGCCTTTGTTTCAACCTGCGATGGCGTCGGGACGGGCTCTTTCTGGTCGTTCGACAAAAACCACCACACGAACCCCACTATCACCACAAGCGCAGCCAGGATCCAAATTGTCGTGGACCTCATCCATCATCCCCCCAAAATGAACAACTGCAATCCTATAGACGCTAGTTTACCCCTGATTTGTTCCTCAAACCCCCAGCAGTAACACCGCATGGTCTCGCCGACTCCGCCCCCCTTTTTGTCACCACACGCCAGGTAAAAGCCGGAAATGCACCCGCTGGGCGTATTCCCATGTTGCAATGTCACATCCTCCAGCTGTGTCCTGACCAACAAAGCCAATATCACCCCGCCGGCCGGCAACAAACCCCACAATGAACCCAGCGCCAAAGACAGGCCAGGGGCTAAAAGGATGCCGCACAAATATCCGGGGTGACGCACAAAGCGATACGGGCCATCCTGTACCACGCGTTGGCCCTGGTCGGGCTGGATACGCATGGTACTGGAAAAGTAGGCGTTCACCCGCATCGACCATGCTAATAACATCAGCCCCGCACCAAAACAACACCGCCGAGCGGGAACAGCCACATGATGGCAGGCGTCCAGAAATATCGGCCCCCATCCAGGCTAGCCACTACGAACACTGCCCCATTCAGCGAGCCATAAAACAAAAAGAACACCCTCTCCCACCATTTAGTGCCAGGGCCAGGACTGATCCGCTCCCCTACCAAACCCACATCTTGACCCAACCCAACCAAAAGGGCAGCGAACAGGGGCAAATTGAACAGGACAAACGCCCAGTCGACCCGGCCTGCCAAGCATAGCATAGCCGCCAGCAAAATGATCATTATGGCAACGCCCAACATCATAATCCTGAACGGCATGTCTATCCCACCTGGATGGGCTTGATCCCTATCGAGTGCAGATGCGCTGAAGCTTACCCCATTTAGCCCCCAATTCCTCCTGGGAAAACAAAACCTAGCGATTTTTCCCTAAAAAAGCGGAATCATGTTAGTTTCTGAGAATAGTCATTGATCCACCATCCTCCTGGGCCCCCGCAAATCAACTCCCTTGACCGGCACGCGCTGCTGGCGGCAGGAATACTGTGTAGCACCACGGGAAAAGGAGGGCAACCAATGGACCTAGCGAAATTTTTTGGCGGCGGCACATGGTCAATGCAAATCGCCTTCGTGCTATTCTTGATTCTCATCCTGCTGCTGCTGGCAGACGAATAGATAAAAAACGAGGGGCTCCGCACGGAGCCCCTCGTCCCAGCCGGACAGATAGCCTGCGGAAACACCCTGGGGAAAATGGCAACCCTTCCCACCTGTCACTGTGGTTGGGTCTATGCGGCTACGGATGTGCGAGCGCCCCATTCCCCCTGCATTTTCTCCCTGCACAGGCCGTAAATAGGCCTCACCCTCTTTCTCTCGTTGCATTTCGGACTTACCTTGCCACAATTGCCGCCTATCCTGGACAGGCGCCCATCAACTGACGAGAACTTAACTGACGTCGTTTGACGATCGCTACACCCTGTGTTAGCATTTAAAGTGAGAAAAAACGTGACTGGAATACACGCTGAATTCTCAACCAGGAGAAACGGGGGACCCAGTTTTGTTTGGGGCTAATCCTGTCCAGCACAGGTAGGGCTGCCTTTCAGCCCGCGCCCGTCAGCTAACCTCGCAAGCGTCGGAAAGGGTGTTGACCGCCCGAGAGGCACCTTTTCTCGGGTTTTTATTTTTATTGGCACTGCTCTGGTAGCATTACGCATCTGAAAGGACAAGATTTATGGCAGAATCATATGAAAAGCAGACAATAGAAAGGGACACTGAAGTTGAAAAGAAGATCGTAGTCAGGGTCCTGTCCAAGATCTTCGGCGACCATCCTATGAAAGCGCTGAAACTAATCAAAGAAGGCTTGTCCAAAGAAGAGATCCGGGCCAAGACGCGACAGACGGTGGGCGTCTATGACGCGAACTTCGAGGTTTTTGCTGGGGAGGTCTTCGTGTTGATGGGCCTGTCCGGCAGCGGCAAGTCCACATTGATGCGTTGCTTAAACAGGCTGATCGAACCCACCAGCGGCGAAATCTTCATCGACGGCCAGGATATCATGAAGCTTGATGATGTCGGTTTGCTGGAATTGCGCCGTAAAACAGCCAGCATGGTGTTTCAACGCTTTGCGCTGTTCCCCCATCGCACTGTAATCAGCAACGTGGCTTTCGGTTTGGAGATCCAGGGTATGGCCGAACAAGAGCGCCTGGAAAAAGCCCAGCAAGTGTTGGACATGGTTGGGCTCAAGCAGTGGGCAAATGCTTATCCGGACCAGCTGAGCGGTGGGATGCAGCAGCGGGTGGGATTGGCGCGGGCATTAGCCAATGACCCGGACATCCTTTTGATGGACGAAGCCTTCAGCGCTTTGGATCCTTTGATCCGGCGGGAAATGCAGGGCGAGCTGCTCGCCCTGCAAAGCAAGGTAAATAAGACCATCATTTTCGTCACCCATGATTTGGACGAAGCACTGCGGATCGGCGATCGGATCGCGTTGATGAAAGATGGACACATCGTCCAAATCGGCACCCCAGAAGACATCCTCACTAATCCTGCCGATGAATACGTGCGCAAATTCGTGGAAGACGTCGATATGACAAAGATCCTCGTGGCAGAGGGTGTCATGAAGAAACCAGCCGAAGCCGTGGCCTTGAAAGAAGGGCCGCGGGTCGCATTGCGAGCCATGCGGGAAGCCGGCATTTCCAGCATCTTTGTGGTGGACAAGGAACGTCGCCTGCAAGGCATCGTGACGGCGGAAGATGCCTTCCAAGCCCAGGAACAAGGGGCCAAAGATCTGACCGAAATCGTGCAATCGGATGTGCCCTTGGCCACGCCAGAGACGCCCATCAGCGAACTGATCCCCGTGTTGGCGGATTCCCGTTTCCCGGTAGCGGTAATCGATGCTGATCGCAAGCTGCTAGGCGTAATCGTGCGTGGTGCTCTGTTGGCCGGCATGGTAAAAAAGGCGGGTGAAGTACAATGAGCAACATCATCAACCTCCCCAAAATCCCAATCGGCAAATGGGTGGACGCCTTTGTGGTTTTCTTGAGCACATACTTCGGTGGCTTTTTTGACCTCGTCACAGAAGTCGGTGAAACAATCATTGTTTCGTTCAGCGATGCTTTATTGTGGGCACCGCCCATCATCACCATCCTGGTCTTAGCTGGTTTGATCGGGCTACTGACTAATTACAAAATCGCTCTCGGCACTACCATCGGCCTGCTGTTGATTTACAACCTGGGCATGTGGGAGCCGGGCATGAACACACTGGCATTAGTGTTGTCTTCCACGGTGCTGGCCTTGGTGATCGGCATCCCAATCGGGATCCTGACAGCCTGGAATGACTTGGCGGACAGGATCTCCCGGCCGGTGTTGGATTTCATGCAGACCATGCCACCTTTCGTCTACTTGGTGCCGGCAGTAATTTTGTTTGACATCGGCGAGGTGCCAGCAATGGTGGCAACCGTGATTTTCGCCATGCCGCCGGTCATCCGTTTGACGGGTTTGGGAATCAGGCAGGTCCCGGCGGAATTGATTGAAGCGGCAAAAGCGTTCGGCTCTACGCGCCACCAAATGCTAATCAAGGTGCAAATTCCCCTCGCCTTGCCCACCATCATGGCCGGAATCAACCAGTGCATCATGTTGGCCCTTTCCATGGTCGTGATCGCAGCGATGATCGGCGCGGGCGGATTGGGTGGGGAAGTGCTGCGGGGATTGCAGCGCTTGGATGTTCCACGGGGTTTTGAGAGTGGTTTGGCCATCGTGATTGTGGCCATCATCCTTGACCGCATAACCCAAAACATCAAAGTGAGGAGGGGTGCCAAAGCCAGCTAACCCACGCGTAGTCAAGAACATGCTCGGCAACTGTGAAACCAGACTGCCTGTAATACTACTTTTTGATGGGAGGTTGTTTATTTGTTTAAATGGTCCAAGCTGTTGGTAATGGCTTTAGCGGTATCCATGTTATGTGTCGTCGTGGCCGGTTGCGGCGGCGGCGACGAGAAAGAATTGAGCGTGGCGGAGAAGTTTGGCGGTCGCATTGTCGGTATTGAACCCGGCGCCGGGATCATGAAGGCGACCGAGGCCGCCATCACGGCTTATGGTTTGGAAGGTATCAAGCTACAGGACAGCTCCAGTCCGGCCATGGTGGCAGCGCTGGAAAAAGCGGTCCAGAATGGAGAATGGATCGCCGTCACCGGTTGGACCCCGCACTGGAAGTTTGCCAAGTGGGACCTGAAGTATCTGGAGGATCCAATGGGCGTTTTTGGCGGTGAAGAAGAAATCGATACGATCGTTACCCCGACATTGGCCGAAGAAGCCCCGGCTGCCTACCAGATGTTAGATAATTTCTACTGGGCGCCGGCTGACATGGAAGCGGTCATGTTGGATATCAATGTGGGTGAGATGTCCCCGGATGACGCAGCCGTCAAGTTCATCGCTGAGAACCAGGATCTGATAGAAAGCTGGATTCCGGCAGACGCCGAGCTTGGCAAAGACACCATCACATTGGGTTACGTGGAGTGGGATTCTGAGATTGCCAGCACCCATGTCGTGAAGCATGTGCTGATGGATATGGGCTACAATGTGGATCTGAAAGCCGTCGACGCCGGCATCATGTGGCAGGGCATTGGCGTCGGTTCCTTTGACGCGATCGTAGCAGCCTGGTTACCAGCCACACACGGTGACTATTATGAGCAAGTAAAAGATAATGTCGTAAACCTGGGTGCGAACCTGAATGGTGCCAAGATCGGTTTGGTGGTACCGACTTACGTCACAATCGACTCGATTGCCGAGATGGCTCCGGCTGCTGAGTAAAGGCAGCGCAAAAAGGATGACTCTGGATTAGAAAATGAGGGGTGGCCTAGCCACTCCTCATTACCCCGTTTTTGGTGAAGTTGGCCTCATGCTTGGCGGCTCTCCTTGCCAGTGATATGCTCCACCGTAATCCCCATCACAGTGGTATTGTCCTTGGACCGGGCGATATAGGCCAGCCCCTCTTCCCAGTAACCGGCCGCATATTTTTTGAGCAACAGTTGCAGGGCTCTTTCTTTTTCCGCCCCCAGCACTTCGCCCGCCTTACCAAAGGCGATCGCACTGCGATAGTTGGCAGCAAATTTCCCCGGCAATGCCTCAAAAGTCTCCACCACCGCAAAAGACACCCTGGGGTTAGCCCGCAAGTTGTCCAGTTTATGGCCCTGCCGGGCGGAATGAAAGAAAATCACCCCGTCATCCCAGACATAGCTGAGCGGCACCGCATACGAGTATTCACAGTCACTGCAGGCCAAAACCCCATAGTCACCTTTCTCCATGATCGCAATTGCCTCGGGCCGGCTCAATAGTCTATCCTGGCGGCGCATCTCCCGGATCATCTCTTTACCCCCAAATCACCACAATATCTTCTCGAACCTCAATATCATGGCCATGCCTCTAATATTTCCGGCTCAAATCAACCAGGGACATTTGCAAAGTCCGCCGGCAATCTGAACCTGACAAAGAAAGTAGTGTTGCCGGGTTCTGATTTCACATCAATCACGGCATTGTGCCTGGTGGCAATCCCATAACATACAACCAACCCCAGGCCGGTGCCCTTTGGTTTCGTAGTAAAAAACGGAGCACCCAGTTTTTCCATTACCTCCGGCTTGATACCTTCCCCTTCATCATGCACCGCCAGCACCACGCGATCGTTTTCTAAATAAGTTTTGATCGTCAAGACTTGTCCTGCTTGCATCGCTTCCAAACCGTTTTTACACAAGTTCAGGATGAGCTGGCGCATTTCTTGGTTATTCAAATCCAAATCCGGGATAACGCCGGGCTCCAGTTTGAGGTACTTTTGCTGGCTGAAAGCATCCGCCTGGATCAACAGGGAGATCGCGGCGATAATGGAGTTGAGGTTGAGTCTTTCTAATCGCGAGGGGCTCCTTTTCCCCATGGTCAGAAATTGCGTGATGATATCATTCGCCCGGTCTATTTCTGCAATCATCAACGAAAAAAACTCTTTGTAATCTGAGCAGCCATCCTTCTTGCTTAACACCTGCAAGAAACCCCGCACCGTCGTCAAAGGATTGCGAATCTCATGACTGATTCCGGCCGCCATTTGCCCGATCAAGTGAAGGCCCTCTAAGCGCTGCATTTCTTCTTCCGATTGTTTCTGTCTGGTCCCATCAATTCCCAGTTGGACTTGGTGTGTAATCTGCCGCTGATTACCGGTAGAGTCTTCTAAAATGGCAACCGCTCCTGTCAGCCGATCACCATCAAATAAAGGAAAACAAGTGGCGGCAACCAACAAATTTTTCTCAGGCCGGCGCACCAACAGCTCGCTCCTGGGCGCACCCACTCCTTGCTGCAAAGCCCTGGCGAAGAGTTCAGCTGGCGGATATGTTGATCCATCCGGATAACAAAGAACATAACCATACTGGGGGCTGTAGGCACTGCCGGCAATGCCACCCAGAATATGGCGGGCAGCCCGATTGGTGAGCGTGAAGTTGCCTTTTGCATCAGTGGCAACCACCCCCACCGGTATAAAGTCAAGGATTTCCTTCAATTGGAGGTTTTCTCGCCGCAAAGCCTTACCAGTAGTGGACTGCTTGGCGTGTTTTTTGTGGTCTTTCATGCGGACCTCCTAAATATGTAAGAAAAAGATTGTGAGAGCACACCAAAACGCTTTGGGCTACTAAGGTCGCCGAGACAGAATCCTGTTCATCACCCCTCAACCAGAATTTGCTTATCTCCATTTTAACTGAACATTGGCAATTAGCAATACTGACCGTTCATGGGATTGCTTATCCGGGAGGAACAATCCCCTGGCCAGGAGCGTCTAATCCCATGATAATATTCCAGGGGGGATTGGCTTGCTAACGAAAAATGGCACGACGGCTTTGCTATTGGTGCTTTGTTTATTGTTAGGCAGCATGACAGGCTGCGCCAGCCCAAAAGCGACAGCGGCCAGCCTGACTGAAGGGATCACGGCTAACACAGTGGACACGCAGGGCGCCCTCACAGAGGAAGCTCTGAAGGCAGCGCGCGACTTTGCTACTGCCCTCTGGCATGAATCACTGGCCAAAGAAGGGGAAAACACGTTGGTGTCTCCCCTGTCGGTCTTTCTGGCCCTGGGCATGACCGCAAATGGCGCCCAGGAAGACACACTCTCCGCCTTTCAGAACGTGTTGGGATTACCGCTGGATACACTCAACCTGGTCAGCAGGGCGCTGGCGGAAAAACTGATGGGAGTGTCTGGGAGCACGATTTTGCATATCGCCAACTCGATCTGGTATGACGAAGATTTTCAAGCCCATGAGGAATTTTTGCAAACAAATGTCGACTATTTCGATGCCGCCGCTTACCAAGCGCCTTTTAGAAAAGCAGAAACAGTGACAATGATCAATAACTGGGTAAAGGACAGGACGCAAGGGCTGATCCCGGACATCATTGACCGGCTGGACCCCGCAAACGTGATGGTGCTGGTCAACACATTGTACCTGAACGCCAAATGGCAGCAGCAATTTGATCCCGCCGATACAGATCAGGGAAACTTCACCCTCTGCGATGGGAGCACAGTGGCCGTCGATTTTATGTCAAACGATGTGCGCCCCGAGCAGGTGCTGTCCCACCAGGGTGCACAGGGCGTGCTACTACCGTATGACGACGACCAATTAGCATACATCGCCGTCCTCCCGCCGGCAGGTATGACCGCCAATCAATACGCTGCCACCTTAAATGGTGACGCATTCAGCGACCTGTTGGCAAGCGCGCAGGAAGAGAAAATCCTTTTGCTGTTGCCAAAATATGCTTCAGAATACGACATCACGCTCAATGAGGGTCTGAAACGCCTCGGCCTCGCAAGAGCGTTTGATCCCGAGCTGGCCGACTTTGGCCGCATGGGCACCGCCGGCAATGATCTGTTCATCAGCCAAGTTATCCATAAGACCCGCATCGAGGTAGCCGAAAAAGGCACTGAAGCGGCCGCCGCCACTGGCGTCGTGATGGATATTACCAGCGCATTATTGGACGACTACCGCACGATCGCTTTTAATCGCCCGTTCGTTTACGCCGTGGTCGATCTGGACACTGGTCTGCCCCTGTTTCTCGGTGTCCTGGCAAACCCGGTTAATTAACATCGGCAGGGGCAACGCACCGTGGCGTTGCCCCTTTTTCAATGGCCTGAGATTGGCGGCTTCGACAACTGTTTCCCACTTCATTATTCAATCTCGCGCAACAGGTTTTCCATTGAGGCCACCCGCGCACGCAAATCCGCTATATCTTTTGCCATTTTTTCTTCCACGGCTACCGCCTGCTCGGCCAGTCTCCGGTAAGCATCGTTTATGGCCAATTCGACCGCATACCTGGTCTTTTCCCGCGCCGTCTTCAACACCTGCCAGATTACCACCACTGCGATGATAGTGACCAGCGTGAGAATAAACAGCACAAAACCCATTCCCGCCAAAGCATTGGGATCCATGGCACACCCTCCCCTAAATCTGACCTGATTGTTTATCCGTCAGTGTCTTGACAGCCTCTGCTATGTACCCCGGGCTCAGTTGGATCACGAACGGATTGACCTGGTAGTAATTCATCGCCTTCCCATCCGCCGACAACTCAACATTACTAGTCACCAAGCCGGCTTTTTCCAACCGCCGTAAGTGCATATATAACAGCGGTCTGCTGATTTTCATTTCCCGCGCCAGCTGGCTGACGTGAATCCTCCTGCAATGCAGCAAGGCAATCACTTTCAACCGGTGTGGATTTGCTAATGCCTCGCATACAGCCAACAACTCATCACCAGAAGGGGCTTTTGCCGCGGTGATTACAGTTACCCCCTTTCGGCACTTATCTGTAATTATTATATTACATATGTAATATTTATTTCAAGAGCTTTAGTTGAAAAAAGAAAAGACCCGGGCTTCCCCGGATCCCAAAATGGTGCGAGAGGCGGGACTTGAACCCGCACGAGCTTAGCCCACACGCCCCTCAAACGTGCCTGTCTGCCAATTCCAGCACTCTCGCATTATTTATTACTCTGGTTGCACCGCGTATATTATTATATCTCACAGGCTTTTCAGTGTCAACGCGCGCTCCCTACCACATTGTAGAGCGACCAGAGTTTCGTTCAGGGCATTTTTTCGAACAAAAAAGAGCAGGTTCAGCCTGCCCTTTACAATCTTTTGGTGCCGAAGGTGGGATTTGAACCCACACGGGCTGTTGCCCACGGCGCCCTGAACACCGCGTGTCTACCAGTTCCACCACTTCGGCTTTTTGGTCTAATAGGGATTATAACTTATTTAAATCTCAAGCGCAAGTCATGTACTAGCGTAGAGATCCTGGTATCGTCGTTCATCTGTCAGCACCCGTTTCACAAATAGCTGCGTCTCAGGAAAGGGAATATCGTCCACCGAATTAATCCCGTGCTGCCATTGGCCTTCTGCCAGCCAACGCTGCACGTTACTCTGCCCACCGTTATAAGCGGCTAAAGCCACGATCACATCGCCTTCAAACTGCTCAATCAGCTTAGCCAAATACCAGGTGCCGATGCGAATATTCACATGTGGATCGAAGAGCTTTTGCGCATGGAAATCAGCAAGACCCATTTGCTCCGCCGCCCATTGCCCTGTTTCAGGCATGATCTGCATCAAGCCGCGCGCACCTTTTTTTGACTCCGCAAATGGGCGAAATTTACTTTCTACCCGCACAACCGCCGCCACCAGGTAAGGGCTTAAATTATAACGAGCGGCCTCCTGCTCAATCATCGACTGGTAATGAAAAGGATAGAGCTTTTTCCAATACCAGTCATCGCTCAGCACAAAAGTAGCGGTAATTACCATAATAATCACCAGGAAGAAGGCACAACCTCTTCCCCGGGTTTTTTTCATATCCTCACTCCATCATCGTTATCTTGTGCCAAAGCTGTAATACTTGTTCTTGCGTCTGTCCCACGTTACCGCGGTTATCTATCACAACATCCGCCCGGCGCCGCTTCTCTTCCGGCGCCATCTGCGCTTGCAGGCGGGCTTCCACCTGTTCAGCAGTGAAGCCTTCGCGCAACTGGACGCGCTTCACAAGCGTTTCATGGTCCACATCCACCACCCACACCTGGTCAACTATGTCCGTCAGACCAGCTTCGAGCAGAAGCGGAGCATCCACGACCACTACCCGGACATTCATTTGGCGAAGCTGGTCTATGCGTTCGATTATCCTCTCCCTGATGCGCGGATGAGTGATCCGGTTCAGGTCTTGCAACGCTTGCGAGTTATGGAAGGCAATCTCCCCCAGGCGCCGGCGATCCAGACTACCGTCAGGGCGTATAATCTCACGACCAAAGCGTTCCTGCAATTCCTGCCAGGCAGGTTCTCCCGGACGCACCACCTGCCGCGCGATCACATCGGCGTCAATGATTACGGCTCCCAGTTCCCGCAGCATGTTGCTGACGGTACTCTTGCCACTGCCGATCCCGCCCGTCAGTCCGATCACCAACATACCTGACCCTCCGTCATTCCGGAATGCCCGCTTTGTCTAACCAGACATACGTCAAAGGCGTCACAGATCTGCCCATGGTATTGATCATTCGTCCTTGCACGTAAGGTTTCAAAAGGATGTTTTGGGTGTAATGGAACATAAACACCCACGGTGCATCCTCCACCAGGATTGCTTCCGCTTGCCGGTACAGCCCGGCCCGCTCTCTCCCGTCGACTGTCTTTTGAGCCTGGTCCAGCAACCGGTCCACCTCTTCGTTGCGGTAGAACGAGACATTCCCAGCTGGACCAGCATTCCGGGAATGGAACAACACATATAGGAAGCTGTCCGGATCCGGGTAATCAGGCAACCAGCCGAGCCGGAACATCTGCGTGCGCCCCGCCTCCATGGCGTCCAAGAAAGGACCAGCATCCATCGCCTTGATATTCACCCGCACGCCTACTTCTTGCAACTGGGAAGCCAC
>DUQP01000051.1 GCA_012837735.1 Bacillota bacterium
ATAAATGTGCGCTTCTGCCTCCAACAATACCTCGTCACCGCGTTGCGTATGGGTCAGGACCGCCACCTGGTTGCCCATCGTCCCGGACGGCAAAAACAAACCGGCCGCTTGGCCAAACCGTTCGGCCGCCAATTCTTCCAGCCGGTTGACAGTCGGATCCTCGCCATAGACATCATCACCTACTGCTGCCTTGGCCATCGCCGTGCGCATCGCCGGGGTAGGTTTCGTGACGGTATCGCTGCGGAGATCGATTACGCCTTTCAGTCCTGGTGGCGCAGTGGTAAGTGTCATAAAATATTCCCCCTGGAGTGATTTCTGATGTTTTTTCGACATCGGTTTCAAGCAAACCTGCCCACAAAAAAACCCGGGCTTGCGCCCGGGGTCAAAATTAACACAGCTTACCCCACCGTGCCGTGATACCGGGTGTTCTTGAACCTTCGCTCAAGAAGTGGGTACCCTCCCGGATACTTCATGTGTCCACTCATCCAATAAGAATGGAGGCATACACTCCACAACCGGAGTCCGGGTTCCCTAAGTTTTGGTGTTGGCTCAAAACTTGACCGATATCGCACGCACACAGCAGGGTAGAACTAGACAAACTTTTCAGATGCCTTCGTGCGGGTTAATCATATCACACTGGGCAGCTCATTTCAAGTTCGCAGACTGTTAATCAGCTTGACCTAATGTGATCCTTTTTCTTCCATTCTAATATGCAACTCTTGTAGTTGTTCGGCATCCACCGGAGCCGGTGCACCCGTCATCAGACAGGAGCCGCGCGCCGTTTTGGGAAAGGCGATCACGTCACGAATGCTATCCCGGCCGGCCAGTAACATCACCAGCCGGTCCAGACCAAAGGCGATTCCGCCGTGGGGCGGAGTGCCATAATCAAAAGCATTCAATAGATATCCAAAGCGCGCCTGGGCTTCCTCCGCACTTAACCCGATGGCAGAAAAAACCGCTTCCTGCACATCCCGCCGGTGGATCCGAATGCTGCCGCCCCCGACTTCCACCCCGTTCAAGATTAAGTCGTATGCTCTGGCCCGAACCCGGCCTGGTTCAGACTGCAATAATGGCAGATCCTCATCGCGCGGGGCTGTGAACGGGTGGTGCACGGCCACATAGCGATCCTCATCCTCGTCCCACTCCAAAAGTGGAAAATCCGTAATCCACACCAAAGACGGCGGCCCCTGACGCAGACCCAAGCGTTCGCCCAATTCGGACCGTAACTGCCCTAACAGCTCATTAGCAGCCGCCCTTTGATCGGCCGCGAACAATAATAAATCACCTTCCGCGGCCCTGGCGGCAATCCGCACCTGCTCCAACAGGTCGGGGCGGAAAAACTTGGCGATTGGGGAACGCACACCCTCGGCTGTGAAGGCCATCCAAGCCAGGCCCTTTGCTCCCAGAGCCCGGGCCCGCTCAGTCAAATCATCCAACTCACGGCGGGTAAAAGAGGTGCCGCCCGGCACGGGCAGAACTTTCACAACTCCGCCTTGTGCCACAGCATCCGTGAAAACCCGGAACCCGCTTTCGGCCACCAGTGCTGAGATATCTGCCATTTCCATCTGAAAGCGCAAATCCGGCTTATCAGAGCCGAACCGGTCCATTGCTTCATTATAGGAAAGACGTGCAAATGGCCTGTTTAAATCGATCCCCAGCGCCTGCGCATAAACCTGGCACATCATCTCCTCCATCAAATCCATCACTTCGTCTTCCGTTACGAACGACATTTCGGCATCAATCTGGGTGAACTCCGGTTGCCGATCCGCACGCAGGTCTTCATCCCGAAAACAACGCACGATCTGAAAGTAGCGGTCCATCCCGGCCACCATCAACAACTGCTTAAAAATCTGCGGCGATTGCGGCAAGGCATAGAAATGGCCCGGCGCAATCCGGCTCGGCACTAAGAAATCCCGCGCCCCCTCCGGGCTGCTGCTGATCAACATTGGGGTTTCGATTTCCCAAAAGCCCTGCTTGTCCAAGTAATCGCGCACGATCTTGACTACATTGTGCCGGAACATGATGTTTTGTTGCATATCCGGCCGGCGCAGATCGAGATAGCGATAGCGCAGCCGGACCGTCTCTTCCACATCCAGGTCTTCCTGGATATAAAAAGGGGGTGTTTTGGCGTTATTGAGCACGCGCAATTCGTCCGGTACAACCTCGATCTGACCAGTGGCCAGGTTAGGGTTCACCAATTCCGGCAACCGTCCCCGCACCCGGCCCTTTATCGCCACCACGTACTCATTGCGCAAACTGCCAGCCCGATCGAACACCTCCTGATCATGGTCGGAAGAAAACACCAACTGGACGATCCCTGTCCGGTCGCGCAAATCCACGAATAACAGACCACCATGATCCCGCCGGCGCGCCACCCAGCCCATCAGGGTGACGTCCGTGCCGATCACCTGGGCATTCAGCTCGCCGCAATAGTGTGTTCTGTGCCAGCCTGCGATTGTCTGCAACATACCTTAACCCCCTACGGCAAATCCAACTGGTTTTGCTTCGCTAACAAGTAAGCTTTGATGTCTGTCAACGGCACCGCCACCTGCTGGCCGCCATCCATAGCCCGTACCGCCGCCACACCTTGCTCCAGCTCCTGCTCTCCCAGCAAGACCGCAAAATGGCTGTCCAGCTTGTCCGCCTGCCTCATCTGCGCCCGCAGGCTGCGTCCCAAGTAATCCATATCACACCGCAAACCGGCTTGCCGCAACTCTTGTAGCAGCTGGACCGCCACTGCCATCGCCTGCGGCCCCATGGGAGCCACAAATACATCAAGGCGCGGTGGCTTTGGAAATTGATAATCGCTTTTTTCCAGGACCGCCAAGAGCCGTTCCAGCCCCATACCAAATCCGGTCGCCGGCGTGGGCGGGCCACCGAAAGCTGCGAACAGACCGTCGTAACGCCCCCCGCCACAAACGGTGTCCTGGGCCCCCAGGTCCTGGGAAATGATTTCAAATACGGTCTTGGTGTAATAATCAATACCGCGCACGATGCGCGGATTGACCCGATATTTGATCCCCAGGCGGGTCAGGTAGCGCTGCAATTCGGCAAAATGGTCGTGGCATTCTGCACACAAGACGTCCAAAACGGCCGGGGCACCGCTCGCCACCTCCCGGCATTCAGGCTGTTTGCAATCCAATATCCGCAAAGGGTTGCGTTCAATTCTGTTCCGACAGTCCTGACAGAAGCAGCCACCCGCCGCAGTCAGATAGTCCAACAACTTTTTCCGGTATTTTGGCCGGCAGACGGGGCAACCGAGGCTATTCACATTCACCTCCAGGTCCACGAGGTCGAACCGGCGAAAAAACTCCACCGCCAGGGCGATAATCTCCGCGTCCACGGCTGGGTGCTGGGTACCGAATACCTCGACCCCAAACTGGGTGTGTTGCCGGAACCGCCCGGCCTGGGGCCGCTCATAACGGAAAACCGGCCCTAGATAGTAATACTTGGCCGGTAGCGGCAGTTTGCCCTGCAAATGGGCCCGCACCACCGCTGCCGTCCCCTCCGGCCGAAGAGTAAGGCTGCGCCCACCCCTGTCTTGAAATGTATACATTTCCTTTTCCACAATATCGGTCGTATCCCCAACACCACGCACAAACAACTCCGTATGCTCAAAAACAGGAGTCCTAATCTCCTGGTAATTGAACTCCCGGCAGATCTGGCGCACCCTCTCCTCGATGTGATGCCAACGGGCGATCGTCTCCGGGGTGATATCATTTGTCCCACGCGGCCTGGTGGTTAACATATTTCGTCCCCTCCCCGTACGTTCTCATTTTAACCCACCCCTGATAGACCGTCAATTACCGGTCGCTTGCCTGGCTGTGGAGGAAATGCACCCAATCACGCCGAACTGTGTTTGGTATGATTACACACATTTGGTAAGGAGATATATCCGGCATGCAGCCTCTCTATAAAAATCGTGTTTCCACGATCGCACTGGCTACCCTGTTAGCTATTGTGGTCAGCGTGTTGATTTTGATCATACTTTTGTTCGGCCCCAGCGCCTGCGGGCTAAACGCCGAGGAGTATGTCCTGGAAGAAGTTTATGCCTTCGAGAAGATCGCCTTCCGGCATTCCTGCGCAGACATTTCATTCGGATCGGGCCACCTGGTGCCCGTCTACCGGGAAGGGGACGTGTGCGGCGTCATCCTGCTCGGGGAAGGGAGATACCGGATCATTCCCCCCAGTGATGAAGGACGGATCCTGAAAGAGGCGATTGGCGCCAATCGTCTCGAAGATCAGATCAGCGCTGTCTACCTGGGAGGAGACTACCAAAAAATAGAGGACCTGAAGGATTTGGCCTGGGCGGAGAGAGTGGATGACTGGGCAGTGGCCCAGCAAGCCACTCAAATCCTAAATAGCCGCAAAAGGCATGCTACGATCCAATTCCTCGGGGTGGCACGCTTGTTCGTTGATTCGCGCGAATCGATCGTGAACGAGTTTTTCGGCGAGCGCTACGGGTTGGTACAATTGATGGAGACCGACCAAGCTTACCTGACTTTAGTGGCCACCGGAAAAACATTCGCTCTTTCCACCCCCAATGGACAACCGGAACCGCCTACGAGCGCCATTTGGGTGGTGGTTTCCACAGCCGTCTTCGCCCTAATCGTATTAGTCCTTCTGGCCCTGGTGCACCTTTTGACCGTGGACCTGGATCCAGCGCCCCCGCCCCAGGGCACACTGCCCAGGGAAGAGTCTTTTTTCCTGCTTGCATCTCTGATGGTCTACTTGGGCGGGCAGACCCTGTTTACGTTTTTCTGGCCTGCCTACCAACTGCAGGGGCTGCTGCTGCTCGTGCTAACGTTATGCGTGGGCTGGTGGTTCCAACGACAAGATCATGACATTGAATCATATCTGGGGATTACTGATGATCACTGGCTGCGAGCGGCTTTGATGGCGATCCTGGTAGCCTTCCTGGCCACCACCACTGGCAGCCTGGCCCTGCCGGTGGGCTTGCAAGACCTGACCCTGGGCGGTTTCATCCTGACGCTCGTTTCATCCCTGTTGCTACTCGGTCTAGCACAAGCGCTGTTCTGTCATGGCTACCTGCAAACGACTTTGGAATATGCGCTGGGGCCAAAGTGGGGTTTGGCCGCCACAGCCGCTCTGGTGGGAGCCTTCCATCTGATTCCAAAGCTATCTTTGTTGGGCACTCCGGGACAGCTATCTTTGCTGCAAGCATTGACCATCCTGCCGGCCACAGCTTTAATCGCCGGCTACCTTTTCCAACGCACCCACAATATCATCGCCCCGGCTGTCTTCCTGGGTCTGGTAGAATTGATGCCAAAAATCCTGCTTTTCTAGAGAAATGGGTTGCCATAACGCTCGGCGCCGATCGTGCTGGCCGGCCCGTGGCCCGGGTATACCTCGGTACTGTCGTCCAATACCAGCAACTGGTCACGAATAGAGCGGATTAATTGTTTGAACGACCCACCCGGGAAATCCGTTCTGCCGATCCCGCCGGCAAACAGGGTATCCCCTGTCAGGACTACCCCGGATGATAACAAACAGATACTGCCGGGAGTGTGACCTGGTGTATGAAGCACTTTCAGCGTCACTTCACCCAGTTCCAACTCATCGTGTGCCGCTAGCAACTGATCAGGTGGTTGACACTCCAACCGCCCCCCGGTCAACAGGGATAGATTGCGACTGGGATTTGTGAGCATATCGGCATCCAGGGCGTGAATCAACAGCTCCGCTCCAGTCGCTTCCCGGACCGGCTGATTGGCCGCGATATGGTCCGAGTGGCCATGGGTATTAATGATATATTTTACGTGGAAACCGCTGGCCGCCACTTCCGCCAAAATCCGGTTGGCCTCGCCACCGGGATCGACGATTGCGATTTCCCGTTTCCGCAGACAACCCACCAGATAACAGTTGGCTTGCAACGGACCAACCGGCAGACAACGAACGATCAATCAAAAAACCCCCTTAAAACTCCCGTTTACTGTCCAATAACAATGTCACCGGCCCGTCATTCACTAACTCCACCTGCATCAGGGCCTGAAAGCGACCTTTTTCCACTGTCACTCCCCTGGTAGCCAGCTCTTGACAAAACACTTCAAAAAGCCGCCGGGCCACCTCCGGCGGAGCGGCCCGACTGAAGCCCGGCCGGCGTCCCTGACGGCAATCTCCGTAAAGCGTGAACTGCGAGACAACCAGGGCCGAACCCTGGCAATCTAACAACGAGCGGTTCATGCGACCGGCCTCATCCGGAAAAATGCGCAGATGAGCCACTTTTTCAGCCAGATAACAAGCATCCGCATCCTCGTCACGAAGTCCTACCCCGAGCAGGACCAAGCAGCCGGCCTGAATCTGACCAACCGTCTCGCCCGCCACCGTAACACTGGCCCGCTGCACTCTTTGCACTACCGCCCGCATTTTAGCCACCCCTTGGCAAATCTTGAACCCGGTCCCCACGGCGACCGACTTTCAGCACATCGCGCACCGAGCTGACCCGACGCATAATGTAATCCAGTTGTTCCAAGTTGCGGATTTCCACTATGATGTTGATCACGGCCGATCGATTACGGTTGGCATTCGCTTTTGCGGACACGATGTTCACCTTCGTCTCCGCCACCACCTTCGCCACGTCGGAAAGCAACCCCGGCCGATCCACACCAATCACTTCGATGTCTACCGGGTAGGTACCGGTGGTCATGTTATCCCAATCCACTTCGATTACACGCTCACCGTTCTGCAAATACTGGATCATGTTCGGACAATCAGTGCGGTGAATCGATACCCCATGCCCTTTTGTGATATACCCGATGATGGGATCGCCGGGCACCGGGTTGCAACAGCGGGCAAATCGTACCAGGACATTTTCCACGCCCTTTACCCGTACCCCGCTAATAGGTTTCGGTTCTGCCTGTCCCGTAATCAGATCTTCCAGTTGGATCTGCTCCACCGGTTGGTTGAGTTTCTTCCACTCATCGCGCAGGCGCCCGGCCACGTAAGAGGCCGTGATTCCACCGAACCCAATGGATACGAGCAAATCCTCTGTGCTGAGAAAACTGGCCCGTTGCGCGATTTTTTCCAACCACTCTTCCTGCCACAGATCCATGACGGCAAATCCCAGCCGGGTGATCTCCCGCTCCAGCATGGCGCGGCCTTTTTCCAGATTCTCCGCCCGCTTTTCTTTTTTGAACCAGGAGCGGATCTTGCTTTTCGCTCCGGAAGTCTTGGCGATCTTCAGCCAGTCCTGCCCGGGACCGGTGGCCTGTTTGCTGGTCAGGATTTCCACAATATTGCCGTTTTTCAATTGGTAATCCAATGGCACGATCTTATTGTTTACTTTTGCGCCAATGCAACGGTGACCGACGGCCGTGTGGATCTGGTAGGCAAAATCAATCGGGGTGGATCCGGCGGGCAGGTCGATCACATCCCCCTTCGGCGTGAATACAAATACCTCATCGGCAAACAGGTCGATCTTAAGCGATTCCATGAATTCACGCGCATCACGCAAGTCTTGTTGCCAGTCGAGGATCTGCCGCAACCAGGACAGCTTCTGGTCAAAATCCGTCTCTTCGCGACCACCTTCTTTATAGCGCCAATGCGCAGCGATCCCCCATTCCGCAGTGCGGTGCATCTCCCAGGTGCGGATCTGGACCTCGAACGGCTCGCCGTCCGGGCCGATCACTGTCGTATGTAATGATTGATACATATTGCTTTTTGGCATCGCGATGTAGTCTTTGAAGCGACCGGGGATCGGCTTCCAAAGCGTATGCACAATCCCCAACACGCCATAGCAATCCCGCACTGTGTCCACCAGCACCCGCATCGCGATCAGGTCATAAATCTCTTCAAACTCGCGCCCCTGGTCATACATCTTCTTGAAAATACTATAAAAATTCTTGGCGCGGCCTTGAATATCGGCCTGCATACCCACTTCCGCCAGCCGTTCCCTAAGCACGGCGATCACGCGGTTGATGTCATCTTCCCGTTCCTGGCGGCGCTTGGCCACCAGTTCTGTCAACAACTGATATTTTTCGGGCTCCAGATAGCGCAAAGACAGGTCTTCCAATTCCCACTTAATGCGAAAAATCCCCAGGCGGTGTGCCAGGGGAGCAAAGATCTCCAGCGTCTCCCTGGCCACCTCTTGCCGGCGTCCATACGGCAAAGCTCCCAGCGTACGCATGTTATGCAGTCGGTCACACAGCTTGATCAGAATCACGCGGATATCACGCGCCATGGCCAGAAACATCTTGCGCAGGTTCTCGACCTGCTCCTCTTCCTGGCTGCGAAACTCCAGCTGGCCCAATTTCGTGACCCCGTCCACCAACTGGGCGATCTCGCGCCCAAAGTTGTTCTCCAGTTCATCCTCATCCACTGCGGTGTCTTCCACCACGTCATGCAACAGAGCCGCAGCCAGCGTGGGAACATCCATGCGCAGCTCTGTTAGCAGACCGGCCACCGCCAACGGATGCTCGATAAAATCATCCCCGGACAACCGATGTTGGCCAGCATGAGCCCTTCGCCCGAACTGATAAGCACGCTCCAGCAGCTGCAAGTCCGCTTCCGGCGCATATTTTAATACCCTCTTTTTTAATTCCGCGATCGTCACAACGCCTTCTCAGCCCCTTCAGTCCTTGATCAGCGAAATCACTTCGTAACCGGACAACAGATTGCGCCCCTGCAAAAATGTTAACTCAATCAAAAAAGCCACCGCCACCACCTGCCCACCCAAGCCCTCCACCAACTCGATCGTCGCTTTCGTGGTGCCGCCAGTGGCTAGCAAATCATCTACCACCAGGACTCGTTGCCCAGGAGTAATGGCATCCATGTGCACTTCCAGCGCATCACTGCCATATTCCAATTCATATTCCGCCCGCAAAGTCTTGGCGGGTAGTTGGCCCGGTTTGCGCGCCGGCACAAACCCCACTCCCAACAAATATGCCAGCGGTGCCCCTAAAGCGAAACCGCGGGCCTCCGGCGCCACAACCATATCCACCTGCAGTCCCCGGCACTCCCGTGCCAAATCATCCACCATGGCGCGAAATGCCTTTCCATCCTTAAACAAGGTGGTGACATCCTTGAACAAAATTCCCGGGCGCGGAAAATCCGGTATTTCTCGAATCAAATCTTGATAACCCACTGCCACCCCCCCTTCATCAATCAACAAACTTCATTCAGTTCCCTGATCACATGCGCCAGGCCTGCCCGCAAGCGCAAACCGGCGCGGTAGCGGGGGCTGTCCGACAAATCCTGTTGCTGTACCTGGTGGGGCAAAGACCAGCCCTCGGACAGCCATTGCGCCAGACCCAAATCTGCAAAGATGCCAAATGCGGCCTGGATTGTCTTTCCCGGCATGGGCCGATTTGCTGCCTGCAAACGGATCATGATATCCTGTTCAGTCACCACGCCCCGCCCGGCGGCCCGGGCGGCCTGGTAGATTTCCGCCAGCACCGCTCTGTCCGGTGCCGCAGCAGCCACTAACAAGCGCTGCGCCATTAACCCCGGGGCAGAGACGAGCAGGCCCTCATCCCGAACCGTCAGCCGTTTCGCGAGCTGAAGCTGATAGATATCAGTCGGGCAGTCACAAAACAAAGCGCTGAATTCTCCCTGGATGGCTCCGGCGAAATGATAGGGGCAAAGCAAGTGACCATCACCTGCGTTCCCCACTATTAAGCGCTCTCGCAATAAAGGCTCCTTTGTCACCAGTTCCCGCCACAAATCGGCTGCCCGCCAGCGGGAAGCGGTCAAGATCAATGCCTGACCCGACATGGCACATAATCGGGCCGCTAATTCCTCACCATCAATCTGAGGTGGTAAATTGCCGTCTAACGACACATCAATAGCCCAATCACCGGCTGGCTGCACTACCCCTTCACGGATGACCAGGTCCGGATCCGTCAGCTCAGGCCCTTCCCGCCACCAGTCAAGACATGCAAACAGAATACCCCCGCCGGCCTCCCATCCCCGCCTGACAATATTCTCCTCCTGCGGGGTCAGTAAACCATGCCACTGCCATACCGGCAACTCCCGTCCCAGCGCTCCCGCCCGCCACCAGACGGCCGGAATAGATGGCAAAACCCACAGGACGCGCTTCCCCCTGCGTGCTAAACCAATTGCCTGCCGCCAGGCGGCAGCCACCTCTACCATATTCTCCCCAGAAAAGGACTCCCTGACGCTAACCTGCACGCCCGGCATACCGTCCAGGACCCGTTCTTCCCAACGCACCGACCGGCGATTATTTGCACTGGCCGGCACTATCTCCCGCACCACCAACTGCGGTTGTGCCTGTCCGCGCCAACGATTCACTTCCAGACTGGCCGCCACTGCCAGGTCATTATCTGGGGGTAGTGTTGGCGCTAGATGGCCCAGCCGGAAACCGATCCCCACGAGACGGCCGTTGCTTTGGCCCTGAAATTGCAGCCGCAAATGTTGTCCTTGTTTGCCGACAGTCTGAACAGAAACAGGCCGTAAAGAATGAACAGCAAACAGCGGACGCGGGTTGCCAACACCAAACGGCGCCAGTAGCTCCAGCTCGGTGGCTAGTCGTAGACCACACTCATCGGGTCGCAGTTCGGCATCTATTTGCAACTTGGGGACGAAATCCGACAGGCCGCTATTCCGGCGGGCGTAATCCTGCAAAGCTGCCCTTAGCGCCGGTAGGTTGCCCGGAACGACCTGACAACCAGCAGCGGCGCCGTGCCCGCCAAAGCCTTCCAACAGGTGGGCACAGGCAGACAGCGCTTTGTGCAGGTTAAAGCCCGGAATACTGCGGCCCGACCCACGTCCCAGCCCTTCATGCCACGCCACCAACAATGTCGGACGGTAAAAACGCTCCACTAACCGGGATGCGACGATTCCAATCACACCCGGATGCCAGCCATCCCCATCCAGGACCAAGAACGGCAGGTGCGGGTCTTCCGCAAACATGGCCATGGCCTGCGCTTCCGCTTCCCGCCACACCGTCTCCTCAATTCTTTGCCGGGCACGGTTGGCCTGCTCCAACTCCGCCGCCAATTCCTCCGCCATGGCCACGTCCTGGCACAATAGCAGCTGCAGAGCCAGCATAGCATCACCGACCCGCCCGGCGGCGTTCAAACGCGGTGCTAAGCCGAACGCCACATGTCCCGCTTCCAAATTAGCCGGTGACAAGCCGCAGCTATTAAGCAAAGCTCTCAGGCCGGGCCTGGCTGAGGACGCAAGACAAGCCAGCCCTTGTTGCACCAACCGGCGATTCTCATCCACAAGGGGCACGACGTCCGCCACCGTACCCAGCGCCACCAGATCAAGATACTGATCGCAACTGCCCGGTTCCAACGCCTGCAGGAGCTTCCACACCACTCCCACCGCCGCCAGACCCTTAAAGGGATATGGGCAAGCGGGCTGTTTCGGATCCAATAGCACCGCGCCCAGGGGCAAGCTGGCACCGGCCTCGTGGTGGTCACACACCAGCACATCCATCCCCAATTGTTTAGCCAGGGCAATTTCCGCACAGGCGGTAATACCACAATCGACCGTCACCAGCAGTGTACAGCCGGCGGCCGCCGCAGACCGCACCACCTCAGGGTGCAATCCATACCCGTCCAACAAGCGGGAGGGTAAAGTAGTGGTGACACGCCCGCCCCGTCTTTGCAGGTAATCTGTCAGAATAGCTGCGGCGGTAATCCCGTCCACGTCATAATCACCGTAGACGACGATCTGCTCACACCTTGCCAAAGCCTCCTGCAATCTAGCCACTGCCGCCGGCATGCCCAACATGGAAAACGGATCATGCCAGGCCAACTCTTCCGGATGCAAAAACCGCCGGGCGGCACCAACTTCTGTCACACCGCGGTTAATCAAGACGCGCGCTAGAGCCGGGCTGATCCCCAAATCCTGCGCCAGATGGGCCTCCAGAATTTCCTGGTTCTCAGGCACACACCAAATGCTACCAGGCACTAACCGGTCTCCCCCGACTCGCCGCCGCGCAATTGGGAGAGTTCACCCAAAAGCACATCTGTTTGCTCCTGCAGCCGGGCGTTCTCCCGTTCCAATTCCGATGCCCGGTCCCTGGCTTTCTTTAAATCCATTTCCATGCGTCGCAACTGGCCGCGGTAATCCCAGATGCGCATACTGTGCCGAATTTGCCGCCAGGCCCAAAGAAACGCCACGATCAGCGCTCCTAAGACGGCAGAACCCAGGATAATGAAAACCAATGGAACGTCTGTCTGCTTCAAAAAGAGGAAGTTAATGGCGGGAACGACAGTCTGGTTTTGAATCGCAAACACAGCCCCTAACAACGCGCACAACATCAACAATAGAACCCAAAACATCATTCTCACCCCGCAGCGCCGACGCAAAATACGCCAGATTTCGGCCGCGATTACCTATTCTCTAGCCCGGCCACCAAATCCTGCCTAATTCGTCCCACCGCTGCGATGCCTGGCTACCATTTCCTGACCGGCAATCGACAGCAACTGTTGAGGTGAGAGCTCATTCACGATATGCAGCTTGGCACCGGCCCGTTCCGCCAGGACCGTCAGAAACCGGCGATCGGGCGCCAAGCCAATACAGGTAAGACGGACTCGCCCGGGGCGAAACCCGGCGGCTGCTGCTAAGGCCGTTTGCACGGGGTGGGCGGATCCTTCCGCGGCGGTCGGGACACCATCGGTCAACAAAAGCACCATCGGTTCACCGCGTCCATGCCGCTGCACATAACACAATACATCTTGCAGGGCCTGGCCAAGTGGGGTCATGCCAGCCGGTACAACACTGCGTAGACCGGCTTCCACCAGAGCAAAGCTGCGCGTGAAAGGAACCCTCAGTTGGGCGCCATCCTGTTGGAAAGTCATCACCGCAACACGGTCTCCAGTCGCCATCAAAATGTGGCGCGCCAATTGCCGGGCGGCACGCATGCGGGGTCCAAACATACTGGCACTGGCGTCAAGAAGCAGGCAAAGGTATAGTTGTCTGCTCGGCGGTCGCCACATCATATGCAGATCGCCCGGCTGGAATCGCAAGGCTGTGCCGTCGCACTGGCGCAGGGCAGCTACCGCCGTTTCCGCTACGGCCAATTCCCCTGACCATTCTCCCGGCACGTAGGCCGATACCTGTTTTCGCCGCCTGCCACCGCTCCCCCGCCAAAATCGTTGCTGGGTGATCTGGTTGCCCCTGTCCACGCCCCATAACGGCAAACGGCGGTATGTGCGGCGCAGGTCCATTTCCACCTCGCGTAGGTGTTTGCGAAAAAACTGCCGAAACTCTTCACCCTGGGCTGTGAGCCGGTAGCGATTTCCCTGTCGCTGTACTAAGCCATTTTCCGCCAGGGCCTGCAACAGTCCTTCCACGTCGACTCCTGACCAGTTCCAGTTTGCTTCCAGGCTGGTGCGGTCCGTGCCCTTGGCCAACTGTGTCAGGAAACGCTCACCGTGGTCTGGATACTCAAAAGCCGCCCCTAGTTGGGTGGCTTGCACCATATCCGGTATTGCTGATGCACTAATCGCCGAGACAGCGGGCCCAACCAGCATGCTGTCGGAGCGGTCCTGTGCCAGATCCTCTTTGCCAATATGGTCTTCTGGCGGCGCGGCGCTGTATGTAATGGCGTCCACCCGCCGCAACTGGAAACCTTGGCGGATGATCTCCTGCTCGATGGCGTTCACTAACTGGATCAGCAAAGCAGCCTGCGTTGGTGGTAGTTTCAGGCACATGTGTACGTGGGTACGGTGTATCTGGCGCAACGTCCGGCCACGACCAAATGCCAGTTCCCCGGACAACCGCCCGCCACCGCTGGCCGTCTGCAGATCAGTCAAGTCGACCAGGTGTGGATCAGCCGACTCCAGCAGCGGTCTTAGCTTTTCCGCTAATTGGCGGTGGTGCACTGCTCCTTCCGCATGGAAAACGTCCAGGTGCACCACCTCGCCCGCTTGTTCGCGCCCATAAAAAACCCGGCCCGCATCCTGCCCAAACAGGATGCGCACCAGGCCGGGGTCATGTGCCGCTGTGCTGTGCAACCAGTAGCTGACGACCGCCGCTTCACCGACCCGGGCTGCCTCCCCGGCCTGCAAAAGGGCTTGCAACCGGTGCTCAACCCTTTCGTTTCCGGGCCAATTCTTCGGCACTCTGTACGACCTCCTCCGGATCCAGCTCCTGCAGCGGGCATGCTGCTGTAAGTGGTGAGCGGGGGAGAGGCGTCTCCTCACCCCCACCATTACTATCAACACCCGGCATTGTTTGAGAACACTTGGGAAAACTATATCGCTCATCAGGAATCGTACTCGGCCCGGCCGGGCCCGGGCGGGGCGGTACGAATAAACGCGTCAACCCGGCTAACAACCCCCTGCCAAATGGTGGTATGGTCGGCAAGGGCTTGTCCCAGTTGGGTTTATTCACGGACGACTCCGGCCGGGGTATTGCCATTGGTCGGGGTTTGGCTTGCGGCTCCTGCTCTGCTGGGAAAGCCACTCCTGCCACACAGGCTTGCATTCTCTGCAGGGCCTTGGCCAGACCATTCACTTCCGTGCGGTGACTGAGGGCAAACGGCGCCACCCGCACAATGTCGTCTACCAAAACCTGCGTCCGACCTTCGTACAGCGCAGCCAAACAAGCCCCGGCCGTGATCGCCTCCAATCCGCGCAGGCTCTCCAGACCCTCCTCCACATAAAAACGCGCCAAGGCCTCCCAAATCTCACCCGCCACGGCCGGCCATTCGGACTGTGCTTTGGCGTCCAAAAAGGCCACCCGGTCGTCACCGCTTTCCATCTGCGCCGGAGCGATGATACTGCGCACCGCTGCCGGCTCGGCCGGGCGTTGCACATCAACCGTGTAGTCAAACCGGTCACACAGCTGCCGCCGCACCTCGCCCAGCGGACCGGGATCCTCATCCGGGTTTGAGGCCGCCCAGACACTGACTTGCACAGGCAATTCCACAATCGGCAGACCTGTTTCCTCGATTTGGACTCGGCCGGGCTTTGTACCCATCAAATCCAACAACACATCCGTCAGTTCCGGTGCCGTATCGGCCAACCGGTTGATTTCATCGATGAACACCACCCCGCGGTGAGCTCTCGGCAACGTTCCAGGCAGGATGGCGGCTACAGCCCCCTCCGCCTGGGTTAGTTTAGCCAGGTCAATGCTTCCCACCACCGTGCCCAGCTTGGCGGAATGCGAAATCTCCAAAAAGGGCATTGGTACCTGTTCCGTGCCGAGCGCTTGTAATTCCGGGACAGGCAAATCCTTATGCAATGGGCAATGTGGCCGCTGGGGGTGACAATTGTATGGGCAACCTCGCACCCGGGTAATCAGTGGACGCAAATGTCCCGCTGCGCGGATGATCGTGGTTTTGCCGGTGCCGCGCAGTCCCTGCACGTGCACGTGTAAGGATTGTCCGCGCAGGGTGGCAATCAAAGAACACTCCAGAGCCCAAAACAATCCCTCATTTCCCGGGTGGCGGATCAATTCGGCATAATGTTTCACGACGTGGCATCCCCTCCCTGTAGAAAAAAAACGTCTTTTTGCGTTATCCTGCCCAGGAAAGGAACGGACTACACAGGGATGGACAATTATTGCCGGGTGGAATCCGTTGACACCGGATTAACGTGCACCATGACGTCCTGAACTCCTTGTATCTCCCGCTGCAAACAATCCTTCACTTGCTTGGCGATGCAATGTCCAGTATAGACACTGATATGATCACAGACACCGATCTTCACATCCACCATCAGGTTGGGCCCCATGTGGCGGATCTTCACTTCGTGCAGACATTCCACCCCTGCCACTCCCTCCACCACGGTCGCAATGCTGGCCATGGTGGCCGGCGCCGGAGCGCCGTCCATGAGACGG
>DUQP01000052.1 GCA_012837735.1 Bacillota bacterium
AACGCTGGCACTGCCGGGTGACGGTCGGGATGGGGGAGGCGGGCGCCACCGGCAGGACGCTTGGGTGGGTTTGGGCTTTGCTGGCCCCGGTGAGCGGTTGGTTAGCAAACCGGGGCACACCAGGACTGCAACCGCAATTGGTGGTTCAGCCGCTGTTCCAAGAGCGGATATGGGTAATTGACATAGATTGCATAATCAGACTACGTTTGGGCGATGTTATGATTGCGAATGTGCCAGCGGCAGCCAGTCTGGCGATGGGGAGGTTGAGGCGTTTTGGGAGGCGCAGGTTCGATTCAGGGACTGATGCGATCCGCCATGGACAGCATCAAAGAAATGATCGACGTCAATACGGTGGTGGGAGATCCGGTTGAGGCCCAGGACGGCAGCGTGATTATTCCGGTGTCACGGGTGAGTTTTGGTTTTGGGGTCGGTGGCGGTGAATATGGTCAAAACGAATCAGACGAGGGATATCCGTTTGGTGGCGGCAGCGGCGCCGGCGTCACGGTCCAACCAGTCGGTTTTCTGGTGGTCGGCAACGGCGCGATCCGTTTTCTGTCTGTATCCGGCCCGGCTATCTTGGACAGATTGATCGACATAACTCCGCAACTATTAGAATGCTGTGGCTTTCATAAATGCCAGGAGCCGGTGACGGATCCCCTGGAGGAGATCAACGCCACTTAGGAAAGGCAAGAAAAGACAGTTGTGCCAATAAGAGACCTGCCTTTTGCACCACTGGGACGGTATATGGCTCCGCCCGTTTCGGCATACTGCCAAGCAAAGGGGGAAAGCCGATCCATGTGGAGACAGGTGCTCTTTTTTTGTGTTATCGGTTGTCTGCTGATTCCTTCCCAGGCCGGGGCGGTGGTTCCGTTGACTCATGAGGGTCCGCAGATCAGCGCCGCCAGTGCCGTCCTCCTGGATGAAAAAAGCGGGCTCATGTTGTGGGGGAAAAACCCGCATTTGCAGCGGGCGCCGGCCAGCACCACCAAGATTTTGACGGCTTTATTGATTGCAGAACGCTGTGATTTAAACGATTTGGTGCAGGTGTCACAGCGCGCCGCCCATACCGGTGGCAGTTCTGCCTACCTGCACGCCGGAGAGCGCCTGCGGGTGCGGGACCTTTTATATGGATTGTTGCTGGTGTCTGGAAACGATGCCGCCGTGGCCCTAGCGGAACATTGCGCCGGGTCTGTGGAGGAGTTTGCCGATTTGATGAACGCCCGGGTGAGACAGCTGGGTGGATATGACAGCCACTTTACCAATCCCCACGGGCTGCCGGATCCGGAACACTATACCACTGCGTACGATTTGAGTCTGATTACCCGTCAAGCCCTGCGGAACCCGATTCTGGCGCAAATCGTTGCCAGCCGGAGCGAGACAATTCCGCGCACGGGGGGAGATGGTCAACAGTTCCTGGCCAACCGCAATCGCATGCTCTGGTCTTATCCAGGCGCAGATGGGGTCAAGACGGGTTATACGCGGGCAGCCGGGCGCTGTCTTGTTTCTTCTGCCACGCGCGCCGGCCGGCAGGTGATCGCCGTGGTGCTCGGTTCGGCAGCGATCTGGGATGACAGCCGAACGGTGCTGGACTTTGGTTTTGAGGCGTTTGATTACTGCCAATTGGTGGCGAGGGAAGAGATCGTTCGTGAGATTGCGGTGGCCGGTGTTGTAGAGCCAGTGCCGTTGGCCGCCAGGCAGGGATTGGTTTTGCCGATGTGGCAAGGTGAACAGGCCGCCTGGGAGCAAAACATTCAGATTGCGGAGGGAATAAAGGCGCCACTCAGGGCGGGGCAGGTATTGGGCCAATTTCAGGTTAGCCACCGGACGACAGGGAATGTGGTGGCGGTGGATTTGATCGTCACCAAAGACGTATTCCGCCGACCCGGCCTATTGACAAGGGCGGTGCGGTGTTTTTTGGGGGTTTGGGAGGGGTTATATGACCGGTTGCCCAGGCGACCAGTGCCTAACCTAGGATGATGGAGGGTTCGTTATGCGTAGCATTTGGAAGGGGGCCCTCAGCTTCGGGTTGATCAACATCCCGGTGAAACTTTATTCTGCCACGGAACGGAAGTCGGTGCGGTTTTCATTTATCCATCGCGCCTGTGGAACGCGGGTTGAATATCGGAAATGGTGCCCGACGTGCGACTGCCCGGTTGCACAAGAGGAAATTGCCCGCGGCCACGAGATTGCGCCCGGTCAATATGTATTGGTGGAGGATGAAGAGCTGGCATCGTTGCAGGCAAATCCCAGCCGCAACATCGAAATTGTGTCCTTTGTATCCCAACAAGAGATCGACCCGGTGTATTATGACAAGAGCTACTTTTTGGAACCGGGCGAAGGCGGTACAAAGGCCTACAGTCTATTCCGTTCCGCTTTATATGCCTCCGGCCAGGTTGCTTTGGCTCGCCTCGTCTTGCGCCGAAAGGAATCCTTGGCCATGGTGCGCATCTACGATCCTGAAGAAGCGGCCCAGGGCTTACTGATGTTGGAGACTATGTTTTATCCGGATGAGGTGCGCTCCACCAAAGCTTTAGTAGGAGTGGATGCCGAAATAACCGCCAGCGAACGGGAAACACTGTTGGCCCAGGAATTGATTGAGCGCTTAAGTGAGTCATTCAGCCGGGAAAGGTTTCAAGACAGGTATCGGGAGGCGGTACTGGACTTGATTCGGGCCCGGGCTGACGCCCGGGTGGTAAGACCGGTCTTGCCGCAAGCGCCCGTGGAAGACCTGATGACAGCATTGCAGGCCAGTTTGGCGGCGGTCAAGGAGGAACAAAAGGGCCGTGGTGAACATCTGCACTGATATGCCGGCAACGGTTCAACCCATGGAACCAGTTCTGGCGGCTAAACCCTTTGACCGCCAGGATTATCTGTATCAGGTGAAATGGGATGGGGTGCGCATGGTGGCGTTTGTGGCGAATGGTGTAGTAAGATTGCAAAACCGCCATTACCGTGACCGCACCCAGCAATACCCCGAGCTGACCGCTTTGGCCGGTCTGTTGGGAGAACGGTCAGCCATCCTGGATGGAGAGATTGTAGCATTTCGAGAAGGCAAACCACACTTCCCGGCTGTTTTGCAACGTGAACAGCGACGTATTGCTGGTGAAATCCCGATCTGCTATTTTGTCTTCGATTTGCTCTGGTTAGACGGGTGGGATTGGCGGCCGAAACCTTTGGAAGACCGGCAGGAGCAGTTAACCGCCTTATTTGAGGGTACGGCGCTGGTTCAGCAAGTGGAGAGCCATCCCAGCGGACAAGCACTATTTGCCGCGGTGGGTCGGCTGGGCTGGGAAGGGATAGTGGCAAAAAAACGACATTCACCATACCTGGGCGGAAAAAGCCGGCATTGGTTAAAGATAAAACACTGGCAGGAGCGGTGTTTTGTCATCGGCGGGTATCTGACCAGCGACGGCCGCTTACGATCCCTCTTGCTGGGGTTATACGAATGGGATGGACGGCTGCGCTATGTTGGAAAAGCTGGCAGCGGGCTGCGGGTAAGCGAAACCGTTGCTCTGCTGGCTTGTCTGGAACCGATTGGCCAACCGGCAACCCCTTTTCAAACGGGCACCTGGCCACGGAATGGCCACTGGGTGGAACCGGTCTTGACTGTCACAGTGCAATTTCAAGAATGGACGGACAGCCTCACCCTGCGTTCGCCGGTCGTGAAAGGGCCCGGGCAGGTATTGGCCAGCGAGTGCCGTTTATGAAGGGGGAGGTTTATGCAGCGCACGGTTCTAGTGGCGGGGCGCAAGGTCAAATTGACAAATCTGGAAAAGGAGTTCTGGCCGGAAAGCGGTTTACGCAAAGCGGATTTGGTGGCATATTTCCATCAGGTGGCCGATTATTTGTTGCCCCATTTGCGCGGGCGACCGTTGGTAGTAACGCGTTACCCTGACGGGGTGGCCGGAAAATCCTTTTATCAAAAGAATTTGCCCGAGCATACCCCGGACTGGGTAGCGCGCGTGGCAATCTTTTCTGAACATAGCGACCGGACGATCAACTATTGTCTGGTCGAAGAGGCAGCCACCCTGGTCTGGTTAGGCAACCAGGGTGGCATCGAATTGCATCCCTGGTTTTCCCGGATCAACAGTCTCGATAAACCGGATCTAGCTGTGATCGACTTGGATCCAGCGCCCCCGGCCGGTTTTGAGGAAGCTCGCCAGACCGCTTTGCTGGTCAAGAAATTGCTCGATAAAATCGGACTGAAAGGTTTCCCGAAAACATCCGGCGCCACTGGCATCCACATCATGATTCCGGTGCAACCACTTTACGAATACGATCTGGTGCGGCTTGTGATGGAAAGGATCGGCGCTGTATTGCTACGCACTGTGCCAGACTTAGTGACTATGGAACGGCAAGTGAACAAGCGGAATGGCAAAGTGTATATCGACTATTTGCAAAATATCCGCGGCAAAACGGTAGTCTCAGCTTACAGCCCCAGACCTTTGCCCGGTGCACCTGTTTCGACCCCGTGTACGTGGGAAGAAGTGGGCCACATCCAACCACAGGCTTGGAACATCCGGAGCGTAATCGATAGATTAAAGCAACAAGGGGATCCGCATGCCGACATCATGGCGAATCAACAACGGTTGGAGATGGCGCAAAAAGCCTTGGGAATAAAAATATAAGGCCCACAGCAACCTTCGCTCCGGCTGCTGCAGATCCTGGGCGGATCCAAGACAACCTTTCGGCTGCCATGAATCCATTTTGAACCTGCAACAACCTTTGCTCGACTATCGCAGATCCAATCTGGCCACCTGAAGTGATCTCTCGACCACAACAGATGGGGTCAGAACCCAAGATAGTCTTAGCTCGACCATCGTAGATCCCTGATGAACTGACAGCAACCCTTGGGTTACTGTCAATCCAAATGAGAACCTACGATGATCTGCGCGCCGGCTACAGCAGATCTGGCGACCTGCTGCAACCTTTGCCCGACCAACATGAATCCCACTTATGGAACCCATGTTGATCTTGGCTCGGCTGCTGTAGACCTCGCCACTTATTTTCTCCATGCCATCCGGTACTATGCTAACGTTTTTTCCCATTTTAGTGGGCCAAAAAGCCCTGAAAAAGCAGATCCAAAACGTTGATAATCATACTAAAGCCCGGATGGACAGAGAATTGATTTTTGTGTGGGGATAGGGGCCCTGAACAAAGGGGAAAATATGGCAGGGATTTGACGGCCGAAAGTTGAAAAGCCCTGCGGAGGTGGGGCGGTTGCGCGGAGACGGGCGGCAGCGGTTACAAAAAGTGATTTCTCAAGCTGGATTTGCTTCCCGGCGGCGGGCGGAGGAATTGATTCAGACTGGACGGGTGCGGGTGAACGGACAGGTCGCGGCACTGGGCTGTAAGGTTGATCCCGAATGTGACCTGATTGAGGTGGATGGCCAACCCTTGACAAGCGCTTCCCACCGGATATATGTGTTGTTGAACAAGCCGGCCGGCTTTTTGTGTACACGTTATGACCCGCAGGGCCGGCCGCGCGTGGTAGATCTGGTGCCGGTGGATGAACGTATTTACCCGGTCGGCCGGCTCGATATGGATACGGAGGGACTTTTGTTGTTGACGAACGATGGTGAATTAACCCATTTATTGACGCATCCGAGTTTTGGGGTGCCGAAAACATACCAGGCCTGGGTGAGCGGGGTACCGGGACAAGCAGCTATCAAGCAGTTGCGTCAGGGTGTAGTTTTGGAAGACGGTCTGACCGCTCCGGCAAGAGTTAATACCTTAAGACGCGCCCCTGATGGGGCTCTCGTGGAGATCACTATCCACGAAGGCCGGAACAGGCAGATTCGGCGCATGCTGGAGGCAGTGGGCCACCCAGTGCGTAGCCTGCGCCGGACCGGTTTCGGTCACCTTACCCTGCGGGGTCTGGCAGCGGGCAAGTGGCGGTACCTGACAGCAAATGAGATACAAGAACTGCGCCGGCTGGCGGCGGGTGCTGCAAATGGCGAAAGCAGGAAACAGTCACATTGTGACGAAGTCTACGGCCACGAGAACGGCAACCGCCGATCCTGGGGGGATAGGTTTGAACGGTGAAATCCGTAGCATGCGTGATGTAGAGAACTTCCAGGTGTCGCCAAAACGGCTTCATTCCGCCACCCATGAGGAAATAATTCAGGGTGCCACAACAGACATCTATTTTGTTAAGACGGCAGAAATCTTGGCTGCGCTCGGTCTTTCCGAAACAAAGGTTACGGCGGAGATTTTTCCGGCCCGGGCAGGCGTGTTGGCGGGCGTCGATGAGGGTTTGCAGTTGTTGGCCGGGCGGGGAGTGGAAGTGTATGCCTTGCCGGAAGGGAGTGCCTTCCAGGCCCGGGAAGTGGTGATGCGGATCATAGGGTGCTATGCCAATTTCGGGATCTATGAAACGGCGTTGCTGGGGATGCTGGCTAGTGCCAGCGCCTGGGCGACCGCTGCCCGGGAGTGCCGGCAAGCAGCTGGGGAAGCCAGTTTCTTATCGTTCGGAGCGCGCCATGTGCATCCAGCGGTCGCCCCGGTCATGGAACGGGCGGCCGTGATTGGCGGAGCAGACGGTGCCAGCTGTATCCTGGGTGCAAAACTGGTCGGCAAGGAACCGGCCGGCACTATTCCCCATGCTGCCGTGCTGATTGCAGGCGACACCGTGCGGGTGGCCACCACCTATGATTCTGTCATGCCTGATGCATCGCCCCGCATCATTCTGGTGGATACGTTCAAAGACGAAGCGGAGGAAACACTGCGCGTGGCCGACGCCTTGCAGGACAGATTAGAAGGGATCCGATTGGATACCCCTGGTGAACGGGGCGGCGTGACGCCCGATCTGGTGCGTGAGGTGCGCGCCAGATTGGACCAAGCCGGCTTTCAACGGGTAAAAATATTCGTGTCGGGTGGTATCACTCCGGATCGGGTGGGGCAATTGCGTTCCGCCGGGGCAGATGCCTTTGGGATCGGCAGCTACATTTCCCGCGCCCAGCCTATTGATATGACGATGGATATCAAAGAAATTGAGGGCAAACCGGTGGCCAAGCGCGGCCGTATCCCCGGCCGGAGCGATAACCCACGCTTGCAAAGAGTATTGTGAACAGTTGCCAGTGGGAACTCGTTTGGGGTATAATACGTTGACATGCTGGAATCTTTTCTGTGAAGGAGGTAATCGATAGAAATGGCTGCCATTACGAGTGAAATGACGATTGCGGATGTGCTGCGTCTGAACCCGAAAGTGGTTGAAGTATTTGCCAAGCACGGTATGCACTGTATCGGCTGTCAAATAGCTTTTCATGAAAGCGTGGGAGAAGCAGCTGAGGCCCATGGCGTGGACAAGGATCAGTTGATCAAAGAGTTGAACGAGGTTGTAGCGGAAAAGTAAGTGACTGACCCGCCCCCCAAAGGGCGGGTTTTCTACTTGCCGGGATAGGGGCGCGGCCCCTGACATAGGATAATCCTGTGTGGGGGTGACTGTGCATGCGCAAGGCGCAAACCGGAGGATATTTTTGGGCTGTGGCCAAAACTGTGGAAGCCGCGCTGGTGCGGATCGTGATCGGACTGTTGTTAGTGATGTTGGCGGTGCAAGGAATGATGACTTTGCCAGGGGCCAGCCAGCTATTAAATCCAGTCGCGAGCTTGGAAGGGGTGCCATTTCGTCCCGAGGCGATGCTGGCGGTGGCGGAGGATGGCCCGTGCCTTGAATTGGCGCTTGCGGAACAATACCTGACGAATGGAAATCGGATCACTGTGTGGCGCAACGGTCGACAGGTGGGCACGTTGGAAGCCGGACGTTTATTTATTTCCGTGCGCGATGGCGATCAGCTGGCTTTGCAGGCACCAGTGGGATCGGAATATGAGGTACGGGTTGCTGGGAAGACACCGGAAATCCTTTCCCCAGTGCCAGGCGCCATTTACCAATGGCAGGGAGGTATACTGTTTCTGGAAACAGTATACTTACAGGGAGCGGATGACTAAGCGGGTGTCTTGCGCCCTTTCTAGCGATCGTGCTATAATTCATAAAAGGTTGGGGCACCCATTAGAGGTGCCCTATTTTCCAGCGAGGAGCGGTATGATGGGTGATCGGCTACGCGCCGTCCGTGGGGCTACTACGGTGGAAAAGAACGAAAAAGAGGCCATTTTGGATGCCAGCGCCGAATTATTGCAAGCGCTGACCGAAAAAAATGGTTTGACGGTGGGTGATTTGGCGGCGGTGATATTCACTGTCACACCGGATCTGACGGCCGCCTTTCCGGCGGAGGCAGCGCGTGTTCGGCTCGGCTGGCATGCCGTGCCGCTTTTATGTGTTCAGGAGGCAGCAGTGCAAGGGGCACTGCCTTTTTGTGTGCGGGTGTTGTTGTTAGCGGAATTCCCAGCTGAACGCCAGCCGGCGCCGGTTTATTTGCGTCAGGCTATTTCTTTACGGCCCGACTGGGCGGAAAAAGAGTAGGAGATCCTGGTTGTTTGTCGAATGCATCCTGCCGGAGGGGTAACGTTGGAGACGGACAATTGCACTAAGTTGACGATTGCGATCGATGGGCCGGCCGGCGCCGGTAAGAGTACAGTAGCCCGGAAAGTGGCGCAGAGGATGGGGTACATATATTTGGACACGGGAGCAATGTATCGGGCGCTCACCCTGAAAGCCATTCGCCTGGGAGTTGATGCCTATGATGGAGTGGGGTTGGCTGCCTTATGCGATCAAACAGACATTCGCTTCACTACCCGGGCCCACTTACAGGGTGGGCAACCAAAAGTATATCTGGACGGGGAGGATGTCAGCACCGAGATTAGATCTGCGCCGGTGGGGAGTCTGGTGTCGATCGTAGCGGCGCATCCAGAGGTGCGGGAGCGCTTTGTGCGCTTACAGAGACGGATCGCTGCCGGCGGCGGAGTGGTGGCGGACGGAAGGGATGTTGGTACATATGTTCTGCCGGCGGCCGAGGTAAAAATTTTTTTGACTGCCTCCTTTGCAGAGCGAGTACGGCGCCGCCACAGTGAACTGTTAGCGGCCGGTCGCAGTGTGAGTGAAGAAGAGGTCAGCGAAGAACTGAGCGCCCGGGATCGTATGGACTCGGAACGCCCGGTGGCCCCGCTTAAGCAAGCTCCGGATGCGATCATGATCGATACCACCGGAAGGACGATTGACGAAACGGTGTGTCAAGTGCTGGCTATCTGCTCCAGGAGGACAGGGAATGTTGTATCGGATTGCTAAAGCAGCGCTTTGGATTGTCTGCCGTCTGTTTTTTGCTGTGCGGGTGGAGGGATTGGAGAATATCCCGGCCGGACCGATCGTCGTGTGTGCCAATCACAGCTCTTTTTGGGATCCTCCTTTAGTAGGAATCTCTTTACCGCGGCACATCTCATTTATGGCCAAAGAAGAACTGTTCCGGATACCGGTGTTAGGATGGCTGCTGCCCCGGGTGCAGGCGTTTCCGGTAGCCCGGGGGCGCGGCGACCGGGGTGCAATCAGACATTCCCTAAGGGTTTTGCAACAGGGCGATGCCCTGGGGATCTTTCCGGAAGGACGCCGGGTGAAAACAGGGGAAGATGTGGTCCCACAAACGGGAGCAGCCTTTATTTCCCTGCGGGCGGATGTGCCGGTGGTACCTGTGGCGGTGGTTGGGAACTACCGTTTCCGACAACCGATGACGGTCCGATTTGGCAAGCCGGTGGATTTGGAAGAATATCGCGGGCAGAAACTTGATAATAAAATTCTTGCGAGAGTTGCTGACAAAATAATGGAGGAAATTAGGGCCTTGATAGAGAAGCGCCCTGTTTAGAGCTGGCAGTAATGCGGGGGATACTTTTTGGAAATAATGCTAGCGAAAAATGCCGGTTATTGCAGCGGAGTCAAAACCGCCATTCAGCTTCTGGAGAACCTGCTGGCTGAGGGTGGACAAGTTTACTCGTTGGGCCCACCTATCCATAACCCACGGGCAGTGGCTGATTTAGCAGCCCGGGGTTTACGGGTGGTGACCGATTTGTCGGAAGCGGTGGGAAATGGCCGGCTGGTGATCCGCAGTCATGGCGCACCACCGCAAATAATTAGGGAAGCGCAAGAAAAAGGTTTGGATGTGGCGGATGCTACCTGCCGCCGGGTGAAACAGGCCCAGGAAGCGGCACGGGAGTTGTTGGATGACGGTCTTGACGTGATCGTTGTCGGCGACGAAACGCATCCGGAGGTTATAGGCATAGTCGGGGCTATCGAGGGAAGGGCAACTGTCGTGGCCAGTGCCGATGCGGTAGCGGCATTGCCGCCCCTCGGCCAGGTAGGAGTGGTAGCCCAGACCACGCAACGACCGGAAGTGGTGGCGGAAATTGTAGCTGAACTGCGGAAGAAGGCCAAACGCCTGATCTTCAGGGATACGCTTTGTCCTGCCACTGCCCGGCGACAAACAGAAGCGTGGGAGATGGCGCACGCAGCAGATGTGATGCTGGTAGTAGGGGGGCGCAACAGCGCCAACACACGAAAACTGGCGGAAATCTGCCGACAGAGCGGGGCCCGCACCTACCTGATTGAAGGCCCGGAAGAGATTGATCCGGCTTGGTTTCAAGACTCGGACCGGGTAGGGATCACCGCCGGGGCATCGACCCCCGACTGGCTACTAAAGGAGGTAGTGGCAAAGATGGAAGAAACCAAGGACAGGGCTGAATTAGGTAACACAGAGGAATTGACGGCCGCAGCGGAGATAACACCGGAGGAAGCGACAGACGTTGCTGAGACTCCCGAAGAAGATGTGGGAGCGCCGGCTGCGGAAGCGGGTGATGTGTTGGATCCAGGTGACATCACCATGCAGGAGCTTGAACCGGGACAAGTGACAAAAGGGAAGGTCGTCCAGGTGGCCAGCGACCACGTCCTGGTCGATGTCGGCTATAAATCCGAGGGCGTCATTCCCTTTTCGGAGTTGAGCCACCGCGAAATTGCAGCCCCAGCCGATGTTGTATCGGAAGGGGAAGAAATAGATGTATATGTGTTGAGCGTTGACAACAAAGAAGGCGGATTGCTACTGTCCAAGAAGCGGGCGGACGAGGAATCTGCTTGGGAATATATCGCCGATAAATACGAAAAAGGGGAAATCCTCACCGTACCGGTGATCGAGGAAGTAAAGGGCGGACTCGTGGTAGATGTTGGGCTGCGCGGTTTTATGCCGGCTTCGCATGTGGAACGGGGCTATGTCAGTGACTTGAGCAAATACGTGGGCCAGAATGTGCGGGTACGCGTATTGGAACTAGATCAGAGCAAGAATCGCGTTATTCTTTCTCAAAAAGTCGTTTTAGAAGAGGAATATGAGCGGATGAAAGAAGAAACCTGGGCTAACATCAGCGAGGGTCAAGTGCGGCATGGTACCGTCAAGAGCATTACCGATTTCGGTGCTTTCATCGACCTGGGTGGAGTGGACGGCCTGTTGCATGTTTCTGAGATGGCCTGGGGCCGCGTCCATCACCCTTCAGAAGTCGTACAAATTGGAGAAGAAATCGATGTCAAGGTTTTACGCGTTGATCGCGAAGCAGGCCGGATCTCCCTCGGTCTGAAGCAAATTTTGCCTGATCCATGGCAGAACGTGGCTGATAAGTACCCGGTTGATTCCGTGGTGGAAGGTCGTGTTGTAAGATTGGCTCCCTTTGGCGCTTTTGTGGAATTGGAACCGGGAGTGGACGGACTGGTGCACATCTCGGAGTTGGCCGACCGGCGGGTGGCGACTCCCGATGAGGTGGTGCAGCCCGGCGACCAGGTGAAAGTAAAGGTTTTGAAAGTGCGCCCGAATGAAAAGCGCATTAGTCTGAGCTTGAAGGAAGCAATGCAGGACCGCGAGCGCCAGGTCATGGAAGAATATATGGATGACCGCAGCAGCTCGAGCACAGGCGGTGTTACTTTGGGCGAAATGTTGGGCGACTTGGCCAATGACATGAAAGAAAGAGTTAACGCGGTGAGCGAGGAGGCCGACGACTAATTAAGACGGCGGGCAATAAAACCACCCGTTCGGCGGTGGCAGAAAACAGCCGGCAACGTCCGGCGCGCAAGCTGGCGCACCTGCAAGGGGTGTGCCAGCTTCCTGATGGTCCCGGGGATCCCGGGTTCCGGGATGTTTTTTTACTTCATAACTGCCTGCCGGAGCTAGATTACAGCCAAATTGACCTTTCAAGCAGCTGGTGTGGGAGAAAATTGGCCTCGCCCCTGGTAATCAATGCCATCACAGGTGGTGCCGCAGCGACGAAAAGGCTGAATGCTGCTTTAGCAAGGGCAGCGGCCCGGTTCGGAATGGGTATGGCGGTCGGCTCCCAGACTGCCGCCGTGGAAGACGAGACCCTGGCGGAGACATTCCAGGTTGTGCGGCAGGAATATCCCGAGGGATTCATCATGGCGAACGTGTCTGCCACCGCTCCGGTGCAGACGGCTTTAAAAGCGGTACAGATGCTACGGGCTGATGCTTTGCAGGTGCATCTGAATGTGCCGCAGGAATTGGCAATGGCGGAGGGAGAGCGCTCTTTTGTAGGAACCCTGGAGAACATTAAGGCAATCCAAGCAGGGGTACCCGTACCCGTGATCGTGAAAGAAGTGGGATTCGGCATTGCCGGGCGGGAAGCCCGGCGCCTGGTCGAAATCGGAATCAAGGCTTTAGATGTGGCGGGCAAGGGCGGCACCAATTTCCTGGCAGTGGAAGCTTGGCGGCGGGGTGAGGAGCTGGCCCCGGCTTTATTGAACTGGGGTCTGCCGACCGTGGTCAGCCTGTTAGATGTATTGCAGGCCACTGCCGGACAAGTGCAGGTGATGGCCTCAGGGGGCGTGCGCAGCGGTTTGGATGCGGTGAAAGCATTATCACTGGGCGCGGACATGGTGGGCATGGCCGGTCCCCTGGTGCGCATGTTGATGGAGAGCGAAGAGCTGTTACAAGCCGAATTGGAACGCCTACATGAAGAAATGCGCACCGCGATGCTGATGTGTGGTGCGGCCAACCTGACAGAATTGCGCGAACGGGTTAATGTCATCATTTTAGGTGAGACAAAGGACTGGTTGCAGGCCCGTGGAATTTCGGTCCGGCCATTTGCCTGCCGGGTTTAGCATTAACAACCCCTGACCTTTACTGCTGTCCTCGGGACAGCTTTTTTTATGCCAGAATAGGCCCAAACGTGGCCGGGTACGCTAATGATTGCAAATCCCGGTTTTGGGAGGGTTAGCGATGACGGTAGGAACGGTATTGTTGGTGATTTTGGCGATCGCAATCTATTTTGGATTGACAGAACGGGTTTTGGACCGGATGCGTCTATCGGACAGGGCAGCCCTGGCCTTTGTTGCTGCTATGTTGCTCGGAGGCCTTATTGATATCCCAATCGCAGCTCGCCCGGTGGAGGTGTCCATCAACGTTGGTGGAGGCCTCGTGCCGTTGGTTCTGGTTGGCTATCTCCTTTATAGCGCTGATACGGGTGCGGAACGAATACGGGCGATCGTGGCGGCAGTGGTGGCGGCGGGAGCGGTGTATGGTCTGGCAAAATTGTTGCCTGCCGAGCCTGGCCGGTTGTTGTTTGATCCCACCTATTTATTCGCCGGCGCAGCCGGTTTGGTCGCTTACCTGTTTGGGCGTTCACGCCGGGCGGCTTTTATCGCCGGTTTATTGAGCATCATCCTCGCTGATGTGATTCAACTGACTGAGTTGATTATGGGCGGTATTCCTGGACGGACGGACATCGGGGGAGCCGGAATATTCGATTCCGTGATCTTGAGCGGGGTGCTGGCGGTGGCATTTGCGGAGATACTTGGTGAGACCCGGGAACGCCTGCAAGGCGGCCACAAACCGCGCTCCGCGAGCCAGGAATCCACTCATCGGTCAGAAAGGGGCGATGGTGATGAGTAAACGGGTTCTAATCATACCGTTGGCGTGGTTGTGTGTTTTTTTGCTTGTCTGCCCCGTCATGGCCGCCAATGAAGCAGATGAGGACCTGGAGGGTTTTTTCACCCTGCTCGGGGAAGACGGCGAGGAAATCTTCTGGACGGGGTTGCAGCTGGGAGTAGGGGATCAGGTGATCACGGCCGATAATAAGCGCTACCAAGTCACTGCTGTGAACGGGTATCAAGCGGAAACCCGTTTCGTGGAAGAGGTGCACTTGATGAGCGAACCGGAAGAGGCCGCCTTAGCTGTGGCGGAAAACCAGGCCGCCGTTTATCCAGTCACACTGCTGGACCGTCCAGTAGGTGTCTATTGCACCCATAGTGACGAGTCCTATGTGCCCACCGAGGGAGGCGCTTCAGTCCGGGCTGGTGGCGGGATTTTACATGTAGCTGAGAGCTTTGCGCGCGGTTTGAAAAGAGCTGGCGTAGAGGCAATTTTTGATAACACATTGCATGCACCGCACGATACGGCAGCCTATGATCGGTCGCGGCGGACGGCCGAGAATTTGATGCAGCGGCAATTGGGGGCGCTGTTCGATATCCACCGCGATACCGGGCCGGAAGAAAAATATGAGGCCGAAGTGGGTGGTCGGAAAGTGGCGCAGGTGGCGATCGTGATTGGCCGAGAGAATCCTGCCATGGAAGCTAACCTTGAGTTCGCGCGTCGCTTAAAGGCTGTTGCCGACCGTCTGTATCCGGGATTGGTGCGTGGCATTCTCATCGCGCGCGGACGTTATAATCAGGATTTGACGCCGCGGGCGGTTTTGCTTGAGGTCGGCACCCACAACATTGACCGGGCCAGTGCGGAACGCGGGGCAATGTTGTTGGCGGAAGCGGTTCCGGAGACGTTAAAATCAATTTCGGGGTCAGCGGAGGCGGATCGGGGTTCCTGGAGCGCCGTTGGTTGGATTGTGTTGCTGTCCGTGTTGGGCTTAGGTGGTTACTTGTTGTTGAGTACTGGCGGTATTAAAGAAGCGGGCGCGAAGTTGCGGCGCATGTTCGGACGGGAAATGGCGAGCTTTTTCGGTCCATTGGAATGGACGCAAAAACGCTTCCGTCGGTCCCGGGAGGAGAGTCCAAGGCGGCCGGATCGGGATGATGAAGATTGAAAACCTATGGTATTACTGTCTACTATGGGGCGGATCAGCAGAAGCCAGGGGTTTTTCCTCTGGCTTCTGCCCGTTTCCCGGCAGCCGTTTGTCACGTGGGTCCCTGCCGGCGGCCCTGGGTGCTACAAAACGCCTTGTTTGGTACCGCTGCGTTGTTTGGCTGGGGCGGAGAGACGGTGCGCTGGTATGATGTGTTGCAAAACCGCAGTCGGATGGGAGGGCCAGTTCTGGGTGGTCGTTTACCGATCTCTGCAAATTTGCTGTTTTATTATTGCTTTGGGGGGACCCACTCTTCGCCGGTGGCAGCGGCGTTGCATTTGGGTCTTTTGTCGCAAGCACCTTCTCTTGCCGAGATCCAATCAATCCCGCATTTTGATCGCCTACCGCACAAACAAGTGGGGACGCCTCTGTTTTGGGGCCGCGATGTAGAAGGCAAACTGGTGTGCACGATTGGCACTGCCGGCCAAGATAAGGCAGTGCTGGATGTGGTCAGGGAGGTCTGCCGGGCGGCCGGAGTGCCAGGCGTGGAATTTCGACCGGCGGGTGTTTGTTTACATCCTTTCACCCAGCTGGGCGGAGGTCTATCCCGGCGCCTGGGTTTTGTGCGCGGCGGACGTCTCTTGGCAGCGCAAGGGATCCTGCGACGCTGGGATTGCTTTTTGACGTTGACGGGCCGTAGCTTGACGCCTAACAGTAAATAACTGATAATAGAGAATGATATCCACAGGGGAGGTGGCTCGATTGCCAGACGGTGCCCTGGTCACGGCCGTGGATCCACAAGGGCTGGGCGCGGAAATCGGACTGCAGCCAGGGGATCGGCTCGTGGCAATAAACGGTCAGCCTGTGATGGACCTCCTGGACTACCGCTTTCGGATGGCGGATGAAGAAATATCAGTGCTGATTTCCAAACAGGACGGTAGCCTGGTGGAGTTTTTCATTGAGAAGGACTACCATACAGATCTTGGCGTCACATTTCAGGAAACGATTTTTGGCGGTTTACGACGGTGTGCAAATCAATGTCTTTTTTGTTTTGTGGACCAGCTGCCGGACGGTTTGCGGCCTTCGTTGTATGTGAAAGATGATGATTATCGCCTGTCATTTTTGCACGGCTCCTTTATCACCCTGACAAGTTTGCAGGAGCAGGAAATGCAGCGCATCATCACCCAGCATTTGAGCCCATTGTATGTTTCGGTGCATAGCACGAACCCGGAAGTGCGCCCGCGTTTGCTGGGCAACCCGACTGCAGGCCGGGTAATGGAGCAACTGACCGATTTGGTGGAAGGCGGGATCACGCTGCATTGTCAAATCGTACTCTGCCCAGGGGTAAATGATGGTCCGGAGCTGGATCGTACACTGGAGGATTTAGCGGGGCTATTCCCAGGAGTGCGATCCGTGGGGGTTGTGCCGGTCGGGTTGACCGCTTACCAACCGCCGGGAATTAGACCGGTGCAAAAAGAACAAGCAGTGGCGGTACTGAAGCAATTAGCTGTTTGGCAAAAACGCATGTTGCCTAAAGGCAGCAGGTTCGTATTTGCCGCAGACGAATTCTACTTACTGGCAGGTCAGCCTTTTCCGCCTGAGGAAAGCTACGAAGATTACCCCCAGCTGGAAAACGGCATCGGTTTGGCCTGTCAGTTCTTAACAGAATGGAAACGTCTCACGATCAAGAGGCGATGCTGGCCAAATAAACGGACTACAATCGGCAGCGGGGTGGCCGGCGCTTGTGTGTTGGCTCCAATGGTGGATGAACTGCGCAATCTGGGTGCGCAGGTAGAACTGGTGGCAGTGCCAAACCGCTTTTTTGGTGGCGGTGTCACGGTGACCGGCTTGGTGACGGGTCATGATTTGTTGCAAACGCTGCAGAGCCGTCCGCTCGGAGATGAGCTTATCATCCCGGCTGTGATGCTGCGGGACCGGGGTGAATGCTTTTTGGACGATCTGACGCCTAATAGTCTGGCGGATCAGTTGGGTGTGAGAGTGCGAGTGATTGAACCGAACCCCCAAGCTTTGCTGACCGCTTTGAGCAATGAGGGAGGCTAAGACATGAAGCCGGTTGTGGCCGTGGTGGGCCGACCTAACGTCGGCAAATCGACGTTATTCAACCGTTTAATCCAGCGCCGCCTGGCGATTGTGGAAGATACCCCCGGTGTGACGCGGGATCGGATCTATAGCGACGCAGAATGGAACGGCAAGGTCTTCACCCTGGTCGATACCGGGGGGCTGGTAATGGGCGAGGGAGCGGAAATGGCCAAGGCCATCCGGAAACAAGCCGAATTGGCCATTGCCGAGGCGGATTTGGTATTGTTTCTCGTGGATGGCCAAACTGGAGTGACTGGGGAAGACCGTGACGTGGCTGATATGTTGCGCCGGGCCCGGGTTAAGGTACTGCTGATCGTCAACAAGGTTGACAATCCGGCCCAAGCGGCTGCGGTGGTAGCCGATTTTTATGCCTTGGGATTGGGTGACCCTATGCCAGTGTCGGCGGCGCAGGGCATCAATACCGGCGATGTCCTTGATCAAATCTTGGCTTTGTTGCCGGAGATGTCCCAGCCCGGCGTAGAGGAAGCACCGATCAGCGTCGCTGTCGTCGGGCGGCCGAATGTGGGCAAATCATCTCTGGTGAACGCCCTTTTGGGTGAGGAGAGGATGATCACCAGCCCCAAGCCAGGCACAACGCGCGATGCCATCGATACACTGTTGGAGAAAGACGGCCGGCGGTTTTTGCTCGTGGACACCGCCGGTATGCGGAGAAGGGCACGCGTGGCTGATGCGGTGGAACGATACAGCGTGCAGCGCGGTTTGCGGGCTATTGACAACGCAAACGTTGTACTGTTGGTGCTGGATGCCACGCGGGAAATCGCGGAACAGGACCGGAAAATTGCCGGCTACGCCCACGAGCAGGGCAAAGCAATTGTGATCGCCTTCAATAAATGGGACTTGGTTGAAAAAGATACGCATACAATGGAAGAATACCGGCAGAATTGCCAATGGCAATTGTCGTTTTTGGGTTATGCGCCGTTGCTCTTTTTATCTGCCCGGACTGGACAACGGCTACCCCAATTGCTGGATTTACTTGCCATGGTCGATGAGCGGCACCGACGCTCTGTGCAGACCAGCATTTTGAATCAGGTGATCCAGGATGCTGTGATCGTTAACCCGCCCCCGTCGGAGCGCGGTCGCGGGTTGAAGATATATTATGCGACCCAATCTGGAGTGCGGCCGCCGACGGTCACCTTTTTCGTTAATGATCCGCAGTTGGTGCATTTTTCATACCAACGTTACCTTGAGAACAGATTACGGGAGGCGTTTGATTTGCAAGGAACGCCTCTGTGGTTGAAGTTTCGGCGCCGGCGCCGGTAGCCGGTGCCAGAGGGTGGCGATCGCGATGGCGTACCTGGCGATAATAGTAATAGGTTATTTGATCGGTTCGATTTCCTTTGCCTTGATTGCAGGGCGGTGGCAGGGAATCGATCTGCGGCGTGTGGGAAGCGGCAACCTGGGTGCCACGAATATGTTGCGCACTTTAGGGTTACGGGCCGGCTTAATAGTGCTGGCTTTAGATGTCGTTAAGGGTCTTGTTGCGGTTTGGTTGGGGACAGTGATCGGTCCAATACCTTTGTGGGGTGGCATCCTGGGGGGATTGGCTGCCATCGCTGGGCACAGCATGCCATTTTATCTGGGTTTTCGGGGCGGTCGTGGCGTGGCGGTCGGCTTGGGGACTATTATCTACCTGATACCGTTCATTTCTCTGGTAGCGTTAGGCGTGTTCGCGCTGGTGGTAGCCTGCACGAGATACGTTTCATTGGGCTCTCTGCTGGGGGCGACCACCGTGTTGGTCATGGTGTGGGTGCTACCAAACCCCTTACCGATTCGCTTGCTGGTAACGATCGCCTGGGCAGTGTTGGTTTGGCGGCACAGGGCTAACATCGGTCGTTTGTTGCGGGGCCAGGAATTGCGCATTCAACTGCCCAAGAAGGTAAGCCGGTAGCAAGGGAGGAAAGCGGTATGGATGGCTTTCAGGTAGCGGTGATTGGTGCCGGGGGTTGGGGGACAGCTTTAGCCAACCTCTTGGCAGACAATGGGCACCGGGTGACCCTCTGGGCGCGCCGTCGGGAGTTCGCGCAGCAATTGATTCTGGCGCGCGAGAATATCACTTACCTGCCCGGTGTGGCGCTGGCGCAGCGAGTAAGACCAACTGCCGAGCTGGACGAAGCTATCAAAACAGCCCGGCTCATAGTATTGGCGACTCCCGCCCAAGCCCTGCGGAGTGTATTGCGACGCCTCGTGTCATTCTTGCCGGCTGAGCCAGTGCCGATAGTGAACACAAGTAAAGGTTTGGAGGAAAACACACTGGCGCGTATGTCGCAAGTTTTGACGCAGGAGCTGCCGCCAGCGTGGCACAGGCAGCTATTGTTTCTCTCCGGCCCCAACTTTGCTGCTGAAGTGGGGCAGGGATTGCCCACCGCAACCGTTTTGGCCTGTGCTGACCAACGGGTGGCGGATTGGGTGCGGGACTTTTTCATGTGTGAGCGTTTCCGTGTTTATACAAACCCGGATATCGTCGGTGTGGAATTGGGCGGGGCGATAAAAAATGTGATCGCCATGGCGGTGGGCATCGCCGACGGCTTGGCTTTAGGACATAACACGAGGGCGGCTTTAATCACAAGGGGCTTGGCGGAGATGACCCGTCTGGGAGTGGCCCTGGGGGCCAATTCCCACACATTTGCCGGTTTAGCAGGTTTAGGGGATCTGGTTTTGACCTGTACCAGTAATTTAAGCCGAAATTATCGCGCCGGAGTAGCTTTGGGAGAAGGACGCCAACTCGATGAAATCTTGGGGGAAACGCAAATGGTGGTAGAAGGGGTGTTCACCACTGCGGCCGCGCGCGCTTTGGCGGAGCGACAGAGGGTGCGCATGCCGATTACAGAGGAATTACACCGCGTGCTGTTCGAGGGCAAACCGCCCCGCGCGGGAGTCAAATGCCTGATGAGGCGCCATCGCACTGGAGAAGTGGATGACTTATCGACTTTGGCCGGTTTGAGTGGATAATAACGGATTCCCAGGAGCGCCTTGCGAGGCGCTTTTTCTTTTGTACGGGCAGTATCCCTATCGGTATATCCGGGGCCAAGCCTCATATACATGGTAGTGTTAAGCAGCAACATGCTTTGGCAAAACCGTATGCCATGGCATGACACAAGGGGGGATAACGGTCCCGGTGACGGTGGCAAGGTGGAAACCTTAATCCGAATGAAGAAGGAGGGAGAGGAAATTGGAGAAGTTCGATATTTTCCGCGATATCGCCGAGCGCACGAAAGGCGACATTTACCTCGGCGTGGTAGGTCCCGGCCGCACCGGCAAATCGACCTTCATAAAAAAGTTTATGGACTTATTAGTCCTGCCCCATATTGAAAATGAACACGATCGCGAGCGCGCCAAGGATGAGTTGCCGCAAAGCGGTGGCGGGCGGAGCATCATGACCGTGGAACCAAAATTTATACCAGAAGATGGAGTCGAAATTCGGATTAAGGATAACGTCGTGCTCCGCGTTCGCCTGGTCGATTGTGTGGGTTACCCGGTGGAAGGAGCCCTGGGTTATGAAGACGAGAGCGGCCCGCGCATGGTGATGACCCCCTGGTTTGAGGAAGAAATAACATTTGAAGAGGCGGCTGAGGTTGGTACCCGGAAAATCATTTCCGAACACGCCACCATCGGGGTGGTGGTAACGACGGACGGCAGCATCACAGATATCCCCAGAGAAAGCTATATCGCGGCAGAGGAACGGGTTGTAGCCGAATTAATGGATCTCGGCAAGCCGTTTGTGATTGTCTTAAACTCAGTCGATCCGGACAGTGTGGGAGCAAATGCTCTCGCCGGCGAATTGGAAGCCAAGTATGATGTGCCGGTCGTGCCTTTGAACTGTTTGGCGTTGAATCAAGATGACATATACTATGTCATGGAACAAATCCTCTATGAGTTCCCGGTCAATGAGGTGAACATTACCCTACCATCCTGGGTGGAAGAACTGGAACACAACCATTGGCTGCGGCAGCGATTTGAGAACGCGATTAGCGAAACAGTGCGGGGAATCCGTCGTTTCCGGGATATCGATACGGCGGTGGAACGCTTGGCGGCCAGCGACTTCGTATCAGATATCACTGTGCGGGAGATGAATTTGGGCTCCGGTGTCGCTACAGTTGATATGGAGGCCCCTGAGGAAATGTTCTTCCGGGTTTTGGAAGAGCTGGCTGGTGTGCCGGTGGAAGGTAAGAATTCCCTGGTTGTATTGATGCGGGATTTGACGGAAGCAAAACGCCAGTACGATAAAGTGGCCTCTGCGCTGCGTGAAGTGCGCGAGACCGGGTATGGCATGGTCCCACCCAGTTTGGATGAAATGACCTGTGAGGAGCCGGAATTAATTCGACGCGGCAGCCAATTTGGTGTAAAGCTACGGGCCTCAGCTCCCTCCCTGCACCTGATCAGGGCTGATATCGAGACAGAGATTACGCCAATCATGGGTAGCGAGAAACAGTGCGAGGAACTCGTCCAGTACATTATGGACCAGTTTGAGGAAGACCCGGCGCGTTTGTGGCAATCGAACATATTTGGCAAGTCCTTGAACGACTTGGTACGAGAAGGGATTCAAAATAAGCTGTTCCGGATGCCGGAAAACGCGCAACAAAAACTTCAGGAGACACTGGAACGAATTATCAATGAGGGCAGCGGTGGTTTGATCTGCATCATCATTTGAGGAAGTCCGGCAAAAAGCGTGCCGGTGGAAGGAAAGCGGTGGCCAGCAATTGGCCACCGCTTTTGCTGATAAATGGGCATGTTTGGCAGGATATTGCTTTGTGACGGAGAACTCCGCTTTATTAAAGCCGTTTCTGGGGGGAACGGTCTAGACCCCGGCGGCCGACGCGAATGACAATATGGGGGGGAAGCTCATTGAGGAAGGCGGATCTCGTTGATGCAGTGGCAAAAAAATCTGGTTTGACGCGTAAAGTCGCGGGGCAGGTTGTGGAGGCCTTCATGGAAACAGTCATGGAGGGCTTAAGTAAAGGAGAGAAGGTTAACCTGGTCGGGTTCGGGGTTTTCCACGTTAAGACCAGGGAGGCGCGGGTGGGCCGAAACCTGCAGACTGGGGAAGAGATTCAGATTCCGGCCCGTACAGTTCCAGCTTTCAAGGCTGGCAAGTCATTGCGCGAAGCCGTGCGTTAACGGTGCCAATGCTCAGCGTAAGAAAGGTTTTTTAAGTAAGTTATTGATAGATAAACGGGGTAAAAAGGAGGGGGTTTTCCCTCCTTTTCGCCGTTAGTGGGCCGACAAGGGATTGTCGCAGATTGTTGAGAATGGTATAATGTCTACTATGCAAAGACTGCTGTTCTCGCAGACGGGACAGAACGCGCTTAGGGAGGGCGGGTAGCGATGTCAGCCTCCTTGCCAAGAGGACCGCGAGAAAGGCGGAGTGATTTTTTTTTGGTGGCCGGAGAATGCTTGCCGGTTGTCCTGCGCAAAACACTCCAGGTAAAGGAACTGCTGCGCTCCGGGGCTGTTGCCACTGTCGGTGAGGCGACGGCGCAGGTCGGCATCAGCCGCAGTGCCTACTACAAATACCGGGACGGGGTGTTCCCGCTGGCAGAGGGGCCGCAGGACCGGGTAGTGACGGTACACTTTTTGCTGGAACACCGCAGCGGAGTACTTTCTGCCCTGTTGAGCCAGATTGCCAATTTAGGAGGCAATGTTTTGACCATCAACCAAGGGATTCCGGTGGGGGGAGTGGCGAATGTGACTGTAGCTTTTGCAGTGCCCGCCGGAGAGTTCAACCTGGAAAAATTGTTGGACAGTTTGCAGGCCTGTATTGGGGTGCGGAAAGTGGAATTGGTGCTGCACAAAGACTAAGCGGCTCATTCTTGGAGGTGTCTGAATGGAAGGGGAGCGCAGGGTGCGCGTCGGGTTACTGGGCCTGGGGAATGTCGGCCAGAGTGTGGCGCGCGTCTTAGAGGAGAATAGCTATTGGATAGAGCGCAAATTAGGGGCGCGCTTGGAGTTGAAAAAAGTCCTGGTCAGGGACCCCCACAAACAGCGCCCAGTGCCGGTTGACATGATTACCACGGACGCTCGGGACATAGTTGCGCATCCCAAGATCGACATAGTGGTGGAACTAATGGGTGGTCTTGAACCGGCCCGCAGTTTGATTATCCAATCGCTTCAGGCGGGGCAAGCGGTGGTGACGGCCAACAAAGAAGTGATTGCGCACGCCGGTGCCGAAATCTTCCAGGCCGCCGCTGTTAGCAACGCTCAATTGGCGTTCGAGGGGAGCGTGGCCGGCGGAATACCGATTATCGAGGCGTTGAAAGAGGCGCTGGCGGCCAACCGGATATCGTGCCTGATGGGGATCATTAACGGTACCACGAACTTTATTCTGAGCAAAATGGCCGCCGAAGGAGTCGATTTTAGCACCGCTTTAACTGAGGCCCAGCGTCTGGGGTATGCCGAAGCTGACCCAGCAGCGGATCTGGAGGGTCATGACGCTGCCCGTAAAATTGCCATCCTGGCTTCGATCGCCTTTGAAACCCGGGTGAGCGATGATGCAGTCTATCGTCAGGGGATTCAAGCGGTTACGGCCGATGATATCGCCTATGGGCGGGAACTGGGCTGGACGTTGAAACTATTGGCTTTGGCTAGGCGACACTCCGAAACAGTGGAGGTGCGCGTGCACCCCACGTTTTTACCAAACGATCACCCGCTGGCCAGTGTGCATGGTGTGAGCAACGCTGTATTTGTTCAGGGGTATCCGGTTGGTGAAACGATGTTTTATGGGCCCGGTGCCGGGGGCGACGCAACCGCCAGTGCTGTGTTGGCCGATATGATGATGGTGGCCCGGCGGCGACTGTCCGGAGGGAAAGAACTCGGTTGTACGTGTTTTGATCAGTTTCCCATTTTGCCAATTGCGACCGTGGAAACTGAATATTATCTGCGGTTGGAAGCCGCTGACAAGCCCGGGGTTATGGCTGAGATAGCGCGCCTGTTTGGCAAAAACGCCATCAGCTTGAATTCGGTTATCCAAAAACGTAGCATTGGCAGTGACGCGGAAATCGTTTTGGTGACGCACCGCACTCCGGAGGGTAAGTTGCAAAACACGGTAGCAGCTTTGAACACTTTAGCTTGTGTGAAAGCGGTTAGGAATGTCATTCGCATTGAAAGGGGCCAGGGGTGATGCGTTGGCGTGGCGTGATAAAAGAATACCGCAATTACCTGCCGGTATCGCAAACGACACCTATCGTCAGCCTTTGTGAGGGAAACACCCCCCTAGTGCCTGCGCCGCAGTTAGGTAAACTCTTGGGTGATGTGGAGGTGTTTTTGAAGCTGGAAGGGAGTAATCCGACTGGCTCCTTCAAAGACCGCGGCATGACAATGGCGGTTTCAAAGGCGCAAGAATCTGGCGCCAAAGCCGTAATTTGCGCTTCCACAGGCAACACATCTGCCTCTGCGGCCGCTTATGCCGCCCGGGCAGGTATGCGTTGTGCGGTGTTGATTCCGGAGGGGGCGATCGCGCTGGGGAAACTGGCGCAAGCCTTGTTGTATGGGGCGCAAGTGATTGCTATCCAAGGGAACTTTGATGATGCCTTGCGTTTAGTCAGGGAGTTAACGGACAAGCACGATGAGGTTGTGCTGGTTAATTCGGTCAATCCTTTTCGGATCGAGGGCCAAAAGACGGGGGCCTTCGAAATCGTGGACGCCTTGCAAGAAGCGCCAGATTTCATGGCCATCCCAGTGGGCAATGCCGGCAACATCACCGCCTACTGGAAAGGGTATCAGGAATACTGTGCTGCAGACCCGGCGCGCGGATTACCTAAATTGTTGGGATTTCAGGCAGCGGGAGCAGCGCCAATCGTGCGCGGAACACCGGTTGCCAAGCCAGAGACGGTGGCAACGGCAATTCGCATCGGCAATCCTGCCAGCTGGCAAGGGGCCGAAAATGCCATTCAGGAATCTGGTGGCTTGATCGCGGCCGTCACGGACGAAGAGATTATTACTGCCTATCAGACATTAGCGCGGACAGAGGGCATTTTTGTAGAGCCAGCTTCAGCCGCCTGTGTGGCTGGGGTTCTGAAACTGGCCCAACGGGGCTTTTTCCGGCCTGGTCAACAATTGGTCTGCATCTTGACTGGCCATGGTCTGAAGGATCCGCAGCTGGCCATCGAAGTGAGTGGCAAAACGATCACGGCGCCAGCGGAAATTGACGCTATAACGGACATAGTTCTCGGAGGGCGGTAGAAATGGTGATTTGCGATGTGCCTGCCAGTTCGGCTAATCTTGGTCCTGGCTTTGATTGCCTGGGGATGGCCCTGGATTGGCGCAGTGAAATTCGCTTGGATTTCAGTCGCGATGGCCAGCATCATGTCATGATCAGCGGGGATGGATCGGATTACCTGCACCGGGAAGAAAATAACCTGGTGTTGCGCTGTGTGCGTGAGCTGTTTAAGACCGTGGGACGTCCATTACCTGGCCTGTCGGTAGATATTCGTAACCACATTCCGTTAGCGCGCGGTTTGGGTAGCAGCGCGGCCGCGATCATAGGTAGTTTGGTGGCCGCGAATGCTTTGCTGGGATATCCGTTGTCCCAGCTTGATTTATTGCAACTGGCCGATCGTTTGGAAGGACATGCCGACAATGTCGTACCGGCCTTGTATGGTGGTATCACCCTGGCGTACCGAGTGGGGGAGCAAGCGCATTTCTTCCGGATTGAACCGCCACCGGAGTTGGGTGTGGTGGTGGCTGTGCCGGACTACCGTTCCCGGACTGCGGAGGCCCGAAGAGTCTTGCCCGGTCAAGTAGCGATGCGTGATGCCTGCGACAACATGTCGCGGCTTGGTTTGCTGGTAGGGTCGCTCCTGACCGGCAAATTAGAATTGGTGGAGCAGGCCATGCAGGACCGTTTGCACCAGCCGTATCGTCTGCCCTTATTCCCCGGTACGGGGGCAGCCATTCAGGCCGCTCGCCAAGCGGGGGCTTTAGGAGCGGCGTTGAGCGGCGCTGGTCCCACGGCGGTGGCTTTTTGCCTTGGGTCTGACAAAGGCCATCAGATTGGCCAGGCTATGTTGGCGGCCTTCCAAGAAGCAAAAGTCACTGCTCAATATCACGTGGTCGATATTGATTTGGAAGGCGCCCGGGTGCGCGTAGCGAGCTAGTTTATTTGTCGGGATAAGTAGGAGATTCTTCTTCGGGGGAGAACAAATAGATTAGTCATAACCTTATGGAATTTATTTGTTTGGAGAGGAGTGGACCGTTTGTCAACACAAGAACTTTTGCAACGCTTTGATGCGGCTGTAGCAAAGTATATCAGACCGCAGACGATGCCGATCGGAATTAAAATGGTTCCTGCCGGCGAAGAACCACCGGCGAAAGCCCGCCAGCCGAAACGCGACTATGGATATCGTTACGCAATCTGCCAGGCCACTACTGCCGCCCGTAAGTTGGGATGGACGATGGCGATTGGCAAGGAAGATCTTTCTTGCCCGCCGGCACTAAGCTACTTTGGTTTCCGGCCCCGAGAGTCTTACCTGACAGAGGGTAACCTCGGTTACAAAATGTACAACGAATCTTTAGAAGCTGCTAGCAACTATGACAACGATGATGTACTCTACTTCCCGGAGGGCAAATACGACTATTTTGTGGTTGGTCCGATTACCCGGATCGACTTTGACCCTGATTTCGTCGTCGTGTATGGCATGCCCGCCCAGATTAATCGTTTCATCCAAGCCCGGCTTTGGAAAGATGGCGGCATGATGACATCATCATTTGCCGGCCGTGGTTGTGCCGGCTGGGCTGTCAAAACGATCGAAACCGGTGAATGTCAGATCGTCCTGCCAGGAAACGGGGAACGGGTTTTCGCCCATACGCAAGATCACGAGATGGCCTTCACGATCCCGCTGGCCAAACTGGAGGAGATCATGGTCGGTTTGGAAGGAACCCACAAGGGTCAGGTGCGCTACCCAATCACGACATGGGTGAATTACGAAGGGGTCTTTCCTCCGCATTATCGCAAGTTGGAGGATTACTGGGAATAAGGTTTGGACAAGGAGGGGCCAGGAATTGGCACCTCCTTTTTGTGCCCATTTTTCGACATACTAGCCCCGAGGGGGTGTTGCTTTGCAAAGTGAAAGAGTGAAAAAACGCCAAAACCAACGCGGGTATGTGCATATTTACACAGGGGACGGAAAGGGCAAAACTACCGCCGCCTTAGGTGTTGCGTTCCGCGCCATGGGCTGGCAGATGCGTACCTATATCGGTCAATTCCTGAAAGGGATGGATTATGGTGAGCTGCATGCCGCTAAATTGGTAGCACCCTATATCACCATCGAGCAATTTGGCAAGGATACAATGATCCGAGCCCAGGATCCGCCTGACCCGGAGGATGTGCAGCTGGCCCAAAAAGGGCTGGAGCGCGCCAAAGAGGTTCTGCACAGCGGTGTCTATGACATTGTGGTTTTGGATGAGATCAACATAGCCAACCGTTTTGGTTTAATCAGCACGGAGGATATGCTGGCATTTATTAAGGACAAGCCAGAACATGTAGAATTGATTTTCACTGGACGCAATGCGCCCAGTGAAGTAGTGCAAGCGGCCCATCTGGTGAGTGAAGTGTTGCAGATAAAACACTATTATCACGAAGGGGTGGAGGCGCGTTGGGGATTGGAGCGCTAGAAATGGGGGAGCAGTCGTGATTAAATCGCCTGCTTTAAAGCCCGGGGACACAGTCGCGATCGTCTCGCCGAGTGCCGGGATTGCCAGCGTGACCCCGGAACGTTTTGAACGGGGTTTGACTCGTCTCCAGGCCGCCGGTTATCAGGTCAAAGTGATGCCCCACGCCCGTACCCGTTGCGGCCATCGGGCCGGATCTTATCAAGAACAGGCTGCTGATATCAATATGGCTTTTGCTGATCCAGAAGTGCAAGCGATCATGGCTACCACCGGTGGCTACACATCCAACGGTGTTTTACCCTATCTGGATTGGGACGTGATCGCCGCTAATCCAAAACTGTTTATCGGTTATTCTGATATCACAGTGCTCGTGACCGCATTTCATGTCCGCACTGGATTGGTGACGATCCAGGGCCCGTGCCTGTTACCGCATTTCGGAGAATTCCCCGACATGTGGGATTATACCCTGGCAGGTTTCCAAAGCATTGTCCAGGGGGATACTCCCACTTATCGGCCGAGCTCGGAATGGGCGGAGGAATTCCTGCGCTGGGACAGAGAAGATCACCGCCCCCGCAAACGGATTCCCAATCAGGGTTGGCAAGTGATGCACCCCGGCCGAGCGCGGGCGCCGTTAATCGGCGGTAACCTGGCTATGTTGCAAGCCCTGGCTGGCACCCGTTACTTCCCAGCAACGAAAGGTTGTCTGCTGTTTTTAGAAGATGATCAAGAAGCAAGTCTCCCCTGGTGGGAGATGCGGCTGAACCAAATGCGTTCCCTGGGGTTATTTGATGGAATTGCTGGCCTATTGATTGGCAGACCGGAGCTGTTGCAGCAACCAACCCGTTCTTTCGGGTTCCCGGAGCTTTTGCAAGAACAGTTTGGGAATGATGAATTTCCCATCGTCTATCAAGTGGATTACGGCCACACAGAGCCGATGATGACGCTGCCATTGGGCATCGAAGCAGAGTTGGATACCGCTGCCCAGACTTTGCGAATTTGTGAACCGGCAGTGGTTTAATTGCTCACCCAAAAGGTCATGAGGTTGAATTGCAGTTTTCGATGTGCTAAGATTAGGGGTGCAATTAGATAGGTTTCGGCCGGGCTGTGGCGCAGTTTGGTAGCGCGCTTGAATGGGGTTCAAGAGGTCGCTGGTTCGAATCCAGTCAGCCCGACCATTATTGACCCGCTAAGCGATAAATGCTTAGCGGGTGATTGTTTTGCGACTTGGCTGTGAAACAATTGAAAACAACGTCGAATAGTGGCGAGATAAAGTGACAATTATCATTGAACAGGAGGTATTACTGCAATGGGGTCGTATCTCTACACTCAAACCTTGCGACTGCACACAACACTCACAGGGAAAATTCGACAAAATGACTGGCAATATTCCCGGTGGAACTGAAAAATGACGGAAAAAAGGGTAATCTTTGGAGGTAAATAGTTGCAGCCGTAGAATAGATACCGTGTTGTACATAACCCATTTTATTTCAATAATTGACAATAAACTGGTCTTGCGTCCGTAGTAATGGTCTTTTTCTTTATATATCTTTCTGGCAACAATTACTGGCGAACGCTTTATGTGCTTGACAGCGGCACAGGGAAGTTTTTTACGAGGAGGGGTTTTTTTGGCAAAGAGGGTCGGGCTTGATGTGGGCTATGGTTTTGTGAAAGCCACCGATGGAGCAAAAGGGTTTTCCTTTCCCAGTGTGATTGGACAAGGCCATGAGAAGCCGGTTTTTAGCACGCGGATGGAAAAAAGACCCTTAATAGAAGACCTGAAAGTGTCTATCGGCGGTGATTCGTATTTCGTCGGCAGGGCGGCCATGAGGCATGCCAAATATGTACAACGCGACCTGTCCTACACACGCGCGGCGGACGGGATGTTTCAGGTGCTGGTGTTTAGTGCTCTAAGTCTATTTGCCGATGGGCAGCAAAATGAATTCAAAGTGGTAACTGGGTTGCCGCCGGAGCGGATGCATCTCATGCAAGACGTTGAGAAACGCATGCAACAACGGGTAACTGTCACTTTGCACGAAGGCAAACGCAGCAAAGATATTGATATTTGGGTTTCAGATGTGGAAGTAGTGCCGCAACCGCTCGGCACCTATTGGTCGTATGTTTTGAACAGTCAAGGGATTGCCAAGGGCGACTTAAGCGGCCGGGTCGGAATCATTGATATTGGCTTTCGCACTTCGGATTTGGCCTTAATTGAAGACGGAGACTATGTGCCGGAGAAGAGCAAGACCATTCCCGTCGCCAGCTCAACCGCCTACTCCCATATTACAGAAGGCCTAGTAACAAAATACGGTTTTGAAGCAGAAGGTTATATTCTTGATGAGGCTGTGATCACCAAAAAGATCAATGTCTCCGGGGAATCACTGGACATCACCGATATTGTGAAAAGCGCTTTTCAAAAATTGGCCAGCGCTGTTTTGATTGAAATGAATTCCTTCTGGCGGTTACAAGACTTGGATTTGATGATCCTCAGCGGTGGGGGCGGAAAAGGAATTTATGAATTCTTGCTGCCGGCCATTCCGCGCTTGAGGATGTCCGAACAACCTGTTACAGCCAATAGCATCGGCTTCTTGTCCTGGGCGAACCGCAAATGGGGAGGTACATTCGAGGAAGACGGTGACGATGCTGGGGCTTTTTAAAAAAAGCAATAAAGAGCAAAGGAGTATTACCATTATCCGTTGCTCTATAGATGGCATGCTGCGAGAGGCGACAAGTGTGATTGTAGGTGAAGAAGGTTCTTTTGTCGGTACTTTACAAGCAGAAAGATTAGAGGTAGCGGGCACCGTATCCGGTCAAGTGGATGTCAAGAAACTGATTATCCTACCCGGAGGACGACTGGTCTACGATGATTTGATTTATGATGAATTGGAACTGGCCTTGGAAGGGTTTTTAGAACCTTCCAAACATAACGCCCGCAGACTTCAACGCAGCTCAGGACAGCAGTTTCAGCTGCCAGCGTCAGTGGAACCGACTGTGCCGGTAGAGCCTCCCAATGAGGAAGAGCAACCGCCATCAATAAGGCCCGCAAAACAGGCTAGGCAAGAACCCGTACATGAACAGCCAGTGCCGGAACATGCTGATGGTCCGGCCAAGGAATCGGATTTCGATGCAGAGGAACAAAAGATTCCATTTTACGAAAGTTATTGACCGGAAGGGGTATTGGGTTAGTCCCGATACCTCTTTTTTTGCATGACTACGGCAAATATTATGCTGGACTGCGTTTTCCTCAAGGTTTTTGGGTATGTAAAGCGAATAGAGAGGATAGCCTTTTTAGCCTAAAATCCAAGTGAGGTTTACGCGATGAGACTACCAGAATTACGAATCGGTTCACTTGTAGCAAGAATTCCCATTGTGCAAGGTGGAATGGCAGTCAGAATATCCACTGCCCCCTTGGCGTCTGCTGTCGCGAATGAAGGAGGGATTGGTATTATCGCTGCCACGGGCATGAGTGTGGCAGAACTGCGGAACGAGATTAGAAAAGCGCGGGCCCTAACGAAAGGTCTGATCGGAATCAACTGCATGTTTGCTGTGCGGGAGTTTGCTAATCTCGTCAAGGCAGCTATGCAGGAAGGCATAGACTTAGTAGTATCCGGGGCGGGATTTTCCCGTGACATGTTCCAGTGGGGGAGAGAATATCGGATACCGATTGTGCCCATCGTCTCCAGTGCGCGTTTGGCCAGGATGGCCGAAAAAATGGGTGCGGCGGCAGTGGTGGTGGAAGGCAAAGAGGCCGGCGGTCACCTGGGGACAGATGAATCTATGTGTAAGATTGTGCCGGAAGTGAAGGAAGCGGTTAAGATTCCGGTGATCGCGGCCGGCGGCATTGTGGATGGGTCTGATATCGTGCAAGCATTTCGGATGGGTGCCGATGGCGTACAGATGGGCACTCGCTTTGCTGCCAGCGTGGAGTCAGCCGCCTCCGATGAATTTAAACAGCTCTATGTGCGATCCACACCCCAAGATGTCGTGTTGATCAAAAGCCCGGTCGGTCTACCGGGGCGGGCTTTGAAAAATCAGTTTTGGCGCAAACTGACCACCGGTCAGGATTTGACCCCTGCGAATTGTGATGGCTGTTTAAAACGCTGCGGGCGCAGTTTTTGTATCCTGCATGCGCTGGAGGCCGCCCAGCAAGGGGATATGGAAAACGGCCTCGTATTTTCCGGAGCATCGGTACCGCGCGTGAAGGATATTTTGCCGGTGAAAGCAATATTCCAACGCTTGCTGGAACAAGTCCGCTTAGCCTCTGAGTCTTAAAGACAACTCCAGCCGCCTAAAACCCGTTTTTCTCAAAGGAGGGAAAGGGTGACAAAAGGATTACGCTATTTGATTTGTCTGCTCTTAATCTTATTGGTCAGCGCGCCGGTATTAGCCAATAGCGCCCCTCCCCGCTGGGACGGTGATCGGGTGTCGGTGTTAGTGCCAGACACCAGTTCCCCGGTTGTGATTTATTCCCAAGAACTCACCTTGCAGATCTCGGCGGAACTAGATAAAGCTTATGTTGTCTCTACATATGTAATGAAAAACCCATCGGAGCAGCTCCTGGTCCTGCCGGTGTTGTTCGTCGCTTTAGCTGACCAGCAGGATGTGCAAGTTGTGGTCGATGGGAGCAGTTTATCTGTGGAGTCTTTCAGCATGGCCGACGTCCTGATGCCGCAAGTGCAAACCTGGTGCGCGGAACATCCTGCGCTGGTTAACCGGCTGACGGCTCTGGCCGTCCAAACCACCAGGCAAGGAAATGAAATGGAAGCTGTGATTGAGGAATTGCAGGCGGCGGGAGTAGATGGGGCCAGTGAACGCCAGGCACAGGACTTGTCGGATTATTGCTATTGGCTGGCCCAGGAATCGGACCCGGTACCATATAGCATAGTGATGGACGCCGCGCAAGCTCTTTTCCCAACCCGGGTGGCAGAGATGGAAGCAGGTTGGGTAGGGGAAAGAATGGGGTTTTTGGATCCGGTAAATGGCCAGAGTTACAGCGCCCAGTCTTACGGGGGCCCGCAGGCAATAAGATTTACCGAGTTTGAGATATCGTTCCGGCCAGGTCAGGAGCGGCTCTTGCAAGTCTCCTATGAGATGGCTGCCGCCGTGGACCGGGTGAAGCGGTTGAATGAAATCTACAATTATCAGTATCTGTTCCACCCGGCCCGGGCTTGGGCCGGTTATGGCCAGCTGCGAGTTTCGGTGCAAGCCCCGAAAAACATCTATTGGGCCAGTAATTTGCCATTTGAGGAAGTACGTAGTGCCGGGCGCGGGACTAAGCTGGAGATGGCCTACCCACAGTTGCCAGGGGGAAATTTGGCAATTGCGGTGATGGAAAAGGGTGCTCTGGGTAGTGGGGCCATCACCGGCGAAGGGGTTTTCGGATTTGTAGCCGGGAGCTTGTTAGGGAAAAATCCCATCGGCTTGTTCTTTATGTCGGTGCTAGGTGGTTTTGTAGTTGTGCTGGGAGGTTTGTTTTTTCTGGTGCGTTACTGGCTGAACAAAGAGTCTTGACCAGTTCCACTAGGCACTGCTGTGTTTACCTGCATTTTGCACCGATTGTATTGCGTAGGCTTTATGGGCACAACCATTATTTGTTACAATAACCACAAAGAACAGAAAGGGGAGCTTTTCCATGTCAAAACTCGCCATTTATCGCGATTTTTTGAAAGCGCATCTGTGGGAAGAGTGGGAAGGGCTGAAACCTCCCCAGGTTCGCAATGAACCGAAACCGGCTGAACAAAAACCGTATCCACCTGATGCCCGCTTAGTGGATCTCGTTGCTCCCGAGCAATGGCAAATTACATCTGTGCCACTCCTGGAAATTTTGAAAAAACGGCGCTCATTGCGAAGGTATGCCAGTGAACCGCTCTCTTTGCCTGAATTATCTTTTCTCCTGTGGGCTACGCAAGGGGTGAGTGGTCCTAACCCACAGTTCCGGACTGCTCCTTCCGCTGGTGGCCGGCACCCGTTTGAAACATACATAGCAGCTTTAAGCGTGGCCGATTTGCCAATCGGTCTTTATCGTTACCTCCCTTTGCAACATAAATTGTTGCCGCTTAGGGAAAAAGCGGACTTGGCCGCTGAAGTGGCAACCGCTTGTTATAATCAACCCTTCATAACAGGTAGCGCCGTGGTGTTCATGTGGACGGCTGTGCCGATGCGCACAGAATGGCGCTACAGCATCATTAGCCACAAAATGATTGCGATCGATGCCGGTCATGTGTGTCAGAACCTCTATTTGGCGGCCGAATCGATAGGAGCGGGGGCCTGTGCCATTGGCAAGTATCATCAGGAAAGGATGGATCAATTCTTAGGGGTAACGGGTGAGACGGAATTTGCTATTTACGCGGCGGCGGTAGGGAAACGTTAAGCAGGATTCCGGCCGCGATTGGGAAATTAAATTAATACCCGCTGCTTGCGGAGAAAGCCGTCTGGAGGGATACCATGTCTGTCGATCAGCAGTTCAATTATTTTATGCCAACGCGGGTTAGATTCGGTTGGGGTGAGCTGGACAGGATCGGCGAAGCAGTAGCGGGGTTAGGGACCAAAGCGCTGCTCGTCACCGGTCGATCAGCTATGCAGAAACTGGGGTTCACCGATCTGGTGGTAAATGCGCTCCAAACTGTGGACATCGAGACCGTGATATATAACAAAGTGGAACCGAACCCAAGCGTAACCACTGTTGATGAGGGTGCGGCGTTAGCAAAGGAACTAGGCTGTGATTTCGTGATTGGACTGGGTGGTGGCAGCCCCTTGGATGCGGCAAAGGCCATTGCGGCGGTGATGGCAGCCGGGGGATCAGTATGGGAATTGATCAAAGGCGAACGCGCTGTCCCGCCCGTTGTGCCCTTGGTGGCGGTCCCTTCCACTGCCGGTACCGGCAGCGAAGTGACGCAATATGCCTTGGTGTCAAATAAAGATGCGCAAGAAAAATTTCCTCTGCGCTCCCCATACCTGTTTCCAACCGTCGCGATTGTCGATCCGGCTGTGATGGCGACGCAAACTCCCGAATTGACCGCCGAAACTGGTATGGATGCCTTAACACATGCTATTGAAGCTATGGTCGGAAACTCCGCTACACCGCTAGGCGATTTGTTTGCTGCCGAGGCGATCCGCTATATTGCCCGGCACATTGTAACGGCTGTCCGGCAGGGAGACGACCGGGAAGCACGCGCAGGCATGGCCTATGGCAGTATGTTGGCTGGGGTCGCAATCGCCCAGGCCGGCACCGGTGCGGCACATGGCATTGGACAAGCGGTCGGTGGTATTTTCGATACCGGCCACGGGGCCACGGTCGGTATTCTCTTGCCGCATGTGATGGAGTTCAACTTAACGACGCGGATGGCCAAATACGCTTACATTGCCCGGCTACTGGGCGCAAAAGTGGATGGGTTGAACGAAGAACAGACTGCCCGAGCCGGTGTGGATTATGTGCATAAATTATTGGCTGATGTGGGGTTGCCGTCTGGACTGGATGGACTGGGCGTATCCAAGGAAGCTAGAGAAGAGATAGTGATTGCCGCCCGGCCGCAGGGAGGAATTCGCAATAACCCCAGGCGCATGGAGGACGAGGATGTACGGAAACTGTTAAACGCTGTTTTGGCATAAAATAGTATAGCGCCTAACCTTTTTGAACCTGGTGAGGACAAAGAACCCGCGCGTTATGAGCGCGGTTCTTTGTCTATCTGGTTGCAATAAAGCCGCATGCGCAGGTATATTTCTTTCGGTGGCAAGTAATCATTGTGAAGTTTGGCGGCTCTAATACTACAGGTGTACCTACTGCATGGCCCTATAGCAAAGGGAATTAGTGGAATATGTTGAAGGTTTTGCGAAAAGAACGTTTAAAAGAATTCTAGATACGTCGCTTGCTCAAAATGTTTCTTTAGCTTATCTGTCCTTGCTTGTTTTAAAATGCCGGAGGGATAGAATCAATGAGCCAGACAGTTTTTTACAAAATAAATTACACCCTTGGGAGTTTGATGGAGCAAATTGCTATGGGCACGATTGGTCTGCCCGACATTCAACGCCCCTTCGTCTGGAAGAACACGAAGGTCCGCAACTTATTTGACTCCATGTACCAGGGTTTCCCCGTAGGTTATTTGCTTTTCTGGGAAAATGCCCAGATTGATGGTGGCAAGATGATCGGCACCGATACGAAACAGATGCCACCACAGTTGTTGATAGTAGACGGCCAGCAGCGGTTAACCTCTCTATACGCTGTGATTAAGGGTGTAGAGGTGGTGAGGGAGAACTACAATAAAGAAAAAATTGAGATTGCGTTTAACCCTCTCCAAGGTAAGTTTGAAGTTGCTGACGCTGCTATTCGCCGCGACAAGTCCTATATTCCCAACATCTCAGTAATCTGGAATGAAAAAACGGATATTTTTGAACTAGCTGATGACTATCTGGAAGCAATTACTACTGACCCCGGAATATCCCAGCAGGATATTAAAACAATCAAAAAGGCTTTTACTAGGTTACAGAATTTAATAAACTACCCTTTTACTGCCCTTGTTCTTTCGCCAAATATTACTGAAGAACAGGTTTCGGAAGTCTTCGTACGCATTAACAGTATGGGGAAAACCCTTAACCAGGCCGATTTCATCCTTACCTTGATGTCAGTTTTTTGGGACGAGGGCCGGACACAGCTGGAGGATTTTTGTCGCCGAGCTCGGAAGCCTACCAGAGGGGAGCCTTCCCCCTTCAACCATTTTATTGAACCCGATCCTGACCAACTGTTGCGGGTATGTGTAGGCCTTGGTTTTCGGCGGGCAAGACTAAAGAATGTCTATTCTATCTTGAGGGGGAAGGACCTGGAGACTGAGCAATTTAGCCCAGAGCGACGAAAAGCTCAGTTCGAGGTGTTAAAGCGGGCCCAGGAAAAGGTATTGAACTTACAGTATTGGCATGACTTTATGAAGGCAATTATGCAGGCGGGATATCGAAGTGGTCAGATCATTAGCTCACAGAATAATCTTCTGTTTGCCTATATTCTTTACCTGATGGGACGAACTGAGTTTCGCATAGACGAATTCAAGCTGCGTCGCTTAATTGCCCGCTGGTTTTTTATGACGGCACTGACAGGGCGGTATTCTATTTCTCCCGAATCAACGATGGAATTTGATTTGGCCCGCTTCCGAGAGGTTAAAGAGTCAGATGCTTACATAGCGGTGCTGGATGAGATTTGCAACGCGACCCTTACCAATGACTACTGGACTATCACTTTGCCCACACAGTTGGCTACCGCAGCTGCACGTAGCCCCTCCATGTTCGCTTTCTACGCAGCACTCAACCTGCACGACGCCCGGGTACTCTTTTCGAAACAGAAGGTGGCGGAGTTGATGGATCCCGCAACCAAGCCCATACGGTCATCCCTTGAACGTCACCATCTTTTCCCTAAGGCTTATTTGCAATCCATTGGTATTACGGACAACAGACTGATTAACCAGATCGCCAACTTTACGATGGTGGAGTGGAGCGACAATGCCAGGATCAGAGATAAAGCGCCAAGCGAGTATCTACCTGAACTGAAAACCCGTTTTAGTATCCAAGAGTTGGAAAAAATGTATTACTGGCATGCCTTGCCTGATAATTGGGAGAACATGGCATATAAGGATTTTCTTCGTTGTAGACGGGAGTTAATGGCTGGTGTAATTTGCGATGCTTATAGGAAGCTCTGCGGAGAACTTGGTGAGGAATCCCGGACAGATGCAGTATTGGTAGAGGAGCTTGTTACAAGCGGTGAAGCAGTAACCGTGGAATTTAAACATACATTAAGGGCTAACCTGCACACCGGTGAAAAAGATCCGCGTATTGAGTTGTCGGTGGTAAGAACCGTTGCTGCTTTTGTGAACAGTAACGGAGGCATACTAATCATCGGGGCAGCAGATGATGGCGATCCGGTGGGCATAGAAAGCGATGATTTTGATAGTGAGGAAGAGATGTATTTATATTTGATAAACTTGCTTAACAACCGTCTTGGCCCACATCACATGATCAATATACACCCGCGGTTTGATGATTACCAAGATGTTAGAGTAATGGTGGTGGAGTGTCTGCGTGGCAAATCTCCGGTTTTTGTAAAAGAAGGTTCTGTGGAACGGTTTTTTGTGCGCACCGGAGTGGCCACAATAGAGCTAACTGGCGCCAAGATGCAAGATTATATTAATCATAGGTTCAAAAAATGAAAATAGCTCATGTTAAGTCAATGATTCCGAGACAATGACCGTTTGCAAGCGTTCCTATATTGCTGAACCAGTTTGATCAGGGTGTCTGTAACACTTTTGACAAAAGGGCTAGCTAGGCTTCCGGCTGATCGCCAAAGTTCACGCGTTTTTTTCGACAAAAAGGGTGTGCGGTGCGGATTCAGGGAGAGTATACGGAACCGGTGCATTTCTAACAAAAGTCGGGGAGCCTTCAATCCAGGCTCCCCGGCATAATTCACACGAACTCCAGCAGCAACTCCTCGCCTAGAACGCGCAGTCGTTCTATAGAGATCTCCAAATCAGCGCGACTCAACCGCGGATTGATGGGACACAGGCGGATTACCCTCTGTCCCTTCAATATCGTCGAAGTGACGGTCAAATAACCATCCGCCATGGCGGCGTCAACCAGCGCCTGATTCAGCTCGTTCAAATCGTCCTGGGATAGGGCAGAGGCAGTGGGCGGACAGTACTGGAAACAAACGATTCCCAAGGTGGCCGGAGCAATGACTTTGAAGTGGGGGGAAGTCTCCAACAACTCTGTGGCGTACTCAGCCATGGATAAGCCCCAGGAAACCGCTTCCCGAAATGCCTCCAGGCCAAAGGTCTTGAGCGACATCCACAGCTTCAAAGCGCGGAAACTGCGCGTCAACTGGATACCGCGGTCGGCAAAATTGACTATCTCAGCCCCTTTTTGAGTGTCGACCAGGTATTCGGGCAGGACCCTAAATGTGTCCAATAGATAATTTTCGTCCTGGACCATCACACAACCGATTTCATAGGGCTGGAAAAGCCATTTATGGGGGTCAAAAGCTAACGAATCTGCCTTTTCCAAGCCAACCAGCAGTGTGTCCCGCAGGGGGGTCAGTGCAGCTGCTCCACCGTAAGCGGCATCCACATGAAACCACAGACTATGTTCGTGGCAAAAGGCAGCGATCTCGGCCAACGGGTCCACAGCACCGGTATTGGTGGTCCCACAATTGGCGATCACACAAAACGGGCGCTTACCCTGTTTGGCATCTTCTGCAACCGCCTTTTCCAGGTCAGACATCACCAAGCGATATTGCGCATCGCTGGCTAGGCAGCGGGATTGTTCAGCTTTGAACCCAAGCAGGGTCAGGGCTTTGCCAAGCGAGGAGTGGGTTTGGTCGGAAAAATAAATTACCGCATTTGTGGTATCGTTTCCTAAACAATGGTGACGAGCTACCGCCAGTCCTGTCAAATTGGCCATTGAGCCACCGCTCACGAACAAACCGCCGGCTCGCGCAGGCATGCCAAGCAGTTGCCGCACCCACTCAAGAGTCATTACCTCAATCTCCGCCGGCCCCAACGCTTCGATCCACATCCCAGCAAACACGTTATAGCCGGAGGTGAGAAAATCTGCCAGAGCGCTCACGTAGTTGGCGGGGCTGGGGATGAAGCCAAAAAATCGCGGGTGATTGACATGCATAATGCGGGAGAGATACTTTTCGGTCAACTCTGTCAAGACATCCTGCAGTGGGGTGCCTTTTTCCGGCAATGGCGTTGCGCAAATCTGGGCCAGGCCGGTTTCTTGCAAGGGGGCTGTCACCGGTTTTCCGGGTAGCTCTGTCAAGTGTCCCACCAAGATATCGACCACTTGATAACCCAAGCTGCGCATTTCTTGCGGAGACAATGTCAGTTTTCTAATATCATTTTGCGCCATGATCGGGCCTCCTGCCAGTTGATAACACTATGCGGAAGAGGGGAGCTGTCTGACAGCTCCCCCAAAAACTTATTTCAAAAAGCGGGCAAACAAATCCGGGATTGGCCAGATGGCTTTGTCACCCAATTCTTGGCCAATGCGTACCACTTCATTATACTTGTTAATTCGGCAAGTCCGGGTAAGACCACCCGGCTTTAGCTGCCCGGAATTGGTCGCTACCGCGATGTGAACGCAGGTGTTGTCTTCTGTGTCACCAGAGCGGGCGGATACCACAGGCAGGTAATTGGCATTCTGGGATACCTTTACGGCGGCGAGCGTCTCCGTGACAGTGCCGATTTGGTTCAATTTAATTAAAGAGGCGTTAGCGGCACCGCGCCGGATTCCTTCCTGAATGCGCTCCACATTCGTCGTAAAAAGATCATCGCCGACCAACTGACACCGGTCACCGATGCGGGCGGTGAGCAATTCCCATCCCTGCCAATCTTCTTCCGCCATGCCGTCTTCAATCGAGATGATCGGATATTTGTCTACCCATGATTCGAGCATTTGGGCCCATTCCTGAGCGGATAAGTGTTTGTCTTCTAACTCCAAATGATACTTGCCGTCGGCAAAGAAGCTGGAGGCAGCCACATCCATGGTGATCATGATTTCTTCGCGCGGCTTGAATCCAGCGCGCCGGATTGCTTGCATGATCAATTCCAGGGCTTCTTCATTGTAATCGAAGATTGGCCAAAAACCGCCTTCGTCACCGGAGCCCACCGGTTTGCCGAGCTCACGCAGCATGTCTTTTGTGGTTTGGAAAATCTCATAACCGATTTCCAGGTATTCATCATGATTGCGAGCGTTCATTGGTATGATGGAAAAATCCTGGATATCGATTGAGCGTTCCGTATGCACGCCACCATTGAACAACTGCACCCAGGAAGCGGGTAGTGTCCGGGCTTCCGCACCACCCAGGTGGCGATACAGGGGTACGCCAGCCTCCTGAGCAGCGGCGTAAGCGGCTGCCATGGACACGCCCAACAAAGCATTGGCGCCCAAACGGGTCTTGTTTGGAGTGCCATCGAGTTCGATTAGCAGCTGGTCAAGATCGGCCTGGCGACTAGCATCAAATCCAATTACGGCCGGAGCGATTTCCTGCTCAATATTTTTTATCGCTTGGTAAACGGTTTTGCCGCGGAAGCGACTCGGGTCACCATCGCGCAATTCGAGTGCTTCAAACTTTCCTGTGGAAGCGCCAGAAGCCACTATCGCACGTCCAAAGGCACCTGAATCAAGTGTGACATCTACTTCCACGGTCGGGGTACAACGGCAGTCATAAACCTGACGGGCCTTCACTTGCTTGATCTTCATTTGTTATCCTCCTTTTAGCATTGTTTGCTGCAATATGGATTCCAGACCTCACTGCCCAACTACCCATTAGCTTCAATTTCTTGGACAACAATTTCCGCCAAGTCGTGAAAACACTTTGGTCGTTCACGAATAATGCGAGTACTAGCTCTTCTTACCATGACCCGTTCATCTTCATTTAAGTACTCGGCGGGTGATTTGCCATCTACCCGCGCCAACATCATCAGGCCCAGCTCACGACAGGTGTTTTCCTCCATCCAATCGGCGGGGAAGACCGTGACTGCCTCTAAATAAGCGGTACCCATCTGCCGGAAGGCCTCCAACATGTCTTCCTGGGCTGATTTGACGTGCACTGCTTTCAACAGCAAATGGTTTAAGAGAAATGCCGTATCGAAACTGGGGTTACCGATGTGGGCCACTTCGCCGTCCAAGAGCCAGATCTTTTTCCGATCCGGGAATAAGAGGATATTTTTCGGACTATAATCTCCGTGTACCAGTACGCCTTTTTTGACCAGCACGCGGTTGATCTCCGTGCGGATTTCCTGTTCCAGTTCCGGATGGCGGCGGGCGATGGTTTCGAAATATGGGTCTACCCGGCAATCGATAAATCTCTGTTGATAGTCAAATCGTTCTAAAATGGCTTGGTTACCGTAGGTCTCATTGTGGAGTCTAGCTAAGAGCTGAGCTACCAAGCGGGCTAAATCCCTGTCTACCTGGCCAGACAGCAATAATTCCTTCCACATCTTTGAGCCATCTGGGGCATGTTCCATGGCAAAGAGGCAGTTTTCCTCATCTTCAAATACCACGGCCGGTGCGTAATCATCCCCCAGGAGGGTAAGGATCAGCTTCAAGTAGTCTTTTTCCACATTGGCTCGCTCCGGATCAATGAACCAGTCGTCTTTGACGCGCAGTTTGTGCAGGGCCTGTTTCACGACAATTGCGCCGCGCTGTGATACGACGCGAAAGACGTCGTTGGAAACGCCACCGCCCAAAGCAACGATCGTAGCGTCTTCGTTGGTTTCCAGGTAACCGATTTGTTCCAGATATTCCCGCAGTTTGTTGGCGTCGTTATCAATGGTAAATACTGTGGCCACCCCCAATTGCGATATCTAAAATACTTTAATTCCCCATTTGCAGGACAATTTCCTTGTTGGGTGATTGTCACAAAAAATGTAGCAGGAATAACCCGCAGACTGGAGAAGATTGATAACGTATGCCCAAAATTAACATGCTTTGGAAGGATGTGAGCAAGTGTCTAGTTTTGAAAAACCACGTGGGAGCCAAGAAAACATCAAGCACGCCCGCCAGATCGAAGAGCATCTGCGTATTTCTACCTTGCCAGTCGGCGTCAAATTCTATAAAAAGGGTGAAGAAATACCAGATGGAGTGGGGGAAAAGCCGGACTTCAAAGGGACATTCTGCCAGTTCGTCTCCCATGCACGTTATGAACGATGCCAGATCCGCAAGAACTATCTGTTAGAGCGCCGGCACATTACATGCCCGTTCGCACCGGGACTGCTTGGTTTTGAGGAATGGACCGGTCATGTAGTGACGGGTGAACATATGGGTGGGGTGCACTTCGAAAATGCCGAAGCAGCACGCAAGTCTCTACTCGGCGTTCCGCGGGTAGAACCGTTTACCATGCAGGCAGTACTGGTTGGGCCTTTGTATGATTTGACGGTTGAACCGGATATCATCATGTTCGCCGTGGTGCCGGGGATGACGAACAAAGTCCTGGATGGACAGATGTGGAACAGCGGGGAACCAAAACACATAGTCTACTACAACGTGGCCGGGATTTGTGGGTCTGGTGCTGCCCAGGCCTACATCAACAACGACCTGTTTATCTCTTTCCCATGCCACGGTGGGCGGCGAATTGGTCTATTCACGGACACCGAGTTGTTGGTGGCACTGAATGCCGGGTTCTTTGACGAGTGGGTACTGGGCATGGAAAAATCTTATGCCAGCGGTCATTCGTACCCGGTAGGCCATATGTTGCGGCCAAATCCACCGCTCCCGCCGCATTTTAAAATTGTGGCATGGCCCGATAAAATCATGCCGCTCGGGGAGTGGGAACGGCAGCAAGACGAGAAACGGAAAGCCTAAACATATCACGGTTAGGATCAATTTTCGATATTATTACGTAAACTATCTATGAACCTTCCTAGGGAGGTTGAAAGAGAAGTTCCTCCCTTCTCACCGAACGGCCCCCGGACTCTCGGGGGCCGTTTGTTGTATCTGACACACCAAATAAACTCCCACCAGGATGAACAATCGCCCACCAGGTGGTAGCTACCGATGGCTTCATGCAGAAAGAGGTAGGAAAGGATTGCCGTGGTGATCGGCATCAGGTTGGAAAAGATCCCGGCGCGACTGGCGCCGATTGCCTGCACGCCGCGATCCAAAACAAAAATGCCGTGAAGGAAGCAAAAAGACCGATATATACCAGGCTGAAGAACCCTGCTGTAGATATCCCCGGCACAGGATAGCGAGTCATTTCCCAGGTTGCCAGCGGAACCAACATGATGATTCCAATTATGGTGGCGTAATAAGTGGCTACCAGGGGCGTATAACGTTGCATGACGTATTTACCCAGTACAGAATAGACTGTCCAAGTGGCCGCTGCCAGGATCATCAACAGATCTCCAGTATTGAATTGGAGCGTGTACAATGCTTGCCATGATCCGCGCGTAATAACTGCGGTGGCACCGAAAATGGAAACCAATAAACCGACTAATTGGCGGGCAGTTGTCTGCTCGCCAAGCGTGAAGCGGGAAACAAGCACAATCAAAGCAGGCGTCAAAGCGTGCACCAAAGCAGCATTAATGGCAGTGGTGTAAGAGAAAGATAGATATACCAAAGTGTTGAAGCCAAAGACGCCCGTGGTGGCCAAAACGCCGGCAGATCCCGTTTAGCTAATGGTTTTTTTCTCTGTACCTTTTCGTGCCTGGTAACGCACAGCCATGAAAAGTGCCAGAGCGGCAATGCTAAAACGGATTAGACTGATCGTGCCAGGAGGCAATTCTTGCACAACGATGCCTTTCGCCAAAATGAAATTACCGCTCCCAAAAAGAGGTGTCATGGTTAGAAAAAAGTACGGTGATGTCCAAAACCGCAATTAACAACACCCCCATGGCGACGTTGAACACATTTTCTGTCCTGGCAGCGGAAATCCTTTTTGGGTCGTTTTCAGCAGGTTTTTGTCGTCTGATGTAAAAATGTTTTAAAAAAAGGCCCGGCAAATGACCAACTAATGGTGCAACTGACAATCCCACTAAGGAGGGTGGTAGCAATTTTTCGCATTGACAACAACGCTGAAAACTTACGCGCCTATCTTTTTCAATCCGGATATCTTAAAGAAGGAGAACAGCATGAGATAACCCCATTGGGGGGCGGAGTTTCAAATGATGTATTCAAGGTGATGTCCGATCGCGGCGCAGTAGTGTTTAAGCAGGCTTTGCCGCAGCTGCGCGTGAAAGATGATTGGTTTGTGGAGCCAGATCGGGCCAATATTGAAAAAGATTATTTGAAGCTAATCCGAGATTTGTTGGGTCCCAAATATGCCCCGCGCGTAGTTTGGGAAGATGAAGAAAACTATTTGTTTGCGATGGAATTTGCACCACCTGGGTCCGAGATGTGGAAGGCGCAACTATTACGTGGCGAAGTGGATTTCTCAGTTGCCGAACAAGTGGCCCAGATTCTAGCGGTCATGCACAATCGCACATATGAGAATGAAGCTGTGGTGCAGCATTTTGACAATCAGCAACGCTTCATCGATCTGCGCGTTGATCCTTATTTTGAAACGATTGCCCGTCGCCATCCGGAACTGGAGCGAGAGATCCGAGCTGAAATAAATCGCATCTTGACCTTGCGGAAAACATTGGTACACGGGGACTATAGTCCCAAAAACATCCTGGTCACACCTGGTGCGGAGCAAATTTGGCTGTTGGACGGCGAAGTGGCCCATATCGGCGACCCGACCTTTGATACGGGTTTCCTGCTTAACCACCTGTTATTGAAGGCAGTGCACATGCCGGCCGTCAGTGAGCGCCTGTTTGAAGCATTCTTGCGGATGGGCCGCAGCTATCTGGAAACGATCAGCGTCTTTGCACCGGATTGGATTGAAGAAAATACCTGCCGGGAGTTAGGTCTATTGCTTTTAGCCCGCGTAGATGGCAAGTCGCCGGCCGAGTACCTGACGGAGGCGGATCGGGCCATCATCCGCACGGCCAGCACCCGCATTATCAGAGAGCAGCCGGTGCGGTTTGGCGACTTAGTGGATGTGTTGCAAACCGAAGTACAGCGCGCCCGGCAAACAAACTAAGGACGGTGTCCATGGTGCGGGGTGCGCTGCATCCCGCGCTTGTTTTATGTTGCAATTTGTGCGGATGGGCGTGCAGATAGGGGGTGCATCCCAATCGGAATAGTGTATATCACCAGACATGGGGAAACGGATTGGAATCATGCCGGCCGTATTCAGGGCCACACGGATGTGCCGTTAAATGACTTGGGTCGGGCCCAGGGTGAAGCCCTGGCCCGTCGTTTGGTTGAGTTCAACTTCGATGTCATTTATAGCAGTGACTTGCGCAGAGCCCGCGAAACCGCTGAAATGGTAGCAAAACAGCAAAGGCAACCTGTTCCCCTAATTGAAACGCCAGAACTGCGCGAGATCTGCTATGGGGCCTGGGAAGGCTTAACAGTCGCCCAGGTGCGGGAACGATACGCGGAAGACTTGGCCTCCTGGTCCCAGGGGGCTCGCCTGGGCAACCCGACAGAAGGAGAATCGTTTACCCGTGTCATGGGCCGGGCAGGGCGCGTGTGTAAAGAAGCGGCAAAAAAGGAAATGGCCTTAATCGTAACCCACGGTGGTGCTTTACATGCTATTTTGTGCCATGTTTTGGGCATTCCTCCTCACCTGCGGGCCCGTTTCATGACTGGAAACTGCGCTCTGACGGCAATTGACTGGCCCGCCGGGCGGGACCCTTGCCTGGTGTTGTTGAATGATTCCTGCCATTTGCGGGATATTGAGGTATCTAGCCCCACGATTCTGTGAGCGGCTCCATTTCAAGTTAGGCCTCATTTTATGCCAGCGACGCACATAACAATTACCATCACCGATAAGGAGGCAGGTCCATGGGTATGAACATGGAGATCCTGGGCGTATCCGGTGTGGCCTTGATTGTTGGTTTTGTGCAGCTGGCGAAAAAGATCGGTTTTCCGTCCCAGTTTGCTGGTCTACTATCACTATTACTGGGTATAGTCCTCTCTTTCTCTTTTAAATTGTTCCAGGATACATTCACATTTCAGACTCTCCTGCTTGGTCTGGCGCTCGGCTTATCGGCATCGGGGCTGTATAGTACCACAAAACACACCCTAAAAGGTTGATCGGTCTGACAAAAAAGGCGCACCTGGTGCGCTTTTTTGTCATTCAGCACCGGAACGAAGGATATATTTTGTTTTGTGCAGAATTGTCTATCGTCTTATCCAGAATTATCTATTGGCAAACACATAGGAGGGTAAAAATGCGCTTTATTAGTCTAGTTATGCCAATCATAATGACAATTATTTTTGCCGCCGGTCCAGTGTTAGCTGCTGATTTGAGTGTGCGAATGGCGGGGGAAGAATTGACTTTGGACAGGCCCCCGGTAATCATGGACGGAACCACCTTGGTGCCTGTGCGCCCTTTAGCGGAAGCCCTGGGGGCGACGGTGGGGTGGGAACAGGAGATACAACGGGTTACCATTACTAACGGCAAAGATTTCGTAACACTGCAGATCGGACAAGCCCAAGCACAGGTAAATGGCCAAGAGGTCACATTGAGAAAACCCGCTTTAGTGATGGCCGGGCGGACAATGGTGCCATTGCGGTTTGTGGGGGAGGCTTTAGCCTGCCAGGTGCATTATGATGAGGCGGAACAGACGATTTATGTAGAACCAGGACGGGAGATGGGAGCGCCTGGGGAATCTGCCAATTTGACCCCTATCTGTGGGGAACCGGCCGTCTCGCTGGTTCAAGCAGAAGAATGGCTGGCAAAGCGTGCTCCGCAGTACGTTCACCTCGTCGCGTTATATTGGTCAATTGCACCAAAATATGGCGTGCGCCCGGATGTGGCGCTGGCACAGGCTTGTAAAGAGACGGGCTTTTTCCGCTTCACCGGCGTCGTGCAACCGGAACAGAATAACTTTTGCGGCCTCGGGGCAACAGGACCGGACAATCCGGGCGCATGCTTTCCGGACCCGGCAACAGGGGTGGAAGCACACATTCAGCACCTATATGCCTATGCCACAGATGGGCCACTGCCGGAGGGGACAGATCTGGTTGACCCGCGCTTTCGTCATGTGCGGCGGGGCAGCGCCTGCTATGTTGAACACCTGGGCGCGGGAGAGAACCCAACCGGCGTGGGCTGGGCTTATCCAGGCATAGATTATGGTCAATCGATTGTCAGCCGGTATTTGCATGCCATGTTGGGTAAATAGCAGGAAAAAGGCGAACAATGACGAAGATTAAAAACCAAATATTGCCATTAAGGCGGTGATGATCTCCATGTTCAAGAGATTGGTCGCAATTTGTCTGGGAATGCTGTTAGTAGTAGCTATGGCCGGCCCGGTGATGGCCGGCAATGTGGTTAAGCACAAAGAAGTGATTGACACTACGGGAATTGTTTTCGATGCCCCCAACCCTGTGACCGGTGGTTTTATCACCCTAAGCGGCGACCTGACCATTCGCGAGCACATGGTCTTCGACAAGAACGGCCAGCTGAAAAAGTACAGTCATCATGTGCATGGTTTGCTGAGTGGAGTAGACTCCGTCAGTGGTGAGGTTTACAAGATCCCCTTCAATGATAACTACACCGCGATCACTAAGAACAACGTTTGCCATGAGGTAAATATCGTGCGTTTAATATCCAAGGGCTCGAGCTACAACGTTTTTTTGAAATATCATTTGCAACAGGTAGGGAGCAAGCTCCTCTTTGAAGTGGTAAAGATTGAGGTCAGGTAGGGGACGAAGGAAAAAAGGCTGCCCCAAGCGTCTGGGGCAGCCCTCTTTTTTTATACGAAGCGGGTAGTGACGGAGCCGAGCTCAGCAAAGCGGACTGTGAAGACATCGCCCTTAGCAGCTGGCAAAGCGGCCGTTAAGGCGCCTGACAGGACAACTTCGCCGGCCTTGAGGGGAACGCCATAAGCGCCCAGCTTATTTGCCAACCATGCGATCGCGATGGCCGGGTTACCAAGGACAGCAGCGCCGGTAGCGGTGGCGATCACTTCCCCGTTTTTCTCGAACACACCGCCCAGGGTGGTCATATCAATTTCTGCCGGATTAGTGAGTTCGGTGCCCAAAACATAGAGAGCTGCTCCGGCATTATCGGAAATGGTATCCCGGACTGTCAGCTTCGTCCAGTCCCGATAACGGTTATCAATTACTTCCATGGATGGGAAAATCGCTTCCGTGGCGCGCAATACGTCGATCTGGTTGAGGCCAGGTCCTTGCAGGTCTTCTTTCAGCAGGAAAGCGATTTCCATTTCCACTCTTGGTTGAATAAGAGTGCTCATAGGGATTCCTTCCCCGGGGAAGTAGCCCATATCGTCCAGCAAATGTCCGTAGTCCGGTTCGTCAACATTCAAAAGTTCCTGCATGGCTTTGCTGGTCAGGCCGACTTTTTTGCCGATGATGCGGCTGCCGTTTTTGACGCGCCTGTCAATGTTGACCATCTGCATGGCATAAGCATCCTCCACGGTCACATCCGGGTAGAGCTCCGTCAAAAACGTGTCAAGATTAGTGGCTGTGTCTGCGGCCTGATAAACCTTTTCGGCCAGTTCCATTAACTCTGGTGCAAGTTCCTTGCGCATGTTCTCCCTCCTAAAAGAAATAGCTTGTCTTAATTATAACAGATTTGTTGCCATTCCTCACCATGAGGCATGGGCCAAAAAAGATTTGGGCATTTTTTTGAAGATAGCAGGCATTTGACCATAAAAGGTCGTATGTCTTAATAGCTAAATCCAGTCTACAGCCACTTGCGGGCGGAAAGTCAAAGGAGGGTTTTGTGTGGATTTTCAATTAACAGAAGAACAAGAAATGGCCCGGCAGCTTGCTTCCGAGTTTGCCGACAAGGAAGTCAAACCGACGGCAGCGGAAAGGGATGAAAAAGCAGAATTTGATCGGGGGATATTCGCCAAAATGGGTGAACTCGGATTCACCGGCATTCCGTTTCCGGAGACATGGGGCGGTTTGGATGGCGGCTATCTAACCCTTGCCATTTGCATAGAAGAAATTGCGAAGCGGTGTGCTGCCACTGGCGGTTGCCTGCAGACACATGTAAACCTCGGTACCACACCGATATACCTATATGGTACGGAGGAACAAAAAGAGAAGTACGCGCGACCGTTAATCGCCGGTGAATACTTGGGTGCTTTTGCTCTGACCGAGCCGGGCGCTGGGAGTGATGCTGGTTCTGCCGCTACGGTGGCAGTCAAAGATGGCGATTCCTATATCCTGAATGGCAGCAAGCAATTCATCACTCATGGTGGAGAAGCAGATGTCTATATCGTAATCGCCATGACAGATAAATCGCAGGGCGTTAGGGGTTTGACAGCTTTCATTGTCGAGAAGGACACTCCGGGGCTGGAATATGGTAAGAAGGAAAACTTGATGGGCCTGCGTTCTTCGCCCACCCGTGAGATTATCTTTAATGATTGCCAGATTCCGGCGAGCAATCTCTTGGGCGCGGAAGGCCAGGGATTTCGCATTGCCATGCATGGTCTGGATTTTGGGCGGGTTGGCGTAGCCGCCCAGTCGCTCGGTATTGCTCAGGCCGCTCTGGACAATGCCCTGCAGTATTCGTCCGAACGCGAACAGTTTGGCAAACCAATCAACAAATTTCAGGCCGTCGCTTTCAAGATGGCGGATATGGCCATGCAAGTGGAAGCGGCCCGCATGCTGACATGGAAAGCTGCTTGGTTGTGTGATCAAGGCCAGCGCTTCAGCAAAGAAGCTGCCATGGCCAAGTGTTTTGCCTCCGACATTGCGATGCAGGTTGCCACTGAAGCCGTCCAGATCTTCGGCGGTTATGGATTCACTAAGGAGTATCCAGTGGAACGCTTCATGCGCGATGCTAAAGTGCAGCAGATTTATGAGGGAACAAACGAAGTCCAGCGCATGGTTATTTCGGGCGCCCTGATTGCCGGCTTGAAGAAGTAGGGACGCGGCACATAGGGGATGGAGCTACAATGGGGCCAAACTGGCCCCATTGTGTTGATTTAGGAGGTAGATGTTGTGAGCAGTCAAGAAGAATACCAGCGGGTGCCCTTGCCGGCGTTACAAGAATTGGTGTGCGATATTCTGATTCGCTATCAGGTGCCTAAAGAACATGCCATAATCGTAGCGGATGTGCTGACAAGTGCAGATTTGCGTGGGGTTGAGTCCCATGGAGTGGGGCGGTTGTTTTCTTATTATTTGGGGCGCCTGGAACGGGGTTTGATGAATCCCCGCGCTCATGTGCAGGTGATGCGCCAAATTGGCAGTACCGCTGTGTTGGATGGCGACAACGGGTTGGGACATGTGGCCGGCTATTTGGGAATGGAGAAGTGCCTGGAACTGGCCGCACAACACGGCCTGGCCATCACCGTAGTGAGGAATAGCAACCATTACGGCATGGCCGGATACTATGCCATGATGGCTTTAGGAAAAAACATGATCGGAATTAGCCTCACTAACAGCCAACCGCTTACCATCCCCACTTACGGTCGCACGCGTATGTTGGGCACGAATCCGATCAGTATCGCTTTCCCCGGCGGCGGCGAGGAGCCATTTGTATTGGATATGGCCACCAGCGTGGTGGCGATCGGCAAAATGGAAGTATACCGCCGCAAGGATTTGCCTGTACCCCGGCATTGGGGGGCAGATCGGGATGGCATGCCAACCAGCGATCCTAATGAAGTGATTGAGCATGGCGGTGTGTTCCCGCTCGGCGGACCGGCGGAAAACTCTGGCTACAAGGGTTATGGATTGGCGGCGGTGGTGGATATTTTAAGCGGGGTATTGTCGGGAGCCGGATTTTTGACAGGGGTGCTGCGCCCGGTTGATGAAGATCCGTGTAATGTGGGGCATTTCTTTGCCGCCATGCAGGTTGATGCCTTCATGCCATTGCATGAATTCACGGACCGGATGGATCAGTTCATTCGGCAACTGCGTTCATCGCCCCGCGCCAAAGGGGCGAAACAGATTTTCGTTGCCGGAGAAAAAGAGTTCATGCAGGAAAAACGCAACCGACAACTAGGTGTGCCCATCCACCCCAAGGTTTGGCAGAGCCTTAGGGATGAAGCTAAACGCTTGGGATTACGATTGTGGGAATAAAATGGCGAGTTATGTTTTTTCCCGTTCCCGAAATCCTGTTTCGCAGAAGGAATACAACCTGTCTTCCCGAATAAAATTAAGGAGTTTTCAGGGTAGTATCGCTGACACAATAAACGAATCTGAAAGGAGCGCTTTTACATGGCTTTGAAGACCCGGGAGG
>DUQP01000053.1 GCA_012837735.1 Bacillota bacterium
AACTCACCCGCCATAGTAGCGCTTCCTGCTTGGTCGTTAACGTTCCGTGCCGATAAACAGTTCTACCACCATTACGCCGCTCGGTTTGGCTGGAACGATTCCCAGCCCAACCCGGTTGAAGTGGGGTTCCAGCATATTCGCGCGATGCCCCGGGCTTTGCCACAGCAGAGCATGGCAAGTGCCGATATTGCCTGCCCGGGCCAGGTTTTCCCCGGCATACCAGTAATGAACGCCGGCGTTGCGCAACATATCGAACGGGCTGCCGTAAGTGGGCGAGATATGATCGAAGTAGTTATTGTCGACCAGATCCTGCGCCTTCATGGTGGCCAATTCGGTCAGGCGTGGGTCAAGGGTCAAGGGCGCAACTCCGTTTTCCGCCCGCGCCGCATTAATCAGCCCCAGCAGGTATTCCTGCTGTTGGGTTCCGCTGGTCCCAGGGGCCGGGGAGTTGTCTGTACCCGGATTACTGGGTGGCGGGGTGGGTTGGGTCGGCGGGGGAGTCTTGGTGTTTTTCCCAGGGGTGGCCGGCATTTTATTTAACCAGATGATTTTGCCACTGCTGGGTGGGGTCGGCTTGTCAGCGTTCGGTTCACTCTTGTCATTGTTCCCCGGTGCCGAAGCGGTGGGTTTTTGGACGGGAGTACACCTGTTGCCCAGGTAGATGATTTCCCCGGACTTGATTGGGGTGGACATTTCTACTCCGGGCGGATTGCTGCTGCCCGTTGCAGGGTAATAGCGTAGCCCCCATGCCATGACGCTTTGGCCATTGACCATAACCATCATGCTTGCCAACAAAATTACTACCAGCAATAAACCTGCCTTTTTGCGCAACCTAATGACAATCCCTCCTTGATATAGATTCCTTAGCTGTATTAATCTGCAAGATGATTGCTGCGAGCAAGGCTGTGACTTATTTCCGTAACGATCTTGTAATATTATTGTAATCACTTATGTAAAATGCGGCAAAGCCAGTGGGAGTCGCTCCTGGGCTTTCATAAACTTTTTCAGCAATTCCATGTTAAAGGTACTTGGAATTATGTAGATTGCCTGCGAGTTCGGACTAGCTGGGACAAGTTGGGAACCATGCATTAGCGAATCATGGGACGCCCATCCCCGGCTTTGCATAGAATGCCAATAGCAGCGGGGTTGGGAACTTCCCGCACCTGGAAATCTTGAAGGGAGGGAACGAAAAAAATCCATGTTCTCTATTTGGGGCAAACATGGCAAACAAGTGCATCTTCCTGCCGCTGGTGGGCAGGAAGTAGAGGGTGCTGCAAAACGACGCACCCATCGCGTTTGTGTGGAAGTAGTGAAGGTTTACGATTCGTGCTTCCAGTGTGAATGCGTGGAGGATCTGTCTGTGACGCCGCCGGTTGGTCAGTGTGATCCGGCTATGATCCAAGGGATGGTTGGCAATGTGGTCAGCTTCGGTTGTCAGTTTGGTGAGGACTTGAACATTCCCGGTCTGCCTGGTCGTCGGCGCGTCACTTTCACTTGGACTGTACGGGTGACAGTCACTTATACAGCCGTTGATGGTACGACGCAAACGGCGGTCGACACATTCACATTCGCTAAAGATGTCCCGTTATTTGTCGCCCCTGGGTTTGAAGACGTGATGTTCTGCAAGTTCTTTGCCCGCTTCGAGTTCCTGCGGCAGCGGATTGTCGGACGAAACTTCTTTTTCGATCTTGGGCAGACGCTTTTGTTCAAAACGGCCGCTGATGTGCAGCTTGAGATAGACACATATGGTGAATGTGTGCCACCGCTCTGTGAGGCCATTCCCACTGCCTGTGAGGAATTTGAGCTGCGTTGCGAGATGTCGCCGCCGAGCTTTAATCCGCCTCAACCGTCAGAGGTCGATTAGCGATATCTGCCGTTTTCATCTAGCATCAGTGGGTGCTGGATTTCTTTTTGAAGCGGGTGATTGAAAATTATGTCGCCTTTTGACCTTCCGGCATAGTATAGAGCAACCGGGTGGATTTACCGCTTGGGGCCGGTGTAAACCGGTCAAGAAGAAAGGAGAGAAAGAAACTGTGTTACCCTTTTGGGGCAAAAACGAAAAGTCGCCACAGCCGTTGATAGCTGGTGGCCAGCAAGAGGTGGATAGTGCACAGTGGCCGCCTCCGCCACCACCGCCGCCCAGGCACAGAGTGTGCTTGGAGGTCGTTAAGGTCTATGATTCCTGCTTCCAATGCGAATGCGTGGAAGATTTGTCTGTGACACCAGCCACCGGTCGGCCTGATCCAAGCTCGATTCAGAGCATTGTTGGTAAAGTGGTGAGCTTCGATTGCCAATTCGGTGAAAGCCTGAATATTCCCGGGTTGCCCGGTCGCCGGCGCGTGACGTTTACCTGGACGGTGCGGGTGGTTGTCACTTACACAGCCGTCAACGGTTCAACGCAAAAAGCGGTCGATACGTTCACATTTGCTAAGGACGTACCGCTGTTTGTGGCACCTGGATTCGAGGATCTGATGTTCTGCAAGTTCTTTGCCCGCTTTGAGTTCCTGCGGCAGCGGATCGTCGGGCGCAGCATCTTCTTTGACCTCGGCCAGACGCTGCTGTTCAAGACAGCGGCCGACGTTCAGCTAGAGGTTGACACCTATGGTGAGTGTGTGCCGCCGCTTTGTGAAGCCATTCCAACGGCTTGTGAAGACTTCCAAATGCGTTGCGAGTCGTCGCCGCCGAGCTTCAATCCGCCACAACCCGACATCCTCCCGGGCAAGGCTGACGGTGATAAAGTCATCAAACTGGCCGAGGAAGAGTAAGCGGCATTGCGCAACAAGATCCAGCATCCATTCGGGTGCTGGATTTTGTTATGCTGAAACATATGGGAACGTGTGTTGGCGTAGGTTTAGTAAATAGGAAACCGGGAGGTGAAACCGGTGTCGGGAGGCATGATGGGACTGGGTCGGGCGCTGGCCGTGATAGAGAATGATGCCTTCCGGTGTGTGTTCCTGGATGGTCAGGGCTGCTTCTCTGCGTGTTTTTATGACGGGCAAGACTGGCGAGATGATAGCCCGGGCGAGGATGGCCAGCGGCCAGGATTGGAGTTGGCCACTGCCCGAGATAGATTCCATGATCTGCATGCCCTGGTGTTGGCCGACGATGGGGCGATATTTCACTGGTGGCGCACGGAACAGAGCTGGCAACGCCATAGACTACCGTTACCACAGCGGTATCGCCGGTGTTTGGCCTGTGCCCCGGATCGGCACAGGGGTATCCATGTGGCAGTCCAGGAGCTGGATCTGAGCGCAGGCCGCTGGCAGATTCGCCATCTGTATTGGGATGGCCAGGACTGGAATGCAGGGCGGGTGTTGGCAACTGGGCGAGGTGCGCTGTTGGCTGGTTGTGAGTTGGTGGCGGACGGGCAGGGTGATCTGCACTTGTTTTATCGCGAGGCAGGTCAGGGGGGAAATCAGATCGTGCATTATTCCGTTAGCGGCGAGGCCAAACTGTTCCTGGCCGGACCGCGCCCAGAGGGGAGTGTCCCGCGCGCTTTGACGCATGGGTCCAATTTGCATATCTTCTGGAGCAGCAGCGGTCTGAATGGCCCCCACGTGCACTGCTTGAGCCGGGTGGTGGGTGAAGGTTGGGGCTATGAATGGGAGTTTGTGGGGGGAGCACCGCTCCTGCCTGTGCGGCAGGCCGGGTTGCTGCAGGTCTGGTGGCCGGCCGGGCATGAATGGCGGGGTGTTTATTCGCCGGATGATGGCCGTAGTTGGTGGGAGGCAAGCCCGCAACCTATTCCCCCCGGAGTGAGAATCGCAGCTTTAATGCCGCTGGCCGGGCAGGGAAAGCGCGGTGTCACCGCGTTTACTTGTTGGCCAGAACCGCGGGTGTTGCTTCCGCCGGCGGCGAATCTGTATCCGCCGATTGCCGGAGGCAGTCTGGGAATTAGTGAAACCAATCGTAGTGCAAAGGGGGTGGGTGGGATGTTCGGTGTTGATGAATTAGAAGGTTGTTTGCAACAACTGGCAGACGAAGTTGATTCCATGCGCAAAGAGAACGCATCTTTGCAGGAACGATTGACTGCCCGGGAAGGGGAAGTGGAACGGTTGCGACGATACCGCGACCGGACGGAACACCGGGTGCGCACCCTGTCCCGCCGGCTCCTGGATTACGAGCAGCAGACACGCCATATGCGCACCGCTTTGAACCGGGCCGACGATGAGATTAAGGCGTTACGGGTTCAGAATCAACAACTCAGCGAATGGGTCGATCAGCTGCGTGTGGATCGGGATGAGGGGCCGAAAGAGGTAGGCCCCGTCCTGGTCAGGCGGGACCCGGTGGAAAAGTTCAAAAAGCAATTGCAGGGCGTGGTAGGGGGCATCAGGGATCTATTTTGGGGTACGGACTAAGCCACGCGCATCAGGCGTGGCCTAGTGGTAGCTACTCTGCAACGGGATCGGTAACAGAGCGGGCAGTTTCTCCGTCATCGGCTAACAACAGCAAAATAAGAATCAGGAATAGGGAATAGGCATTAGTGACGAGGCGTTTGGCCTCAATCCTCAAGGAACTGACGCTTGCCGCGACGACATTGCCGTCACTATCTCTGACCCCGTTTTCCAATAACTCAAGCAAGGTATCAACCAGGTTCAACGATTTGTTGCCCAGGTATGGTCGCAGGGCACGGAGCAGGTCCGCGTCTCGTTGGTTGAGCGGAATCACGGCCTTCAATGGCCCGCCTCCTTTCCGTGGTTTCACAGGACATAATATGCGGATCCAAGGGGTTTAGCTACAATGTGTCCTTGTTGAGTGTCCACCCTTGTATCGGGATGCGAATGCAATTCGTATAATGGATTGACTTTCGCATACTTGGGGGTGTGCAGATGGGAAGGGGAGGGAAGGTTTGCCCTATCGTTTATACAATGGCAAAGCAGCGCCGGAAACGGGATGAGACCATCCCTGTGATAGTGCGGTTGCGGGGAAGGGAGGTGCCGTTTGCTGCCTTAGAGGCGGAGGGGTTGGCACAAACACGGGAGCTGTCCCTGATCAACTCGCTGGCCGGTGATATTCTGGTGCAGGCGTTGGATAGCTTGGCACAACAGGATTGGGTAGAAGGGATTTACCCTGATGCCGAGGTCCGTACCACTATGGACGTGGCGGTGCCAGCTATCAATGCCGATTTGGGTTGGCGATCCGGTTGCAAAGGGAAGGGAATCAACATAGCGGTAGTGGATACCGGCATATATCCTCACCCGGATCTGCTTAATCCGGAATCGCGCTTGGTGGCCTTCCATGATGTTGTCGGTGGGCGGAGCAAGTTTTATGACGATAATGGTCACGGTACGCATGTGGCGGGTGCGGCAGCTGGTAATGGTTGGTATCTAAACGACCGCTATAGCGGTGTGGCCCCGGAGGCCGGTTTAGTGGGTGTCAAGGTTCTGGATAGAACTGGCCGGGGGCGGACTTCGCAAGTGATCGAGGGAATCCAGTGGTGTGTGGAAAACCAGGAAAAGCATCAGATCCGCATCATAAACCTTTCTTTGGGCAGTCCTGCCTATTCCGGTTACGAACAGGATCCGTTCTGCCAGGCGGTGGCGAAAGCTTGGGACAGCGGTATTGTGGTGTGTTGTGCGGCTGGGAATGAGGGTCCGGACCGGGAATCAATTTTAACACCAGGCATTCAACCGCGGGTCATCACAGTCGGCGCGATGGCCGACAAAGGAACGAAAGAGCGCGGTGATGATGAGATCGCTTCTTTTTCCTCGCGGGGTCCAACTATTGACAAACTTACGAAGCCAGACGTACTAGCACCTGGCAAAGATATCGTTTCCTTGCGGGTACCGCGTTCGTATCTTGACCGTGAGCAAAGATCTAGCAGGGTGGAGCGGGCCTATTTTTCGCTTTCCGGGACTTCTATGGCAACGGGCGTTTGTTCTGGGTTTGTGGCTGTATTGCTGGGTCGCCATCCCAACTGGACGCCGGATACCGTGAAAGAGCGAATCATGCGCACGGCGGAAGACCGGGGTTATGAACCAGCATGGCAAGGAAAAGGTTATCTAAACGCGACGTCGCTGTTGGGGTATGGCTGTTAATGATAGTTTGCGGTGCCAATGCGGCGAAGGGGTGATGACGAATGGGAGGATTTAATCCGGCAGATTTTCTGGGCCAGATGAGTCGGCTGCAAGATGAGTTGTTGCGCAAACGGGCCGCCCTGCAAGAGAAGACTGTGACGGCCAGCCTCGCGGACGGGCAGGTCAGGGTGACAGTGAATGGTCACCAGCAGGTGACGGATGTGCAGATCAGCGATAAATTATGGCAAGCCACCCCGCAACAGGTTGGGGTGTTGATTCAGGCTGCCGTTAACCAGGCGATGGTGGAAGCTTTACAAATGGCCAAAGATGATTTGGCCAGTATGTTTGGCGATATAGAACTGCCGGATGTTCCAGGGCTGTTTGGTTCTGGATCCTGACCATGGGGGGGTTAGGGATTGACTGAGGAGAAAACGGGTCAGGAAATGGAGACAAACCAAGCGGTGCCCTTTGGCTCTGGCGCCACAGATACGATGCTGCAATTTCTGCAGTCCCAGGCGCATCAGGACCTGCCACCACAAACGGCAGCTGCTTTGTTGGCATTGGCCAACTTGTTCTGTATCGTCGCTCTATTGAATGGCGGGGGGGCGACGGTGCCGGCAGCAACCGGCGTGGGCGGCCAAATGCGGGATATGGTTGGCACCCTGCAGGGTTTGCTGGATGGAGGTACTAGCCCGAAGGAAGATCTGATTGCTTCTTTGACAGGCTTGATGAGAAGCAAGGGGGGGCGTAGCCTTAATCCCGCCCTGCTCGCCAAGTTGGTCAGCCTGGCAGGAGAGGCTAGCCGTAGCGCCGGGGGAGGGGAGGCGGGGAAAAGTTCCGCACCCCAGTCAAGAAGTGAAACAGAGTCACAATAGGCCACCGAAAAAAATTCTCTTGATGACCGGTTTGCTGTTCATCGCCGGTTTCACGGCTGGGGCGTTTACCGGGTGATACGGGCCCTGCGGGGCCCGTTCCCCTTGCTCGGATTTTTACATAGGATGAGAAAAGGGGGGGAGCGGGTTTGGATCGTTCGCAATGGGAGGACTGCCAGCGCCTGCTGGAGCGATTATTGCGGGCGTTGGAGATGCGCTGCCAACAACGCGGTTGGCGGATGCCCGGAATAGCGCGGGGGTTATTACCCCTGTAGAGCCTGCTGCCGAAAAGCATTGCCGCGCCCCGGTAGATACCCGACCGCTTGTATGGCGGTTGCCGGCTGTGGAGGAAAAAATTGCGAAGGGAGATTGACATGAGTTGGGACGGTAGTGGATGGCGTTGGGAGAGCCCAGGTCCGATGCGTCCAGGACCTTATTGGAGGCAACAGAACCGGGATTGGGAAGAATACCGGTTGACGATGGAAATGTACGAAATGGTCAGGGCCATCCATGACATGGTTTCCAAGCTGATTCAGCAACAAGACAAAAATCGCTAGGACGATGACGCCCGCTATCGAGCGGGCGTTACCTATTGGGCGCATATTGCCTGGCCCGGGAAGCAAAATAATCAGTAGCAAATACCCCCAAACGGAGGATGGTCATATGATTGCAAACGGGACAGGCAATGTCCGCAGACGAACCATACGGCGGATAGTGGCCCTGGTGACAGTAGTGATTTTTATGTTGCTTTTGGCGAGCAACGTCATGGCGAGACCAACATTGTACTGGGGTACGACCGGTAAAGATGTGCGCGTTTTGCAGTGGCGGCTTCAGTCCTGGGGATATTACGATGGTCGTATTGATGGGGTGTTTGGAAACAAAACCTCCCAAGCAGTCAAGCATTTTCAGTGGAAGAACGGCCTGCCGGCCGATGGGATCGTTGGCCAGCGCACCTGGCAAGCGATGGGGCTCTGGAGCTCTGCCAGTGCTGCCCAGCAGGGGAGCGGTGGTGGCGGCATTTCCCGCGGGGATGACATTAATCTCCTGGCGCGGATAGTGACAGGGGAAGCGCGTGCGGAACCTTATCTGGGTAAGGTGGCGGTGGCGGCAGTGTTGTTGAACAGGGTGCGCAGTCCGAAATTCCCCAATACGCTCAGCGGGGTCGTCTACCAACCCCATGCGTTTGAATCTGTCACGAATGGGGAGATCTGGCGTACGCCGCCCACGGAAGACGCCTACAAGGCCGCGCAGCAGGCTTTGAACGGTTGGGACCCGACTTATGGAAGTCTGTTCTTCTGGAACCCGGCCAAGGCGGTAAGCAAATGGATCTGGTCGCGGCCGATTGTGACTAGAATCGGTGGACATGTCTTTGCCAAGTAATTTGCTTGAGGGGGAAAGGGGATGCGAACGAGATGGTTGACGGCCCTGCTCGTGGCGGGGCTTGTCTTGGCAGGTGGATGGGGGTTACGTGAATATAACGCCCGCTTGGCGACGGAACACCTTCTTGAAGCCAGTTTTCAGCGGTCATTTCACAGCTTAATCACCCATATGGAAAACCTTGATCTGGCGTTATCGAAGAGTCTGGTTTCCGGGTCGCAAAGACAGAACATCATTATGCTGACGAACATCTGGCATGAGGCCAACGAGGCCCAGGAGGCCCTAGCGGGTTTGCCATTCCGGGAACTTGATCTGACAAATGTCCAGCGATATTTAGCGCAAGTGGGGGATTACGCCCATACCTTAGCGGAGCAGCATGCCCAGGGCAGGGGCCTCAATGACCAAGCATGGGAAAACTTGGCTAGATTTTACCGGCAAACGGAGGACATGGCACGCCGCTTGCATGATGTGCAGGAGCGGGTGCAGGGAGGGGGATTGGCAAGGTCTACACTGGCATCGGCCGGGATGGTTTTGGCCGCTCCACCGGATTTGAAAGAAGGTTTTCAAGAGATAGGCCAGCAAATAGATGGTTTGCCGACTCTGATTTATGACGGGCCTTTCTCAGATCATGTTGAGGTGCGTGAGCCACGGGCTTTGACCGGTAAACAAATCACGGCCGAGCGGGCTCGTCAGATCGCAAAGAATTTTGCTGATAAGACTGATCAAGTCGACTACGAAGTGCGTGATGTGGGGCAGGCGGAGGGGAAAATCGAAGCCTGGCGCGTCTCTTTGACGCCTGGGAACGCCGGAAAAAGTCACGAAATACTTGTGGATGTGAGCAAAAAAGGTGGGCATGTGTTGTGGTTGATCAACAACCGCGATGTTGGCCAACGCCGTCTCGATTATGACGAAGCCTTGCAACGCGCAAAGGATTTTCTCGCCGAACGGGGATTTGCGAGCCATATGCCAACCGGTTCCGTGGAACAGGAGAACAATCTGTTCTTTGTTTTCGCGGATGTGCGTGATGGCGTGGTTGTTTATCCGGATCAAATAAAAGTGGCTGTGGCTTTAGATGACGGCCAGGTGGTGGCTTTTGATGCTACAAACCATTTCATGGCTCATCACGAACGTTTCCTTCCGGCTCCTGGCCTTTCACAAGCCGAGATCCGAGATCGGGTCAATCCTAAGCTGGATGTGGAACGAATCCGCTTGGCGATCATTCCCTTGCCATCACTGCGCGAGGTATTTTGTTATGAGGTGTTAGCCAGTCTGAACGATGATAAGTTCCTGATTTACTTGGATGCACAGACCGGGGAAGAGGAATTGATCCAGAAGGTGATTGAAACAGAAGGTGGCACGGTCGCTCTTTAGATGCTAGCCGGGGGAGGTGTCGTGACCTCCCCCCATCTTTATTCTATAGTCGGGGTTTCGGGCCGCGGGGCATGAACGACTGTAATGCTGTTCAGTAACACTTCTTCTTTTGCGAGGCGCCCGCCTACGAACCGTCTTCGGATCTCAGCGCGGGGAACGAAGATTGAAACCTCGTGCGGGATTTGCAAACCTGAGAGCCTGGCCACGTAAACCTCAAAACCGTCCAGCTGCACCTTGATCAAATCCCGTTGCACCCGCCGGCGCCACCACTGCCTCAGCATTTCCATGACCAAACCCCCTTACAGCATATACAGTAAGGGGGACGGATGCTAATCCTGTTTTGAGCGGTGGCGGATGAATCGAAACACCATATACCCCAGCAATAAAGCTACGATCAAGGCAAAAATATATGGTGCTTGTTCAATTGTCAAAAACTTGCGGATGTCTTCCCCGAAAAAAAAGATTGCCAGGCTCTCGGCATTAAAGCGGATGCCCCGCAGAATGGCGGTGGCAATCAATAGTACCCGTAACCGCATACCAAACAGGCCGCTGGCGATGGAAAATATTTTCCAGGGTAGGGGAGTCAATCCAAATACCGCTAGGATCTTCAGGTCATGTTCTTGGAAAAGGTTTTCCAACCAGTTGAATCGTTCTTTCTTCAAAAAAAACATTAAAACCGGCCTGCCGGCCGTTTTCCCGATCAAGAACCCAAGACCACTTCCCACTATGCTGCCCAGGGTGGCACACAAACCGAGCACAGGGGCCAAATGAGGATAGGCGATTGCCATGGGTATCATAATGGCATCGGGAGCCAGTGGGAAAAAGCATGCCTCAGCGGTTGCGAGGAGGAAGATACCCAGGGCACCATACTCTTGCGCTAGTCCCCCGGCAGTTTGCACGAATGCTCCCCAATCCAACATGTACCCTCCCTTGCACAGACATCACTTCCTTATTCTAATACAAGCACGGCAGTACCTGCAATAAGCCATTCTTACCATTTAACACCTCTGGAATCCCTCATAACGGTAATCTGGCTATCATATATAGTCTTGAGGACGACGGGTTGGGGGAGATCAAATTGCGCCGACGTGGATTTCGTTGGATGGATGCCATACGGGAGTTGTTCCTCGAACGAATTTTGCGGACTCGTCTTGTTCAGCAAACGATCGCCGCTGCCTTGATTGGGCTGTTGGTTTTCATTTTGCCTGCTTTGCCGTTTGGGTTGGCCCGGCAAGGGGAACTGGGTGTTAGGCGCATCCTAAGTGAAGAGTTCGATTTTATGTTGGCGGCACACGAAACTGTTAGCGTCCTGCAGGGAATGCGCGATGGCTCAACAACCGTACCAATCATTTCCGGTTGGTTGCATCGCGCTGGGGATAACGATTTGGACCGGAATGATACGGAGATTTGTTTGTTGATGCCAGTTGTCGGTTCCATCAGTTCTCCGTTTGGTCCCCGTGTCGGTGTGGATGGCCAGGAGGAACATCATGACGGTATAGATATCATGGCCAAGTTGGGGGCACCCATCCGCTGCGCTGCTGCGGGCACCGTCGTGCGGGTTGAGCAAAATGATGGCTATGGCCTGATGGTAGAGGTGGAGCACATGGAGGGGGTGACTACTCTCTACGCTCATGCCCTGGAGGTGTTTGTGCAGGCAGGAGATTCAGTTGTCAGGGGGCAGGTGATCGCCCGGGTCGGCCAGACGGGACGCGCTTTGGCACCGCATCTGCACTTTGAACTGCGGCGGCAACGCGCAGCGATCGACCCTCTGCCCTTCATGGATGAGCACTCCTGAAGGGAGACTTTTTTTCCGCATTCACCCCCTCTTTGCGGTGGTTGTCCTGGTGTATGGGTGTTGTGGGCAACTGTCTTTGTTAGTGTTATATCTAGCGGCACTCATTACCCATGAGCTGTCGCACGTCTTTTTTGCCGATCTGTTTTGTTTCCGCTTGACTGGCCTTGAGATTCTGCCCTTTGGCGGTGTGATCCATCTGCAGGGTAGCTTGGAAGAAGAACCAGGCGCTGAGTTCGTCACAGCTTTGGCCGGACCAGTTAATAACCTGTGCTTGGCCGGGGTGACGGTGCTTTGCATCACCGCCGGTGTCGTGCCTGTTGCCCTGGCCGGGCATTTCGTGCAAGCAAATTTGACAGTCGGTTTATTCAATCTGTTGCCGGCCCTGCCTTTGGATGGCGGCCGCGCTTTGCGGGCCTTTTTGACGCGACGCCGGGGTTTTCAACAGGCAACTTACTTTGTATCCAATTTGGGCCGCAGACTGGCGGTCTTGCTCGTTCCCTTGGGCGTGGTAGTGTTTTCGCAAGGGGCTGCCCTGGTCGGGGGGGCTTTATGTTTGGCGGGGGGTTTTCTTTTTTCCCGGAATCAGCCCGGCCCTTTAGCCTGGCGGACGTGGCGGCAATTGGTGGGCAAGCGCCGGCGTTGGTACAAGCGCGGGCTGTGGGCTGGGGACATCGTGATGGTGACAGATGACATTCTGCTCGGTGAGGTGGCCCGGCGTTTGGCTCCAGACCGCTTTCATATTCTCTACGTTTTGGATCGAACTGGCCATATAGTGGGGATCGTGACCGAACATGAACTCAATGCCGCCATTTTGGAGCGGGGACCAGATGTGCCGGTAGCCGCCATTTGTCATGTCGGTTAATGGCCAAGGACAGGAAGTTAGGGTATAATTAAAAGGTTAGCATAACGGTAATCGAAAGGTACATAATAACAAGGATTTCTAATTTTTTACAGGAGTGAAGCTATTGCTCCATTTGCACCATATTCTTCACAGCGTGGAAAAACCCGGCCGGTATCTCGGCAACGAACTGAATTCCATTCATAAGGACCATACTGCCGTGGCGGTACGAGTCGCGCTCGGTTTTCCTGATGTTTACGAGGTCGGGATGTCCCATTTGGGAACCCAAATCCTTTATCACCTTATTAATCAGCGCCCTGACGCGCTGGCGGAGCGCGTCTTTGCCCCGTGGGTTGATATGGAGCGCTTGATGCGGCAGGAAGGCCTGCCGCTTTTCACCTTAGAATCCCAAAAACCGGTTGCCTCGTTCGATATTCTAGGATTTACGCTCCAATATGAGATGGGCTACACAAACCTGCTAAACATGTTGGACTTGGCCGGGATCCCCTGGCGCTCATCGGACCGGGGCGATGATCTGCCTTTGGTGATTGCCGGCGGGCCATGCGCCTTTAACCCGGAACCACTGGCCCCGTTTTTGGATGTCGTTTTTCTGGGCGAGGGCGAAGAGGGAATCGGTGATTTGGTGACTGCTTTTCGGGATTGGGCCGAGCAGGGAAGGCCTGGTGGGAAAGATGGCTTACTGAATGTCATTGCAGGCATCCCTGGCTGCTATGTGCCTGATTTTTACCATGTTGACTACCACGCTGACGGCACCATTGCCGCGGTGCAGCCGAAGCGGGATGGCCTACCGGCTGTGGTGCGCAAGCGTGTGGTGAAGGATTTGGAGCGGGTGGATTACCCGGTGGCACCGATTGTGCCGTACCTGAATGTGGTACATGACCGGGCTATGTTAGAAGTATTTCGCGGGTGCGGTAGAGGATGTCGTTTTTGTCAGGCCGGGATAATTTATCGGCCTGTGCGGGAACGGAGCCCTGCCAGTCTGAAACAAATGGGTGACCGGCTACTGAAGGCCACGGGACACGATGAGCTTTCTTTAGTTTCGCTGAGCACGGCCGATTACAGCCAAATAGACGGATTGATCAAGGATTTGGTGCAGGTACATTACCCACAACGGGTGGGGGTTTCTCTGCCATCACTGCGGGTGGACAGTTTTTCAGTGGCACTGGCCGAACAGGTGCAGCAAGTGCGCAAGACAGGCCTGACATTTGCCCCGGAGGCCGGCACTCAACGTTTGCGGGATGTGATCAACAAGAATGTGACGGAAGCGGATCTGTTGGAAGCGGTTGGAGCTGCTTTTGCGCGAGGTTGGAATCGGATTAAACTTTATTTTATGATCGGGCTACCCACGGAAACTTACGCCGACTTGGACGGGATCGGCGATCTGGTCAATAAAGTGCTGGCTCTCTGGGATGATCTGCGCTGGAAAGGCAAGATCGGCCGGCGGCCAGTAACAGTGAATGTCAGTGCGGCAGCTTTTGTACCCAAACCGCATACGCCTTTTCAGTGGGAGCCACAAATGGATTTAGCGGAACTGACCAAGCGGCAACGCTACCTGCGGGACATCCTGCGGGATCGGCGCGTAAAATTTAGTTGGCACGATGCCGAACTCAGTTTTGTGGAAGCGGTGTTTGCGCGGGGGGACCGCCGGTTAGCAGCTGTACTGGAAAAGGCCTGCCAAAAAGGTTGCCGGTTTGATGGCTGGAGTGAACATTTTCATTTTGCGGATTGGTTGGCCGCTTTTCAGGAGACCGGGGTGGATCCAAATTTCTATGCTAACCGGACTCGTGCTTTTGCCGAGGTCTTCCCCTGGCATCATCTTTCCGCCGGTGTGTCACAGGATTTTCTGTGGTCAGAACGGGAGCGGGCCTATCGCGGGCAGACAACCTTGGATTGCCGAACTTGCTGCAGCGGCTGCGGAGTGTGTGCCGATTTAGATGCCGATACAGTATTGGCTGGCGCCGAAGTGGAGCATGAACAACAAAACAACGGAACCAAATCCGTTCTTCTAGGGTCAGGACATGTGGTGCGGTTGCAAATTGCCAAAGGGGAAGAAGCGCGCTACATCTCCCATTTGGACTTCATGCGCGCGCTGGAAAGGGCATTGCGGAGAGCCCGCATCCCAGTCAGTTATTCGGAGGGTTTTAATCCCCATCCGCGCATCTCTTATGCGTCCGCCCTGGCAGTGGGTGTGACCAGTTCTGCCGAGTATGTGGATGTGCGTTTAGCAGAGGCTGTCTCGCCCCACAAGGTGGCTGCGGACTTGAATGATCAACTTCCCCCTGGGCTACGGGTGATAAGGGCCGAGGTGGCAAATGCCAAACAGGCCCTGATGGCGATGATCAACGCCGCCGGTTACAAAGTGACGTGTCATGTTACACCAGCTTTATCCCAGGTGGAGCTGGACGAAGCGGTGGCGGGTTTCTGGACCCAGGGAGAGTTGACGGTGATCCGGAAAAAGAAGGATCAACAACGGCAGTTGGATGCCAGGCCATTTCTTTATCAGCTGGCCGTGCAGCGGACGGAAGAACCCGGCGTTTTGCAGATGGAGATGGTGGTAGCAGTCGGCAAGGCTTCTGCTCCGCGGCCAGGAGAGGTGGTAAGGGCCCTGGCGGCTTACGCTGGCTGGCAGGTATCTAATGTACAGGTGCACAGGTTTGGTTTGTACCAGCGGGGTGATTCAGGTTTGAAGACCCCCTGGCAGTTTTCTTGATTCACGCTCCGGGGCTTTTTGCTCCTTGGGGTATGGGATGGAAAATTTCCTTGGCAAGGAGCTGATTTTGCTGATGACCAAAGAGATTTTGGTCAGTGCCGAGGATGAGGAAACCCGGGTTGCGATAGTGGAAGAAGGAGTGTTGACGGAATATTTTTTGGAACGCCCCTTGCAGCAAAGGGTGGTAGGGAATGTTTACAAGGGCAGAGTCGACAACGTCCTGCCGGGCATGGAGGCCGCTTTTGTTAATATTGGCTTGGAACGGAATGCCTTTTTGTATGTCGATGACGTTGTTGAACAGCAGGCAACTGATGAGGACGATGTGCCTGAGCATGTACGCAATGAATCAATCAAGGATTTGCTCAAGGTAGGTCAAGAGATCATCGTGCAGGTTGCCAAGGAGGCCATTGGAAACAAAGGTGCTAGGGTGACCACTAACATCACTTTGCCAGGGCGGTTCCTAGTCTTGATGCCGACTGTGGACTACGTCGGAGTGTCGCGTCGGATTGAAGAGGAAGAAGAACGCGAGCGGCTGCGGCAGTTGGCAGAAAAGATCCGTCCCCGCAACATGGGCCTCATCGTGCGCACAGTAGCGCAAGGAAAGTCAGAACGGGAATTGGCTGGCGATATGCGTTTTTTGCTCAAACTCTGGCAAAAGATTCTCCATAAGGGCCGTTCTGCATCGGCCCCAGGGCTGCTGCATCGCGATTTGGGGCTGGTTTCCAGGGTGGTCAGGGATTTTTTTACGGAAGATGTGGATCGACTCCTGGTGGACTCTCGACATGAGTATGAACGAATCATTGATCTTTTGGATTATGTCTCACCGGGTCTTGAGGATCGGGTCCACTATTATGACCGGCGCGAAAGCCCTCTGTTTGACCTTTATGGTCTGGAGGCGGAGATCGAAAAAACTCTGCAACGCAAAGTATGGTTGAAAATAGGCGGCTACTTGGTTATCGACCAAACAGAGGCTTTGACGGTGATCGATGTTAACACAGGCAAGTATGTGGGCACAACGACCCTGGAGAACACCGTTTACAAAACCAACATTGAGGCTGCGCGGGAGATCGCCCGGCAGCTTCGCTTGCGCGATATCGGCGGCATCATCATCGTTGATTTCATCGATATGGATAGGTTTGAACACCGCGCTGAGGTTGTGCGGGTATTGGAGGAGGAGCTGAAGCGGGACCGTACCAAAGCTCATGTGCTGGGCTTGACCCAGCTGGGCTTGGTGGAGATCACGCGCAAGAAAGTTCGCCAGGGCCTGGACGAAGTGATGCAAAAGCAATGCCCATATTGTCATGGTCGGGGCCGGGTGCTATCGGAAGAGACGATGGCGGCTCGCATCAGGCGCGAGATAAAGCGCATCCTCAGGAATACAAGTAGTGAGGCGGTTTTGATCGAGGTGAACCCGGCCGTAGCAGCTCTGCTAATCGGGGCGGGGGGATCCAATTTAAAAAAATTAGAAAAGGAAACAGGCAAGAGCATATATGTCAAAGGTGCGAATGACTGCCATATCGAGGGGATGAACTTGCGCGCGCTGGGCGCGCGCGCTGAGGTGGAAAAACGCGCTTTGCCTGTCCAAACTGGTGATAGAATTGAGATTAAAGTGGAGGAGCCGCACGTTAACAACACGGGTGATGGTATCGCCAGGCTCGAGGGCTATGTGATCGATATTGAAGGCGGTGGCAAATTAGTAGGGGAAAAAGTGCAGGTGGAAGTTGTGAAAACATTTCGCACATACGCCCGCGCCAGAATCGTGTTGTAATAGGCCAGAGTTTCATTCAATTTCTTGATATTACGCGGTGAGTGGTCCCTGAGTGGTCCCAAGGTATTTGGCTGAGGTTGAAAAGGACAGCAATATGAGGGGCCAAGTGATCGAGGATCACGAATCACGATAGGCATAGCAGCGATAGCTGGATGGGATAAAGAGCGGTAATATTGTAAAGCGTGAGCGGGCTTGCCGGCCATATTGGAGCCGAAGTGAGGTTTATTGTAGTTGTAATGGCAGGTCCAGTTCTGAGCCATGCTGAGGAAAGAGCGTACTGAAGTGGACAGGGACAGGTTAAGTGCATAGAACTCTTCATCATCGGTGCGGTGTGATCTTTCGACGTAGCTATTAGCCTGT
>DUQP01000054.1 GCA_012837735.1 Bacillota bacterium
CAAATCCTTTATGCTTGATTGAAATTGATGCAATTGCTGTAGTTGAAGAAAGAGAGGATTGCATGGAATGATGGATACTTCCAGATTGAAACGAAAAATTAATCCAATGCCCAAGGATTTGGAGGAAAGGCTTCAAACAGCATATGCAGCAAATAGCTTATTATTGCATAATGGTAACATAATGCGATGTAAGGTTTGTTGAGGTGATAAATTGAATAGTCTAAAGAAAGAATTATTATATTTAGCATTAGGTGAATTTGCAGCTCTATGTACATTTATATTTGTATATAGATCATTAAATATTGGAATGGCTAGTTTCATAGCATTTTCATATCTTATTCTTATATTATTACAAGGAAGTATTTATTGGTTTTATAGATATATATTGATAATAAAAAAAGAAAGCTTTGGTCCTAAGGCTATAAAATTCCTTAGATTTCTAAGAAAGTTAAATATGATTTTATTAGTGGCGCTAAGTATGATAATACCTATCATTAAAAGCAGCAATAAAGATTTGATTATTGCTATTGGGTTATTTTTATTCGGAATAATTGAATATATAAACTACTATTGGTATAGATTAAGCTACGGAAAATCAGGATTTAATATAAAAACACTATTAAATACAGGATTAAAAAAATCAAGTATAAATAAGATGATTTACAAATAATGCCCAAAGGTTGGTTATAGATTATATAATGGGTACTTTATATGTTGATAATCAGCTATATAGAAACATCATGGAACAGTAGGAGAATTTCCTTGAAGATTTAAATTTATGCTAAAATGCGGTGGATATGTTTCCGATAACAGATGGTTTTTGAAGAAATTGTCGAAAGTTCGTAGATATGTTTCCGCAAACAGATAGTTTTCAAAATAGTTCAAGACATCAATCTGAACCGCTCGAGCCAACCTGTGTGGGCACAGCGCCAGGAAATGGAGCAGGCCCGGCAGCGCGCGGAGTTTCTTGCTCACTTGCTCCACGAGCTGCGTACCCCCTTGACGAATATTTTTTCGCCCTGTAGAGGTTGGAAACGAAGGCCCCCGGATTCTTTCAGCTCATCCTGCAAAATCAGAATACCGTTCAGGTGTTGGAATACATAACCCTTTCTACGCAAGAATACATTGCCCAGTAAAGGGATTGCACTGACATTCGACACGGATGGGGAGGAGCGCATGTGGCCTGTGATGCGGACCAATGTCCTCAATCCGCTGTCAAATGCAGGCAAACATACAGAACACGGGTGTAATCACCGTCGTGTGGAAGAATTTGCCATAGGATTCCATCGCCCAAAAAGTGCGGAACACAGGCCGTTGGTTGAGCCCCTGATGGAGATGCATGGTGGCTCGATTGCCGCTCAAAGGAGCTCGGTCCCGGAAGCGAGTTCGCAGTGTTTTTGCCTGTCTGGCGCCTGAAGAGGGGGAACCACAAAAGGCTAATGAGGTGGCCTGCTGTCGAGATGGGGTTGAGAGGATCGAAGTGGAGTTCTCAGATATGTATTCCTTGTAACCGTCGGTTGTAATTACCGGTGCTGTCTGGTAAGATATGTGATAACAACTTGTGGAAACGAGCAGGAGGGAAATGACTGGTGGAAAAGCGCGACGCCAAAACCTTACCGTTGCATACGGAAGGTTCCGACGACGTCGGACATATAAAGATTGCGGATGAAGTGGTCAGCATAGTGGCTGGGATTGCCGCCACTGAGGTGGAAGGGATCGCCGGCATGAGCGGCGGGATTGTCGGTGGGATCACCGAGATGCTCGGCAAGAAAAACCTTGCCAAAGGTGTCCGCGTTGAGGTGGGAGAGCGGGAGGCGGCGATCGATCTGTATGTGGTGGTAGAATACGGGGTGCGCATCCCCGATGTAGCGCAGAAGGTGCAAGAAGAGGTCAAAAAAGCGGTTGAGAGCATGACAGGCCTTGAAGTGGTAGAAGTGAATATCCACATCCAAGGGGTCAACCTGGGTGGAGAAGCCAGGGAGGAATTTGATTCGCGCGTCAAGTGATGGAGGGCCGGGAAGATGTGGATTTTTGATCGCATTTTGTTGACCATTTACGCCGTAGCCGGGATGGTTTTATCCGGCGGGATTGTGCTGTGGGCGGCCGGCTGGGAACGCCCATTACAGTATCTGAACAGGGAGCTCACCTATAATCCCAACAGTCGCTGGCTATTGGGATTGCTGGGGTTCGTGTTTCTGTTGGGAAACTTCCGGTTTCTGACGGTGGCCTGGCAACGGCGGCGCGGCCGGAGGGCGGTCGTCCACCAGACTAAGCTAGGTGATGTGCGGATATCTCTAGCGGCAGTGGAGCACCTAATCAGTCGCGCTGCGCGTGGTGTGCCCGGGGTTCGTGAGGCTAAAACCCGCGTGGCGGCTGGGAATGAGGGTTTGCTGGTCGCATTGCGCACGTCTGCCCTGCCGCAGGTCAGTATTCCGGAGACTTCCCAGCGCATTCAGGATGTCGTGCGCAGGCAGTTGCAGGATGTGGTTGGGATCCCCTTGGAACGGATCGAGATAGAGGTAGATGCGATTGCCGGCGAGGGGCGGCGCACCCGAGTGGAATAAGGACAACCCTTGCGAAGCCGATTTGCTGGGGAGGGGGCGAGTAGCGTGTGGGAAAAGCTGCTGCTAGAATTCATTAATAGCCACCGTGGGCGCCTGATGGGTGGGCTGTTGGGTTTGATATTGGCCTTGCTGGTCCTGCATTACGGGTTCCTGGCGGCGCTGTTTATCGCCGCGTGCGTAGCCGGCGGGTATTTAATTGGCCGGCGTTTGGACGAGGAAGATGAAGGTTTCTGGGAACTGTTAGAGCGAAACCTGCTTTCCCGCCGCGATCAACTTTGATGGACGCTAAGCAATGTTTGTCAGCTGTAGCCACTTCCGTTTAGGAAGTGGTTTCTTTATCAGGCCTTAGGAAAAGTTAGGATGGAGATGCGATGAGGGAGGGATGCATCTTGAGGCATCGGGCCCGCGAGGTAGCCTTGCGCACATTGTTTCAGCTTGACCTCAGTAACGGAGATTTACAGGAGGCTTTCGCCGCCGCCCAGGAAGGGATCCCCTTGAATGAGGGGGGTGTCGAATTTGCGCGGCGCTTGGTGGAGGGGACTTTGGAAAATTTGCCGGGTTTCGATAAAAAAATCACTGGTTTAGTGCGGGCCTGGCGATTAGAGAGATTGGCCCGTGTAGACCACAATATTTTACGCATGGCCTTTTTTGAAATTTATCACTGCCCTGATATCCCGATTGCCGTGACCATCAACGAAGCCGTCGAGCTGGCAAAAGAATACAACAGCGAAACGGCTGCCCGCTTCATTAACGGCATTTTAGGCAGTGTCGCCCGAGAACTGACCGGCACAGCTGAGGAAAGGAAACCAGCCGCGGAAAGCGAACTACAAGAAGATCCAAAAGACGCACCCTACACACGGGAATGAAAGAGCGGAGGGGTTTGTTCGTGTATAAGATTGTTGCCAAACGTGTGTTGAACCCGATTACAAAGCTGTTTTTGATTGATGCGCCCATGGTAGCTAAACGGGCACAACCGGGGCAGTTCGTGATCGTGCGGACACATCCGGACGGTGAGCGAATCCCGCTCACTATTGCGGATTACGACCGGGAGCAGGGTACCGTCACGATCGTTTTTCAAGAGGTGGGCAAGACCACCCGCCTGCTAGGTTCATTCCAAGCGGGAGATGAATTGGAGGACTTCGTTGGCCCCTTAGGCGTGCCAATGGAGCTGCCGGAGGCGGGACCGGTGTTGTGTGTGGCGGGCGGGGTGGGGGTGGCTCCCATTTATCCTAAAGCTCGTGCTCTTTACGAACGGGGGATCGAAGTAATCAGCGTGATCGGCGCCCGTAGTGCCGACTTATTGGTGTTCGAAGAAGAGATGCGCTCCGTTTCCAAAGAACCATACATTACCACTGATGACGGCTCGCGGGGCGAAAAGGGGCTTGTCACCGACGTGGTAAGACGATTGTTAGCAGCAGGGCATCCGTTTGCGGAAGCGATCGCGATTGGGCCTCCGGTGATGATGAAGGCCACCTGTGATGTGACAAGGGAATTTGGACTCAAGACCCTGGTTAGCCTTGATCCGATTATGGTGGACGGGACGGGAATGTGTGGGGCCTGCCGGGTGACAATCGCCGGCGAGACAAAATTTTGCTGCGTGGATGGGCCAATTTTCAACGGACATGATGTGGACTGGGAGGAGCTGGCGAAACGCAAGACGATGTATCGGGATCAGGAGCAGATCAGCATTGCCCATCAATGCCGCTGTAGCACTCACGCCCATGCAGAACAGGTGGCTGCCCGGGAAGAAGGGGCAGCCCGAAACAGGGGTCGCGTGCCGATGCGCACCCAGGATGCGCAGCTAAGAAGGCGCAACTTCGGCGAAGTGGCGGTGGGATATTCAGAAGAGGAAGCCCGGGAAGAAGCGGCCCGCTGTTTGAACTGCAAGAACCCGCTTTGCCGCCAGGGATGCCCGGTGGAGGTGCAAATACCGGATTTTATCTGCCAAATAACCGCCGGGGATTATGCCGGAGCATACCAGACGATCTTGGAAACGAACAGCTTACCGGCTGTCTGTGGGCGGGTATGCCCGCAAGAATCCCAGTGTGAAGCGACCTGCATATTGGCTAAAAAAGGCCAACCAGTGGCGATCGGCCGCTTGGAACGGTTCGTGGCGGATTGGAGCCGGGCGCAAACCGATTCGGTTACCGATTCCCCCCGGGACAAGGACAAAGGGCGTGTGGCGGTGATTGGCGCTGGCCCGGCCGGCCTGACATGCGCCGGGGACCTGGCCAGGAAAGGTTATGCGGTGACAATTTACGAGGCTTTACACGCGCCGGGCGGGGTATTGATTTATGGTATTCCGGAATTCCGGCTGCCGAAGGAGATTGTGCAAGCGGAGGTGGAGTATGTCCGCTCCCTGGGCGTGGAGGTCGTTCTCAATGCGGTAATCGGTCGTACCCTGACCCTGGATGATCTATGGGAGATGGGCTATGATGCTATTTTCCTTGGTACGGGAGCCGGGCTGCCTCGCTTTATGGGCATTCCGGGAGAAAACTTGCTGGGCGTGTATTCCGCCAATGAATACTTGACACGCATCAATTTAATGAAAGCCTACCGGTTTCCCGACAGCGACACCCCGATTCGTTCCGGGCGGCGTGTGGTGGTGGTTGGGGGTGGTAATGTGGCGATGGATTCCGTGCGCTGTGCGTTGCGCCTGGGAGCACAAGACGCTGTAATTGTCTATCGGCGTTCAGAAGCGGAGATGCCGGCCCGGTTGGAGGAAGTGGAGCATGCCAAGGAAGAGGGCGTGCAGTTCGAATTCTTGACAAATCCGACCGCCATTTTACCTGATGAGAACGGTTGGGTGCGCGGTATGGTCTGCCAGCGGATGAAACTTGGTGAACCAGATGCGTCTGGTCGCCGTCGCCCGGTGCCTGTGCCGGATTCGGAGTTTGTAATTGAATGCGATACCGTCGTGATGGCGCTGGGGACAAAACCGAATCCGCTTTTGACCTCCCAGTTGGGCGGTCTGGAATTGACCAAATGGGGTGGAATCGTGGCCGATGAAGAAACCGGCGCCACCACTTTACCGGGGGTGTATGCGGGCGGGGATGCCGTGACGGGCGCCGCCACTGTGATTCAGGCTATGGGGGCCGGGAAAAAGGCTGCTAAGGCGATTCACGAGTTCATTGCCGGCAAGAGCCGAAGGGAGGAATAATGATGGCGGCACGGATTATTGACGGAAAGGCGATTGCGGCCGAAATCCGGGCCGGGATCAAGGACAAAATCGCCCTTTTACGGGCCAACAATGGCCCAGTGCCGGGGTTGGCAGTGATTCTGGTCGGTGAGGATCCCGCTTCTCAAACATATGTCCGTAACAAAGAACGGGCCTGCCAGGCGGTTGGCATGCATTCTGAGGTATACCGGTTACCGCGGGACACGAACCAGGGAAAACTGTTGGAATTAATCGATGAACTAAATGGGCGCTCAGATATCCACGGTATCCTGGTGCAGCTGCCGGTTCCGGAGCAAATCGAAACAGCGGCGATTATTAACGCCATCCGCCCGGAAAAAGATGTGGACGGGTTTCATCCTGTGAACGTAGGTCGGCTGATGGTGGGCGAACCGGCCATGATCCCCTGCACACCGCAGGGGATCATGGCCCTGCTTGACCACAGCGGGGTGGAATTGACAGGCAAGAAAGCTGTGGTGGTAGGGCGGAGCAATATCGTTGGCAAACCGGTGGCTTTACTGCTTTTGCAAAGACACGCCACCGTCACCATCTGCCATTCCCGCACCAAAGACCTGGCCGGGCATACTCGGCAGGCGGATGTACTGGTGGTGGCCACCGGCCGCCCGGGCACCATCACAGGTGAGATGGTGAAAGAGGGGGCCGTGGTGATCGATGTCGGGGTGAACCGGGTAGAAGGGGGCTTGGTGGGCGACGTCGCTTTCGATGAAGTGGCTAACAAAGCGGCCGCCATCACTCCTGTCCCGGGCGGGGTAGGGCCGATGACAATCACGATGCTGTTGCAAAACACATTGCAGGCAGCAACAGGAGTGTGGTGACACTGGATCTGATGCCAGGGATGGGCGGTGCCCGGGCGGTTTTGACAGTCAGTGAACTGACTGGCTATATCCAGGCTGTTTTGGAGTCGGATGACCTGCTGGCTGCTGTGCAGGTGCGCGGTGAGTTGTCTAATTTCAAGCACCACAGCAGCGGGCATATGTATTTCACGCTGAAAGACGGCGGAGCGACTTTACGCTGCGTTATGTTTCGGCGACACGCAGACCAGCTGCGCTTCCGCCCAGCGGACGGTATGCGGGTTTTGGCCACTGGCCGGGTGGGCGTTTACGTGCGTGACGGGCAATACCAGCTATATGCGGATTATTTACAGGCAGACGGGACAGGGGAGCTCTATGCCGCTCTGGAACGTTTGAAAAAGCAGTTGCAAGCAGAAGGCTTGTTTGCTCCAGAACGAAAACGCCCTTTACCTTATTTGCCGCGTGCCGTTGGGGTCGTGACTTCCGGCAGCGGCGCTGCCTGGCGTGATATCATCCACGTTGCCCAGAGGCGGCACCCGGGTGTCCCGCTGATTCTGGTGCCAGTGGCGGTGCAAGGTGTGAATGCTGCCCAGGAAATCAGCGCTGGGATCCGCCTCTTGCATCGAGCCCCGGTGCCAGTGGATGTAATGATCGTTGGGCGCGGCGGTGGGTCTTTAGAGGAATTGTGGGCCTTTAACGAAGAACCGGTTGTGAGGGCAATTGCCGCCTCAGAAATACCGGTGATATCAGCAGTGGGGCACGAGACGGATTTCACATTGGCCGATTTGGCGGCGGACGTGCGGGCTGCCACGCCGTCAGCGGCTGCGGAGCTGGCCGTACCGGAATATGCCGTGGAAATGAGTCGATTGCAAGAGATGGCCGGCAGCATGCGGCGGGCCCTGGTAAAGTGGTGGGAAAGCAGGCGGGAGCGCTTGCACCGCCTGGGCATGGAGCTGGTGGCCCAACGTTTGGTGCGGTGGTGGGAACAGGAGGGTCAATTCCTGGATCAGATGACCCGGCGCTTACAGGCAGCAATGCTGAACAAATGCGCTACCCTGCGGACGCAACAGGAAGCTCTGGCCGGTTGTTTGCAGGCTCTCAGTCCTTTGGCGGTTTTGGCGCGGGGCTACAGCCTGTCCCGTCGCTGGGATGGGACGGTGATTCGGCGCGCGCAACAAGTGTCAATCGGGGAGCGGATCAAAATCATTCTTGGCCAGGGTGAACTGGCGTGTGTTGTCCAGGTGAAGGAGGAATGATCTGATGAGCGATGAAAAAACGCGCCCTGAGGGCGAATTGACGTATGAAGAAGCGCTGGAACGCCTGGAACAGATCGTAGCCAGTCTGGAAGCAGGAGATGTGGCGCTGGAGGAAGCATTGCAAAAATTCGAAAGCGGCGTCAAGTTGGTGCGGCGCTGCACCGAGCTGCTCGACCAGGCAGAAAAACGCATTGCCTGCTTGATGGAAAAGGAAGACGGTTCTGTAGAGCTGGTACCGCTCCGCTTGACCGAGGAGGGAGCATAACAGTTGGAACAGGGTTTGTCGAACTACTTGCAAGAACGGGCGGCGATGGTTGAACAGACACTACAGGAACTGTTACCTGCTGCGGAAGTCGTGCCCGGCATTTTGCATGAGGCGATGCGCTATAGCACTTTCGCTGGTGGCAAACGGTTGCGGCCGATTTTATGCCTGGCGGGGGCGGAATTGGTGGGCGGTAGGCCGGAAATAGTGCGGGAAGCGGCGTGTGCTTTGGAAATGATTCACACGTATTCGCTGATTCATGATGATCTACCTTGCATGGATGATGATGATCTGCGCCGGGGACGCCCAACTAACCACCGCGTTTTTGGAGAGGCGGTGGCGGTTTTAGCCGGGGACGCTTTATTGACGCTCGCTTTTCAAATTCTGGCAACATACCCCGCCCAAGTGCCGGCCGAGCGGCGTTGCCGAGTGGTGCAGTTTGTGGGTGAGGCGTCAGGTTCCCTGGGCATGGTCGGGGGGCAGGTGCTGGATCTGGAGGGTGAAGGCCAGCGACTGAGCAGGGCAGAAATGCAACAGATGCATGCCAGCAAGACAGGTCGTCTTTTGCGGGCCGCGCTTTGCAGCGGGGGCATCCTGGCCGGGGCGAGCCCTAGGGAAATCAAGGCTATGGATGATTATGCGGCGGCCTTCGGTTTGGCTTTTCAAATCACGGATGATATCCTGGATGTAACGGGTAATGTGGAGAAGCTGGGCAAAGCCCCTGGCAGCGACCAGCGCAAGGAAAAAGCCACCTATCCAGCATTGTTTGGGTTGGATGCCTCCCGGCGGATGGCGGCTGAAATGGTGGCGCGGGCTACGGCGGCCTTGCAGGAATTTGGTGCACGGGCTGAAATATTGAAACAACTGGCCATCTTTCTTCTTGAGCGTGAGCAATAATTAGAGTAGACAACAAAACAATTGCTTGCTGGCTGAAACTAACCCAAGATGCAGTTGCCTTGCCTTCTGTGACATTTGTCGCACCGAAATGTTTGTGTTAATATAAAGTTGGCAAAAAAGATCCAAAAACTCAATATTGCAAATCATGAACCGCTTAAAAATGTTCATTAGAGCGGTCGGTGGTGCAGTATCCTAGTCGCGGTCTGCGTCCCTGAAGGCGGGCCTAAAAATCCGTCACGGGCACAACGATGAAGTTCCTGGTGGCGGCTGCCGAAGCCCAGTCGGGGGTCGTTGCTGGGAGTTAAGAAGGCGGGGCGATCTACAACGGCATGTAGGCGTGGACCCTGCCTTCGCGGAGGCCCAGGCTTGTGGTGGGAGGGAACCATTACGGGCTGGGGGATGAACCTGCATGCGGTGAAAAGCTGTGTGCAGTGTAGCCTGCCTTGAGCGGGGACGGTGGAGGAAAGCAAAGTGGAAGGAACCGGCGGGGCCCCGAAGGTTCCGGTCCAATTTCTAAAACCGGCTCTGCAAAAGAGGCTAGGGGGCGAAGTGACTGCGGAGAGGAAAGCTCCTAGGCTGTTCGCTGTCAGCGAGGTGAACCGGGGATTACAGTGTGGTCTAAGTGGCAATCCAGCACCGCAGGCGGCGACGTAGCGGGTGTGGGCTGAAAGGGAAACCGTCATCATGGTGACGTGATGGCGTCCACACGGGAAATCATGCTGGACCTCAAGCCGCAACGTTTACTCGGTTTTGCTACCACCGATCCAGAATTGATGCGGGGGCCAATGGGCCCCTTTTTTTGTCTTTACAGCATCCCAATTGGTCAAGCTAACACGAAGGAGACTTGATGTGAGTAACTGGGGAAAACGCTTCCTGCGGCAGGGTCTGGTGATTGGGGCGACCACGGCCGTGATAGCGATCATGATTGCGGCTCCGGCCGGGGCGGTCACGGAGCGACAAACGATTTACGTGGCCTTACCGCTCTTGCTGTTGATTATCCTAATTGGAATTATATTTGACATTGTCGGGGTGGCGGCAGCAGCGGTATCTGAAACCCCGTTTCACGCCATGGCCGCCAAGCGAGTGCCGGCGGCCCGGACTGCCATTCGACTCGTTCGTCATGCTGATCGCGTGGTGTCGATCAGCTGCGATGTGGTGGGAGACCTGACCGGTACAATTAGCGGCGCGGCAGGAGCGGCGATTGCAGTCAGGTTGGCGGGCATGGGTGGTTGGGAACCCAGCCTGGTTAGCTTATTTATGATTGCCGGTATCGCTGGCCTGACGGTGGGTGGAAAAGCTGCTGGGAAGGGTTTGGCATTAAATCGTTGTGTGGAGATCATCCTGCGGGTTGCCACTGTAATACATATCTTGGAACGATTGTTCCATTTTGAGCTTTATGGTCAGCGCCCGCGCGCTAAGACGCATAAGGACAAGCAGGGAAACGGCCGCGGTCAACGAAACCATAAGGGAAAATTGGAAAAAGATTAGGGGTAATGGATTAAAAAGTGGGGGATGCGGATGGCCCAGCTGGATGACATTAAAGGCCCCGGGGATTTACGGGGATTGACGACGGCCCAGTTGACTGACCTGGCTGACCAACTGCGCCGCCGCATCATTGAAACAGTGGCCGAAACAGGTGGGCATCTGGCCTCAAATCTTGGTGTCGTGGAGCTCACCCTGGCATTGCATACGGTCTTTGACAGTCCGAGCGATAGACTGATTTGGGATGTGGGACATCAAAGTTATACCCATAAATTGATTACCGGACGTGCGGACCGGTTCGCTACCCTGCGTCAATATGGTGGGTTGAGTGGCTTTCCGAAGCGCAGTGAAAGCCCTCATGATGCCTGTGAGACCGGCCACAGCAGCACGTCAATTTCGGTTGCCCTCGGCATAGCCACCGCGCGCGATCTCAAAGGAGAAAAATATTCTGTCGTGGCTGTAATTGGTGATGGGTCGCTAACAGCCGGGATGGCTTTTGAAGCACTTAATCACGCCGGCGAAGCCGGGCGCGATCTCTTGGTCGTACTGAACGATAACAGCATGTCCATCTCGGCCAATGTCGGCGGATTGCCCTCTTATCTAAGCCGGATCCGTACTGATCCGGCCTATTACCGTGTAAAGGCGGATGTGGAGGCCGCCCTGCGCAAGATTCCGGCGGTCGGACCGTCTGTGGCGCGGGCGGCGGAACGAATCAAGGATAGCTTGAAATACCTGGTGGTGCCGGGTGTGGTGTTTGAAGAACTAGGTTTTACTTATCTGGGGCCGATCGACGGGCATAACATTCCTGCCCTGCAGGAGGTGTTCCGCCGGGCCAGGCAAACAAGCGGGCCGGTGTTGGTACACGTGATCACGGAAAAGGGACGCGGTTATGAGCCGGCGGTGCGGGAGCCGGATATCTTTCACGGTATCGGTCCGTTTGACGTTGTCAGTGGCAGGCCGATCAAAAAACCATCCCCACCAAGCTATACCGAGGTGTTCGGTTCTCAACTGGTGGAGCTAGCCGAAAACGAACCGCGGTTGGTGGCGGTGACGGCCGCGATGAGTGATGGGACAGGTCTGAAAGAATTTGCCAGGCGTTTTCCGGAGCGATTCTTTGATGTGGCGATTGCTGAACAACACGCCGTCACCTTTGCCGCCGGGTTGGCAAGAGCCGGTTTGCGGCCGGTGGTCGCTATCTATTCCACATTTCTGCAACGTTCTTATGATCAAATCGTACACGATGTCTGTTTGTCCCGCTTGCCGGTTATATTTGCGATCGATAGGGCCGGGCTGGTGGGACAGGATGGTGAAACGCACCAGGGTGCCTTTGACATTCCCTACCTGCGCCATATCCCCAATATGTGCTTAATGGCACCGGCGGACGAGAATGAACTGCGACACATGCTCGCCACCGCATTGGCCCTGGACGGGCCGGTGGCCATCCGCTACCCGCGTGGGCCTGGGGTCGGGGTGCCTTTAGAGGGTGGCGCGCACGCGTTGCCAGTGGGAAAAGCGGTTTTGTTGCGTTCTGGATCCGATCTGGCAATCATTGCTTTAGGACAACCGGTGGCTGCCGCCCTGGAAGCGTCCGAGCAGCTGCGGCGACAGGGAATCAGTGCCAGTGTCGTGAACGCGCGCTGGGTTAAGCCTTTAGATGAAAACCTGTTGCTGGAGCTGGCTCGCGGTACCGGAAATCTATTGACGGTGGAAGATGGCGCGGGCCAGGCCGGATTTGGCAGCGCCGTTTTGGAGACTTTAGCCAGGCATGGCGTGGCGGCCCGGGTGGCTTGCCTCGCTTTGCCGGATGAATTTGTGCCCCACGGCTCGCAAATGGAGTTGCGGCGGGCGGTGGGGATCGACAGCCAAGGGATCGCCGCTAAGGCTCAAGAACTACTTCAGGATAGAGTGCGGGAGCGGCGGGCCTAATGCGGGGGGTGCGGTTGGATACCCTACTGGTAGAAAGGGGGCTTTTCCCGAGCCGCCACCGGGCTCAGGCCGCCATCATGGCGGGCGAAGTCATTGTGGCCGGAGAACCGGTCCACAAAGCCGGGCAACGGTTTGAGCCCGGGGTGGAGATTACTGTCAAACCGCGCAAAGCGGCTTTCGTTAGCCGGGGTGGGTGGAAACTGGCCGGGGCGCTGGATTATTTTGGTGTGGACCCAACTGGACGAGTGTGTTTAGATGCCGGTGCCTCCACTGGCGGTTTTACGGATTGTCTTTTGCAGCGAGGAGCAATACGGGTTTATGCGGTGGACGTTGGTTACGGGCAACTGGCTTGGCAGCTGCGCCAGGATGAGCGGGTGCAGGTGATGGAGCGGACAAACATCAGACATTTGCAACCGGCCGACCTGCCGGAGCGCGTCGACCTGGTAACGGTCGACGTTTCCTTTATTTCACTCACAAAAGTGTTTCCCGCCTTAGTACAGGTCATGAAAGTAGATGCAGATCTTTTGGCACTCGTCAAACCGCAATTTGAAGCGGGACCGGAACGGGTTGGAAAGCGCGGGGTGGTGCGTGATCCGGCTGTGCACCGGGCTGTGTTACGGAACGTGATTGCGGCTGCCGAAAATACCGGTTTACAAGTGGTTGCTTGCCATTTTTCATCTTTGCGGGGCCCAGAGGGGAACATTGAATTCTGGGTGCACGCCCGCCCCATGTCCGGCAGCGCACCTGTGCCCGATTGGGAAGAACGCGTGGCGCAAACTGTAGCCGCCGCGCACAGGATCCTGGAGTAAGAGGAAACGGCTGGATAGTTGGGGAATAATAGTGCGGGATGTGGATGAGGTGCGATTAGCGGACATCATGATCCTGCTGGCCGTCGGTTTAATTGCCCTCCTGTGGTTTCAAAAGGGTAGCTCGCGCCTAGAACAGGGAAAGCGCGAGCTTGGCCGCCGCCAAATGAGTGCCGTGCATCTGCTGGAGGAAAAGGGCTATCAATTAGTGGGCCACCATTTGGAAGTCCCTGTGCAGGTGGATGTGGATGGTCGCTTGAGCGAAACGCGCGTCGGCTGCGATTTAGCGGTTGAGCGGGATGGGCAATGGTTTGCAGTTGTCCTGCGCCGGGGGGAAGGCTGGCGGTTGACCGCTGCGTTAGTGCGGCGTAGGCTGATGGAAATTGTGTGTGCTTTTCAGCCGGACGGCGTTCTCCTGGTGGATCCGGAAGCCGGCAAAATTAGAGTGATCAAGCTGACCGTTCATTCCTTCGGGGGGCGACGCCGCTTCCCCTGGGTGTTTTTGGCCGGCTTCGCGATCGGGATAGCGGTGACGGTGTTTGCTGTGTGGAGGGGGTACATTTTGTGAGCAAAGTCGGTATCATCGCCAATCTGGATAAAGAGCAGGTGCGCCTGATCCTGCCCGCATTGCTGCAGGAGTTACGTGCCACTGGGCATCAAGCTTTGTTGCGGGATGAAACGGCTGAGGCTTTGGGCCTGGATGAGGGATTACCGAAAGATAAATGGCAGGCAGCGGTGGAACTGGTAATCGTGCTGGGTGGGGATGGCACATTGCTGAATGCCGTCACTTCTCTCATTCCGGCCGGGGTGCCGATTTTGCCTGTGAACGCTGGTGGGTTGGGCTTTCTGAGCGAATTGGAAAGCGGTGAGCTACTGGCTGCCCTGCCCGATTTGCTGGCTGGGCAATATTGGATCGATGAACGGATGATGCTGGAGGCGACGGTAATCCGGGAGGACGCGAGCTCCGTTTCCTTTTTGGCATTGAACGACGTGGTGGTGACAAAGGGTCCATTGGCCCGCTTAGTGCGGCTTCAGGCCCATGTGGCGGGCACATATCTTGACACCTATCCAGCCGATGGCCTGGTGGTGGCTACACCGACTGGCTCCACTGCCTATTCCCTTTCTGCAGGAGGGCCGATCGTCAATCCGACCCAGGATGTAATCATTATCACGCCGATCTGTCCGCACACCCTATCGTCCCGGTCGGTGTTGATCTCATGCCAGGAGAAACTCACTTTATGTTTGGCCAGCAATCAAAAAAGGGCCATGTTGACAGTGGATGGACAGCGTGGCTATCACCTGACGGCAGGGGACCAGGTAGTGATTGGACGGGCGTCCACTGTGACCCGCCTGATCCGGCGACCGGGCTGGAGTTTCTATGATGTCTTGCGCCGCAAAATGAAGATGCGGGAGTGGCCGCGTGATGGAGACGTGATTTAGATGGGAGGCGGGGTGCAATGACCGTGAAAATGCGCCGACAGATGAAAATTTTAGAGGTAATCAGAAACACCGTCACGGAGACTCAGGAACAATTGGCAGAACGCCTCCGGGAACAAGGGATTGACGTCACCCAAGCCACCGTTTCGCGTGATATCAAGGAATTGCGATTGATTAAGGTGTCCTCCGGTGATGGGCGTTACCGGTATGCCCTGCCGGAGGAGCATGGATCCGGTCAACACGTCAGCCGCCTGCGGCGATTGTTCCGGGAGTCGGTGGTGGGAATGGACGCCAGCGGCAACCTAATCGTGGTGCGGTGTCTGTCAGCAACCGCTCCCGGGGTGGCGGAAGCGATTGACAGGCTATACTGGCCAGAGGTGATTGGGACGGTGGCCGGAGATAACACCGTTCTGGTGGTTGTGAAGCCGGTGGATGCCACTGCCGTGGTCATGCAGCGTTTGCAGGAGATGGCACGTTAGGGGTGCTAACATGCTGTGCAGGTTACAAATTCGCAATTTTGCTTTAATTGAACAAGTGGAGCTGGAACTGGGCCCCGGCTTGAATGTTTTAACGGGGGAAACCGGCGCCGGCAAGTCCATCATTATCGACGCGGTTGAAGTGGTATTGGGCGGTCGCAGTTCAGCTGATTCCGTTCGCACCGGCTGTGAAACCGCCACTGTGCAGGCGCTGTTTGTCGGGGTGGACCACCCGGACTTATTGGCCGCGCTGACCCGTATGGGACTGCCGACAGGCGAGGAGCTGTTATTTACCCGTGAGATCCACGCCAACGGGCGCAGCCAATGCCGGGTGAACGGCAGTCTGGTGACGGCTGCCATGGTGCGCGAGTTGAGTTCTCACCTGGTCGATATCCATGGGCAACATGAGCAGCAATCGCTTCTGCAGCGTAATGTGCAGCGGGCCTTGTTGGACGAATTCGGCGGTGCGGAATTAATAGCTGTACGGGAGGAGTTTGCGGATTACTGGCGGCGCCGGGAGCAGTGCCGGTCAGAGTTGAGGCAACTGGCCGGGAATGAGCAAGAACGTGCCCGGCAGCTTGACCTGTTGAAATTCCAATATGAGGAGATTGAACAGGCTAGGCTTTACCCGCAAGAGGAGGAAGACTTGCTCACTGAGGCACGCATTTTGGCCAATGCTGAAGAACTGGCCAATGCTGTGGCAGCCGCGTACGAGTTTGTCTATGGAGGGGAACAAGCGGCGGCCGGATTGACAGGGCTGGCTTTGCAAAGGCTAGTGACGGGAGTGGCGATCGATCCTACTCTGTCCAGGTTGGAGAAGGATTTGCAGGGGGCCCTGACACAACTGGAAGAGGTCGGGCGAGAATTGCGCACGTATTGGGAGACCGTGGCCGTAGACCCGGAAAGGCTGGCGGCGGTTGAGCAACGTTTGGAGACTATCCGCCGCTTGAAGCGGAAGTATGGGAACGATGTGACGGAAATCCTCGCCTTTGCCGCCCGCGCCAGGCAAGAAGCGGAACGGCTGGCAAGCAGTGCCGAAACTGCCCAGGCTTTGCAGACTGAATTGAGTGGAATCGAAAAAGCATTGGCGGACAGCGGTTGTCGGTTGCGGATGTTGCGCAAACAAGCGGCCCGGGACTTAGAGAAATTGGTTGATCGGGAACTGGCGGAACTAGGGATGGGGGAAGCGCGGTTTCAAGTGGTGATTCAAGGGGAATTGGACCCGGACGGCATTGACATCGGTGAAGGCCCGCAAAAAGGCTCCTGGCACGGGTTGGATAACAGTGAATTTTTGCTGTCTGCCAACCCCGGTGAACCTCCCAAACAGTTGGCGCGCGTGGCCTCCGGGGGAGAATTGTCCCGTGTCATGCTGGCGCTTAAGACCGTTTTAACCGGTAGCGGCGGGGTGTCGACGCTGATATTTGATGAAATAGACGCCGGCATCGGCGGCCGTACTGCTACTGCAGTGGGTGAACGGCTGGCGCGCTTGGCGGCTGAGCGGCAAGTGCTATGTGTTACCCATTTGGCACAAATTGCCGCCTGCGCCGACCGGCAGTATTTAATCAGTAAAGAAAACCTGGGCGGGCGCTCACAGACACAGGTCCGGTGCCTGGATTGGGATGAGCGGGTGGAGGAATTAGCCCGCATGTTGGGTGGCGATGCGGAAACGGGCCGGGAACACGCCCGCCGGATTATGCAAAGATGAAAAGGGACGGCCTGCCCAGCCGTCCCTTCCCTATTAAGAAGCCTTGCTTTCCAAGCGCAACTTGTCCGCTACCATGGCAATGAATTCGGAATTGGTCGGTTTGCCGCGTTCGCGGCTGATAGTGTATCCGAATAAAGCGTTGATCACTTCCATATTGCCCCGGTTCCAAGCCACCTCAATGGCATGCCGGATTGCCCGCTCGACTCGGCTGGGAGTGGTGTGGTGCTTTTTGGCCACCGACGGATACAACTCTTTTGTGATCGCTCCCAGCAAATCCACCCGGTTGATAACCATGATGATGGCGTCGCGCAGATAAATATAGCCTTTAATATGGGCGGGGATGCCGATTTCATGAATGGCGTTTGTGACCTCCACGTCTATGTTGCGCGTGCGCGGCATAGCCGGGCGCTGTGCCGTTACTTGCCCCTTTGCCACCAAGCGGACCCGTTCTGCCAGGACATCCAAATTGAATGGTTTTAGAATATAATAGTCCGCGCCGAGATGCAAAACTTTTTGCGTGAACGATTCTTGGCCGAAAGCGGTCAGCATAATCACCTTGGGCCGGCGAGGCAGTTCCATTGCGTTCAACCTTTCCAAAACGCCGATGCCATCCAAATGAGGCATAATTATGTCGAGCAAGATGACATCCGGAATTTGATCTGGTCTTTCCTTGGCCAGATACTGAATGACCTCCAGACCGTTAAACGCCACGGCGCTGACTTGGCACTGGGGTTGAGAATTGAAGTGGTCTTTGAGTAACTCGCAAAACTCGCGGTTGTCATCCGCGATCATAATACGAATGATTTCATCTGCCATTAAACAAAAACCTCCTTGTCACTGGGTGAGTAGTGAGTTTCGACGCGCCAAGAAGGTTTTCCTTTTGGAGCAATTGCCGTACATTTCGCAAAATCACCCATTTTTCTCCGCAATTCGACTAAAAACGCCCATGTGGTAATTATATCCGCTAGGAGGCAGCTGCCCCCTCCCCAAAAATATTATCCTGCCAAAGTCCGCATTCCCTAACCATCCATTCAATGAAAACTCCATAACCACGTGTCGGATCGTTTACCATAACATGTGTCACCGCACCCACCAGGCGCCCATCCTGGATGATCGGACTGCCGCTCATCCCTTGCACGATCCCACCTGCTTTTTGCAACAGACGTTCATCTGTTACTTTGATAATCAAACCTTTGCCGGCCGGCTGCTGCTGCTGATAAACGCGGCTGATTTCCACGGCATAACGCTCTGGACGATCTCCCTGCAGAACAGTGATAATTTCCGCCGGTCCAGTGTGCACCTCGGTAGCGAGCGCGATCGGCACCGGATGGGCGATGCAATGCTCCCTGGGACGTTCTTGCAAGTGCCCGCTGATGCCAAAGATGGTATTCTGTTCAATTGTCCCGGAGAACTCTGTTTGGGCTTTGAAAACCCCGATTTTTTCCCCAGGCACCCCTGCCACACCTTCCTGGATTCCAGAGATGGAAGCCTTTACAATTCGACCTGAGCGCACTGGCAAGGGCTCTTCAGATTGTTCGCCCACGATCGGATGGCCGAGGGCAGCATATGTCTTGGTTTCGGGGTCGTAGAATGTCAGAGTGCCGACACCGGCCGAACCATCTTTCACATACAGACCAAGGCGGAAAATATCGTCCTGACCCTGGACCGGCTTGACTTGCAAATGTAGTTGGCGGCCTGCGCGTTGGATTGTGAGGCGGACTGGGTTTTGCTTATGCCCGGAATGTTGCACGATACTGGTCAGCTGCTCAATTGTGATGAGAATTTGTCCATTGGCACGCAAAATCAGATCGCCTTGTTTGATGCCGGCCTGGCGGCTGGGACTGGCCACAGTGCCCGACTCTGTGGCAAGATCAGCGTAACCTACCACCAGTAACCCAGACGATCTCACTAACACTCCAATCGAATGTCCTCCCGGCACAACATTGATGCGTGGTACCACATCAACTACCACGCGCCGCCAGGGGATAAAGCCAAACAGTCGCATTTCCAACACTGTACTGCCGACTTGATGCGGGGTGACAGTAAGAGGAGCGCCAGGCACGATTTTCCAGCCATTGGACAGGTCGCGTCCCTGGACTTCCAAAATGCCTTCTTGAGCCGATTTGACATAAGTTGTGAAGGGCAATGCAGGCTTAATTTCCTGCAATTGTCCCTGTGATAATCTGATATGATCGGGAAACATGATAATACCTTGCAACGGTGTACTGACCGTGAGCAAGAGCACAACGGCAATCAACAATAGACCGAACGGTTTCCGGCATGGTTTTGAATTCATAGCACATGCACCACGCTTTGGTTGGATTTTTTTCTAAATGTGATGGATTCTGATCCGGACTGAACCCTTGCACAGGTAAACTCTCCTCTGCAGCAGGTCGGTATGTAGGTTGGTAGACATAAAATATTGTCACTGATTGTGCAGACTGGCAAAAATGCAGATACCAAAACGGCGGCGAGTCAGCCGGGATGCGATTGGGGCTAAATGGGCTGTCGCAGCTGACAAAAACTGTTCGGCCGAAAAAACCTTAAACTGTTACTTTTGTCCGTATGTGGGATGGAGAAGGGCACCAAGCTAGGGTTGGGGTGAGTGCTGGTGATTACCGGAATTGCTCGGTTGGGACGTCGTACGAAAGAATTGGCGATTCGCCTGAAAGCCGGTGACATCGCCGTAATCGATCACGAAGGCATTGACGGCGTGGCCGCTTGGTCCTTAGTGGCGCGTGGCGCACGGGCCGTTTTGAATGCCGCCCCTTGTTTTAGTTCCCAGTATCCAAATACTGGCCCGCAAGTGTTCTTGCAATGCGGTTTGCCTGTTTGGCATAGTTGCGGCGCAGCTGTTTTCGATCTGCACGACGGTGAGCGGATCAAGATCTGCGCCGGGCGAGTGTATCGCGCTGGTGACGAGCGCGTTTTGGCGCAGGGAGAGCTGTTGACTCAAGAACAAATGGCAAAACATCAAATAAAGACCATGGCTGCCCTGGGCAGGCAGTTGAACATATTTGTCGATAACACGCTGGCGTTTGTTCAGCGCGAAAAATCACTATTAGTGGATGACCTGGCGCTGCCACCGTTAAAGACCAAACTGGCGGGCAAACACGTTTTGGTGATTGCCCGCGGCCCCGGGTATCGCACTGACCTGTTTGCTATCAGGGGTTATATGGACGCCATGCAACCAGTTTTGATCGGGGTGGATGGCGGGGCGGACGCCTTATTGGAGCTGGGCTATAAGCCAGATATGATAATCGGCGATATGGATAGCGTGACAGACGCGGCTTTGCGGCAGGCGCGCGACTTAATCGTGCACGCTTATGTTGATGGTCGTGCGCCCGGGGCGGCCCGGTTGCAAGCCCTGGGCCTTGGGTTTGGATTGGTCCGGTCTTTAGGGACAAGCGAAGATGTTGCTCTGTTGACGGCGCACCAACTCGCTGCTGATTTGATTGTTGGGGTAGGCTTGCATTCCAATATGATTGATTTTCTTGAGAAGGGCCGTCCCGGTATGGCCAGCACCCTGCTGGTACGGATGCGAGTGGGTCCGAAATTAGTCGATGCCAAGGGCGTTAGTCGGCTTTGGGAAGGGCGTCTGCGCGCCAGACAGTTTCTACCTTTAGTGGCCGCGGCAATGCTGCCCATAACCATAGTGATGTGCGTGGCCCCATGGAGCCGACTGATCCTGCGGTTGCTATGGATGAAATGCCGTTTGGTATTTGGGTATTGACGGGGGTGCAGGGGTGGGGTTGAATCAGCGCTATTTGATCATCTCGTTTGCGGCTATATTCATGGCGCTCGGAATCGGGCTGTTAGTGGGCATGTCCTTGGCCAATGATGGTACCCTGGTGCAACGGCAGGAGGCATTGATCAGTTCCCTGGAAGCGGATTTCGTCCTTTTGCAAGGGGAGCTGGCAAACCTGCGCAACGAGTTACGTAGGGCCAATTTGCGCGCCAGTGCTGCAGACACATTTGCCCAGGCTGTGAACGAATATCTGGCCAGCGATCGCTTGCAGGGTTATCGGGTTGCAATCGTGCAAACTGACAGCCAAATACAACGGGCACTGGTCGGGACGTTGAAACAAGCTGGGGCACAGGTGCTGGCAGTGGTCCAATTCTCGGCCGTGCTACCGACAAACGCTGATCCCCCGGGTTGGGATAGACCCGTTTGGGGGTCGCAGGCACTATCGGCCGGGGAGGCGTTGGCTACCGGGTTATATGCTTGCCTGAACGATGGCCAGACTGATTTGCTGCAGAATTTAGCCCGAGCGGGTGTCTTGGGTGTTTTGGAGGAAACAAGCGCGGCCGGGACAAGCGGTCCGTGCCCGGTGGCGGTCCTATTCGTCGGTCCCTGGCCGGCAGCAGGACAGGAATTATTACATTCTGCGATCACAGCTTTGCAGAGGCAGGGATGCCAACTGGTGGCAGCGGAACCGCTTGGCACGGACGGGAATGGGTTGGCGTTTTTTCGCTCCTTTGGTATCAGCACGGTCAACCATTTGGATTGCCCGGGTGGCGAACTGGCGGTCGTGTTAAGTCTAGCCGGGGCCAATGGTAGTTTCGGCTATGGCCGCGGAGCGGACGATGGGATCATACCGTGTTTGGGTGGTGATGCTGAATGAAACTGTGCGCGTTGATCCCGGCTTTCAATGAACAAGCACGGATCGCCGCTACAGTTGGTGCTTTACTGGAAGTTTGCCAGCAGGTGCTGGTGGTAGATGACGGTTCGGCAGATGACACGGCCATTTTGGCTCAATCCGCTGGTGCGCAGGTAATCAGCCTGCCCGTCAACCGGGGGAAAGGGGCGGCTATCAGGGCCGGCCTACCTCACTTGACAGGGGACGTGGTGTTATTGGTGGACGGCGATTTGGGCCGGGCAGCGGCCAGATTGGTGCCGTTGGCCGACGCGGTCAAAAGTGATATTGCCGACTTGACGATCGCCCGTTTTGACCGTACGGGAGCGGGCGGTGGTTTGGGGATTGTGCGCGGATTGGCCCGCTGGGCGGTGCAAACCCAACTTGGCATCCCAATCACAGAGCCTCTTTCCGGACAAAGGGCCGTGCGCCGGGAGCTATTGGCAAGCTTGCCGCTGGCAGAGGGTTTCGGCGTAGAGGTGGGCATGATCTTTGATGCGATTAAATGTGGTGGACGGGTGCTGGAAGTGGATTTGGGCAGACCCCCGGACGGGATTGTGACAGGTAAGACTTTAGCAGGCTACTACCATCGCTTGCGACAGTTGCTGGATGTCTTGGTGGCCCTGCGGGACCGTTGGCAGTGGTTTGGGCGCCGCAAAGGGGGAAAAAAAAGGTTTGTTTAATGTTATATTATGGGCCGGCAGTAGCATTGGTCAAGCTATCATAGGTGGGGCATTGGCGTGGGCGGTTGGACAGTTATTGTTGCCGCCTGTCCTGCAGGCTTTGCAAAAGGGTGGGGCAGAGCGAAAAAACTATTGCGGTGAGTTGATTCCCACTGCCGGTGGATTGGCGATTGTGTTCGCTACTGTGAGCGTGATCGCACTCACCGGAATGGCCGGGCATCCCCTGACCGGGGTTTTTTTGTTTGTGTTCCTCGGATTTGCCCTCCTGGGTCTCTTGGACGATTGGATTGGCCTAAATGGTCCGCGGGGCTGGCGGGGTCATTTGGGCTATTTGCGCGCCGGCGAAATCAGCAGCGGCACTTTAAAAATGCTGGGCGGTGGTCTACTGGGTATCGGGGCGGCATTGGCTTTACCGCTGTCATTGGTGACACTTATTCCGGCCGCAGCGGTAATCGCTCTTTTTGCAAACACTTGTAACTTGCTTGACCTCCGCCCAGGCCGCTGCCTAAAAGTGGCACTGATATTTTGTATTTTGCTATTACTTGGTGATATGGACAACCTTGGGTTTTTGGCGCCGCTTTGTGGTGCTTTGCTGGCGTTTTTGCCGTATGACCTGGCGCGCCGCGCTATGTTGGGAGATTGTGGAGCAAACGCGGTTGGGGCTGGGATCGGCTTGGCGGCGGTGGTGAGCATGACTCCGGTCCTAATCGGTGTCTTGGCCATATCGCTGCTCGTTTTTAATCTGTATTGTGAAAAACATTCATTTAGCGTGGCAGTGCGCAATAACTCTTTTTTGGCAATGATTGATGCCTGGGGTGGCAACGGAGAAAAAATGAGAGCTTTGCCCGAAGGTGAAAATTCGACTTCGCAAGGAGGGAAAGATGGTGCGGTGGAGAATTAGTGGGTTTGGAAGCCCCCACCTGGTAATGGTGAGTGATGGCGACCATTACCAGAGACTGGTATTTACGGCCTCAAGCTCCCGTTGCGGCACTTGACGGCTGTTTCATATTGCAATTTTATCCTACTTATTTTGCAAGTCAACTTCTCAATAAGGGGGTTTCAGTGTATGGAGATTTTTGAAAAAATGACAACACAAGGGCATGAGCAAGTAATTTTCTGTTACGATGCGCCGTCCGGTTTGCGAGCGATAATCGCAATTCACGATACCACGCTCGGACCGGCCCTGGGTGGGGCGCGTATGTGGCCTTACCAATCAGAAGCTGATGCCCTTTATGATGTGTTGCGGCTTTCGCGCGGTATGACATACAAGAACGCCGCGATGGGCTTGAACTTGGGTGGTGGTAAGTCTGTCATTATCGGTGATGCGCGGACCGAGAAAACGGAGGAACTGTTGCGCAGCTTTGGGCGTTTCGTGCACTCTTTAGGCGGTCGGTACCTGACTGCGGAAGATGTGGGCATCGGGCCGGAGGATATGGGACTGATAAGAATGGAAACGCCTCATGTAGTGGGGTTGTTGGAGAAAAGCGGTGATCCCTCACCTGTCACGGCGTTTGGTGTTTACCGGGGCATGCAAGCCTGCGCGCAATTTGCCTGGGGAGAGGAATCATTGCAGGGCCGGACCGTTGCTGTGCAAGGCCTGGGTCATGTCGGTAAGAATTTAGTCAAACGGCTGGCTGAAGAAGGGGCGCAGCTGGTGGTAACGGATATCGACCCGGAACGGGTGCAAGAGATCGTACAGAATTATGGGGCCCGGGCTGTGGACCCGGACGAGATCTACGGTGTGGATTGCGATTTCTACGCGCCCTGCGCCTTGGGGGGGACATTGAACGATGATACCGTCTCCCAGCTCAAGTGCCGCGTGGTGGCTGGTTCTGCCAATAACCAGCTGGTTGAGTTGCAGCATGGCGATGTGCTGCGGGCAAAAGGAATCATCTACGCCCCGGACTTCGTGATTAACGGCGGCGGTGCGATAAATGTGGCCGGAGAATTGGAACCCGACGGTTATAACCGGGATGTGGCTTTCAAAAGGGTGGAACTGATTTACGGCAAAATCATGCAGGTTCTGGAGACTTCTGAACGGGAGGGGATTTCAACTGTGCAAGCCGCCAACATGATGGCGGAGGAACGCATCGCCCGGATAGCGAAACTAAAAAGAACATATCTGCCAGATAGACGGACTATTCATCGAGGCTCTTGCTAGGGAGGGGACACAGTGAAAGACCTATTTGTATTAGTCATCAACCCAGGATCCACATCCACCAAAGTGGCTATCTTCAAAGGAGAAGAACCTTTCCTGGAAAAGACGATCCGGCATAGCAGCGAAGAACTAGCGGTATTCGCTACGATCATGGACCAATTGGATTTTCGGCAGCAACTGATTGAGGATTGGTTGAAAGAGGAAGGGTTTTCCGTTCAACAGATAGCTGCGGTGGTCGCCCGCGGCGGAGCTTTGAAACCAATCGCCGGCGGAACATATAGCGTCAATGATGAAATGATCGCTGATTTGAAGGAGAGCCGTTACGGCCGCCATGCGTCCAATCTGGGTGCTAGCTTGGCGAATGCGATCGCAGGACCCTTGGCGATTCCGGCTTTCATCGTAGATCCTGTGGCAGTTGATGAACTACAGCCGCTCGCTCGTTATTCCGGCCTTCCCGAATTGCCCAGACGCAGTGTTTTCCATGCCCTGAACCAGAAGGCTGTGGCGCGCGTGGCAGCGCGTGACCTTGGCACAAAATATGATCAAATCAATTTGATTGTCGCCCATATGGGCGGCGGCATCAGCGTCGGTGTGCATGTGCGCGGGCGCGTGATAGACGTCAACAACGGCCTGGACGGGGAAGGTCCGCTCAGCCCGGAACGGGCCGGCACGTTACCGGTGGGAGATTTAATTAAGCTGTGTTTTTCCGGCCAATACACCATGGATGAGATGTATCGGCGTGCCGTCGGAAGAGGCGGGCTGGTGGCTTACCTGGGCACAAACGACGTGCGAGAGATTGAAAAAAGAATCGATACCGGAGACAAAGAAGCTGCGGAAATATTGGAGGCTATGGCCTATCAGGTGGCAAAGGAAATCGGGGCCCTAGTGGCCGTGGTTGCTGGTGACGTGGATGCGATCGTGTTGACCGGTGGCCTTGCGTATTCGGAGCGCTTCGTCGGTTGGATCCGCAAGCGAGTGGAATCATTCGCGCGCGTGATGGTTTATCCTGGAGAAGATGAAATGCGGGCCCTGGTGGAGGGTGCCCTGCGCGTCTTGCGCGGAGAGGAAGCACCAAGAGAATACACCGCATGAGTGGTTGCTGTAGACTACGCGGCAAAGGAGAGGTACCGTGATAGTCGATAACAAGCGTGTCATCGTGTTTGTAGGTGCCTACGGCAGCGGGAAAACAGAGATTGCAATCAATTACGCTTTGCGGCGGCGGCGCCTGGGCGAGAAGGTCACTTTGATTGACTTGGATTTGGTCACCCCGTATTTCCGCAGCCGTGAAGCTCGTCAACCCCTGGAGCAAGAGGGTGTGGACGTGGTTTCGCCTGAGGGTGGGCTTGCTATGGCCGATTTGCCGGTGATGCCACCCAGAATTGCCGGTTCGTTGGATGACAGGGAACGCTGCGTGATTATCGATGTGGGTGGTGACCCTACTGGCGCCCGTGTGCTTGGTACGATACGGAAATCCCTGCCGGAAGGCGATCATGACATTTTGATCGTATTGAATGCCCGGCGGCCATTTACACGGACCCCAGACACCATGCTGGAGAGCATGGGCCGTATCGAGGCGGCTTCCCGCGTCAAGATCACTGGTATTGTCAACAATACCCACGTCTGCGGTCTGACGACGCCGGCGGAGGTGCTTGATGGTTATGAGAAGGTGGCCGCGGTGGGCCGGGAGTCAGGTCTACCAGTGGTTTTCTCCGGCGCCCTAAAGGAAGTAGTCGCGCAAATCGACGCAGACAGTTTCCCCACGCCGCTATTGTCGATTTCCAGACATATGCTGGCACCGTGGGAACAGCCGGATGAATATTGGAAACGCACTACCCCGATGCGCCTGGAAGAATGGGAGTAGGGCGAGGACACTTGCACGTGGGTGCCGGGGGAGGTGGTGGCAAAGGGATTTTGTCAAGGCCTGACACCGTAGAAACTTACATGTAAGGAGGGTTGCATGGATGGCCAAGGTGTTGTTCAACGAAGAACGATGCAAGGGCTGTGAGCTCTGCACGATGGTCTGCCCGCAAAAAATAATTTTTATGGCGGACCGGATTAACAAGCAGGGTTATCACCCGGCAACTGTGGAAGAAATGGACAAGTGCACGGCTTGCGCCACTTGTGCACGGGTTTGTCCGGACGTCGTCATAACGGTTGAGAAATAAGGCCATGCAAAAGGAGGGAACCAGAGGTATGGGCGAAACGATCCTTATGAAGGGGAATGAGGCGGTCGCTGAGGCGGCGATCCGCGGGGGGTGCCGTTTCTTCTTCGGTTACCCGATTACCCCACAAAGCGAAGTCCCTGAATACATGTCACGCCGTTTGCACGAAGTGGGAGGTGTCTTTCTCCAGGCCGAGAGCGAGGTGGCAGCTATCAACATGGTCTACGGTGCTTCTGGCGCCGGAGCCCGCGTGATGACATCCTCCTCCAGCCCTGGAATCAGCCTCAAGATGGAGGGTATTTCCTATATCGCCGCGGCAGAATTGCCGTGCGTGATTGTGAACATGGTCCGGGGAGGCCCCGGCCTGGGTACCATCCAGCCGGCTCAGTCGGACTATTTCCAGGCTACCAAAGGCGGGGGCCATGGTGATTATCACCTAATCGTCTTTGCTCCCCAGTCGGTGCAGGAAATGGTTGATATGACCATCGAGGCCTTTGATGTGGCCGATAAGTATCGCAACCCCGTCATGATTCTGGCCGATGGTCTGATTGGCCAAATGATGGAACCGGTCGTTTTCCCGGATGGTGAAGATCGGCCGAACACCGAAAAACCATGGGCTACGGTTGGTATGGGTGACCGCGCAGAGCGGAACATTGTCACATCAATGGACCTTAACGCGGAAGCCATGGAGGAGATCAACTGGCGCATTCAGGAAAAGTATGACAAAATTACAAAAGAAATGCTGCGCTACGAGACCCTCGACACAGAAGATGCAGATTTGATTTTGGTGGCCTATGGCTCCAGCGCTCGGATCGCTTTGAACGCCATGAGCAAGGCGCGCGAGAACGGCTATAAAGTCGGTTTAGTAAGACCGCAGACAGTCTGGCCCTTCCCGTACGAAGTGATCAAAGACCTGGCCAATCAGGCCAAGGCTTTCCTGACAGTGGAGATGAGTATGGGCCAGTTGATTGAGGATGTGAAGTTGGCGGCTGGTGAAACTCCAGTCTACCACTTTGGTCGTTGTGGTGGCGTCATTCACTCCCCGGCAGAGGTCTATGAAAAGATCGAAGAGATTCTCAACGGGGGAGGTGCTGCGAAATGACAGTAGTCTTTGATCGTCCTAAAAGTTTGCGGGACGTAAGAACCCACTATTGCCCCGGTTGTTTGCACGGTGTTGCCCACCGTCTGGTGGCCGAGGTAATCGATGAACTGGGGATTCGTGAAATCGGCATCGGCGTCTCCCCGGTTGGTTGTTCCGTATTGGCTTACAACTATATCAACACCGATTGGCAGCAGGCGGCCCACGGCCGTGCTCCGGCAGTGGCGACCGGAATTAAGCGGGTCCATCCGGACAAGTTTGTGTACACATACCAGGGTGACGGCGACTTGGCTTCCATTGGTACCGCTGAGATCGTGCACGCCGCGATGCGGAACGAGAAGATCTCCGTCATCTTTATCAATAACGGTATTTATGGTATGACCGGTGGGCAGATGGCTCCGACTACGCAGATCGGTCAAAAGACCACTACCAGCCCGTTCGGGCGTTCGGCAGAACACATCGGTTATCCCATCCGGATGACCGAGATGCTGGCGCAGTTGGAAGGCGACAACTATTTGGCCCGCGGTACCCTGCATAACGCAGCCGGGATCGCCCGCGCCAAACGGTATATTAAGAAGGCCTTCCAGTACCAGTTAGATAATCGCGGTTTTTCCATGGTTGAGTTGATTTCCAACTGCCCGACCAACTGGGGTATGCACCCGAAGGAATCGATTGAGTATATCAAGGAACACCAGTTGAAATATTATCAGCTCGGCGAGTTCAAGGGCGGAGAGGAGGCATCAAAATGACCCACGAGTTTATCATGGCCGGTTTCGGTGGTCAGGGTGTCATGCTCATGGGCCAGTTAATGAGTTATGCCGGTATGTTTGATGGCAAGCACGTTTCCTGGATGCCTTCCTACGGCCCTGAGATGCGCGGTGGCACCGCCAACTGCTCTGTTGTGGTTTCCGATCAGCCGGTGGCTTCCCCGGTGGTAACTGAGCCCACCTGTGCGGTGGTCATGAACGCTCCATCACTTGACAAGTTCGCCCCCACTGTGGTACCGGGCGGCTGTCTCTTGATTAACAGTTCCTTGGTGACGGCTGATCCTGGGCGTGACGATGTAAAGGTTTTCAAAGTGCCGGCAAACGAAATCGCCAACGAATTGGGCAACTCCCGGGTTGCCAACATGGTGATGCTGGGCGCTGTGGCTAAGGCGACAGGTGCGGTACCAATGGAAAGAGTTGAGGAAGCTCTTGCCAAGAAGATGCCCGCCAGGCACAAACACCTCTTGGATACAAACCTGGAGGCTTTGCGGCGCGGCGCTGCTTGCGTGGAGTAAATCTGGGATAGTCAAGCGATCGTGCGGGGGAGCCCAAAGCGGGCTCCCTCTTAATTTGTCCTGCCCGATGGTAAATACTATCCTTTGGGCAGGAGGGGATATTGTGATCAGGGAAGAACGCATTAAGAAGACATTTTGGGAGCTGGCACTGACCAACAGTCCTTCCCGGGCCGAACGCCCATTGTGTGATTACTTGCAAAACCGTTTACAGGGGCTAGGCTTAACGGTCTGGGAGGATGGAGCCGCTGCCGTGGTGGAGGGTAACAGCGGCAACTTGCATGCCCGGGCCGGGGACAGGGTACGGCGGGTGTTAATGGCACACATGGATACAGTGCAACCAACAATTGGCCTGCGACCGCAGTTAATGGACGACATGATTACCGCGCAGGGTGGAACGATTTTGGGGGCCGATGACAAAGCGGGTATCACCGCTATTCTGGAGGGCCTGAGTTCCTTACACGAAGATGGCTGGACGCTTGACGGTGTGCAGATTATTTTCACAGTGGCCGAGGAAATCGGCTTGTTGGGAGCAGCCGCTTTAGATCTCAGTGACTTGCGCGCAGCAGATGGGTTCGTGTTTGACAGCGGTGGCCCAGTTGGAACAATCATTGTGCAAGCACCCTGGGAAATTGATTTGCAAGTGACGTTCCACGGCCGGGCTGCCCATAGCGGAGTTGAGCCGGAAAAAGGCCGCAGCGCCATTCAAATGTTAGCGAACGCGGTCGACAACATGCGTTTAGGGCGTTTGGATGAAGAAAGCACGGCAAATGTCGGTTTGGTCAGCGGCGGTAGCGGAATTAACATCGTACCGGCCATGGCCCAACTTTGGGCGGGGGCGCGCAGCTTACAAGCGAAAAAAGTGCAAAGCCAGGTCACTGCCATGGAAAAGGCCTGCCACGAAGCGGCGCAAAGGTTTGGGGGGCACATCCATGTGGAACGAGTGCTGGCCTACCCGGGTTTTAAACTTGATGAGGGCGACCGGGTGGTGCGGATGGCCATGGCGGCGGCGCGGCGGATCGGGCTGGTTCCCCGCCTGCAAAGTCGCGGAGGCGGTAGCGACACCAATGTTTTGAACGGACGCGGCTTAAAGGCGGTGAACCTGGGCATCGGAGTGGAAAACGATCATACCAGTGCCGAACGGGTGCGGTTGACTGATTTGAAAAAATGTGCCCGCTTGGCAGAGGTCTTGCTGAGGGGAACGGACCATGATTGATACCGCATGGGCGCTGGTGCAGGATGTGAAAAAGCGTTACCCCGATCTGGAGGAACTGACCGTCGCGTTGGGTGGGAGTGTCGCCACAGCGATTAATTATCCCGCCTGGACGGGCCCGGCCCATCCTGGTGACAGGGTGCTTTTGAACGTGACGGCTGTGCGGTTGGGCCTTGGCACCGGTGGCGTACATTTTGTGATGCATATCAAGGGGGTGCCGACCCAGTCGCAGGGGCCGGGCCATTTGATGAAACTGCGCTATACCCCGTGGCAGATTAGGACGCTGGCGGTGGATGAGGATGATAGTCCACACCGGAACGGAATGGCGGCCGGGTTGGACGGGTTGCCGGTGGTAGTGTGTGAATTACACAGCCAAATGGGCGCTGTGGCGGCTGCTTTTCGGGCTTTGGCACCGCGATCCCGGTTGGTATATGTGATGACGGATGGGGGAGCCCTGCCGCTTGGCTTCAGTAACTTGGTTAGGCAATTACGGGTAGCGGGTCTGCTGGACGGCACAATTACCATCGGGCATGCTTTTGGCGGCGACTTAGAGGCGGTCAATCTCCATAGCGCGCTACTCGCAGCTCGATCCGCTTTACGGGCTGATGCCTGTGTGGTGGCGATGGGGCCAGGTGTGGTAGGAATGGGCAGCCGCTTTGGATTCAGCGGTTTGGAACAAGCCGCGAACTTGGATGCGGCAAATGTCCTGGGCGGACAACCGGTGGCAGTAGTGCGCATGAGCGTGGCGGACAAACGGGCCCGGCATCGCGGAATCAGCCATCATTCCCAAACTGTGCTGGGGCAGGCCACATTGTCCCAGGTAATTGTGGCTGTACCGCCTGTGCCGGAAGAATGGCACCAGAGTATCTGTGAGCAACTGAGGATGTGTTCTAATCACCGTTTAGTAGTGACCGACGGTGGTGCGGGGCTCAAATTACTTGCTGCCAAAAACATTAATCTGCGTTCTATGGGGCGCAGTCCGGACCAGGATCCGTTGTTTTTTGCTGCGGCAGCCGCCGGCGGTGCAGTGGCAGCAGGTTTGCTTGCAGATATTCCCTGACGGTCCGTCCATCCGGGGCCATTATCTGCAAATGCCAGCGGAGATCCCGTACCCGGCCGGCAAACAGAATCAAGTGCGTGCGCATAGCGTTCCCCCCTCGTCCCTAGGCTACGTTTATGGCAGACAGATTATGCCAGGGGCAAGGAGGGGTGAGCCTGATGGGAGGGAGAACAGATGAGGGAACTGTGGGAGCAGCCGATCACAAGCGAATTAGTCTACCAGGGTCCGATCATTAATGTCAGAAGGGATGAGGTTGAGTTACCGGATGGTCGCCGCTCCTTCCGGGAAGTGGTTGAACACCCTGGCGCGGTGGCGATTTTGGCCATCACAGACGATGAACAGGTTTTGCTGGTGCGGCAATATCGGCATGCCACGGGGGAGGTTTTATGGGAAGTACCGGCTGGTAAACTGGATATGGGTGAGGATCCGCGGGCTTGCGCCAACCGGGAATTGGCGGAAGAGACCGGATACCGGGCCCAATCACTGGAGCCTCTGGTCAGTTTTTTCACCAGCCCCGGCTTTGCGAATGAATTATTGCATGTCTTTCTGGCTACCGGTTTGAAAAAGGGTGTGGCCAGGCCGGAGGCGGATGAACTGTTGGAGCCGGTTTTGTTGCCGTTGGAAATGTTGGAGCGGATGGCCGTCGCAGGACAGGTGCGGGATGCCAAGACCCTGGCTGCCTTGTGCCTCTATCGGTTGCGGCGATGAATAAACTCATCCGGGCAGACCTGCATGTACACGTCGGTGCCACCGCTGCGGGGCAAATGGTGAAAATTTCTGCCAGCCCAGACTTGACATTACATGGGATCAAGGCGGCCGCGGCCTGGAAAGGCCTGCAAGTTGTGGGAGTAGTGGATTGCCACGTGCCGGCGCTGCAAGAGGAACTGGCCGGGCTCGTAGCAAACGGGGAGTTGACGGTGCCTGGCGGCGGTGGATTCCGGTGGCGGGACGGAACGCTGTTTTTGCCGGCGGTGGAAGTGGAGACCAGGGAAGGACCACAGGGGCGACCGATGCACTCTTTGGTCTTTTTGCCGGATCTTACTGCATTACAGGCCTTTACAGATTGGTTGCGAACCAGAGTATCCAACATCCATCTCAGCTCCCAGTACTGCCGGGCTGCCTTGGCGGAGGTCTGGCAAACGAGCTTGTTCTGGGGCGGATTCTTGATCCCGGCACACATCTTCACCCCCCATCGCGGCATGTATGCGGCGGTGAATGGACTACGGCAATTGTTGGATGCCGATGCTCCGGCGGGGGTGCCGGCGGTTGAACTGGGATTGAGCGCCGACAGCGAGTTGGCGGATGGACTGCCGGAACTGGCCAATTTAACGTTTGTGAGTAACTCGGATGCCCACTCTCCGCTTAGCATGGGGCGGGAATACAATCTGATCAGGCTGGAGGACGTGTCATTTGCCGGAGTGCGGGAAGCTTTGCAAAAAGGCGGCGTTCTGGCCAACTTCGGGCTCGACCCGCGCCTGGGCAAATATTACCGGAGCTATTGCCGGCACTGCCAGCGGTTGCTGACCGGGAGCCCGCCCCAACTACATTGCCTGTGCGGTCGGGATGATAAATTGGTAGTGGGGGTTTTGGATCGGATAGCAACGCTGGCCAAAGGATCCGCCTCAACCGGACGGCCTCCTTATTACCACCGGGTGCCATTGCCGATGGTGCCCGGCATCGGTGCAGCCACCCTCAAGAAAATGGTAATGGCATTTGGCAGCGAACTGGCTGCCGCAGAAGCAGATTATGAACAATTGGCCCGCGTGGTGGGTGAGCGGTTGGCAGAAGTGATTTGTTTGGCCCGCTCTGGGCAGGGCCGGTTTGTCAGTGGCGGCGGCGGGCAATACGGGCGGTTGCTACAGGGCTGAGCATATTCCTTGTCCCAGGGGCATAGTAATTTTCCGCGGAGGACAGCCATTTTGCTCCGTAGGCGGGGGCAAGGATAATGTATAGATTACGGCAACGTTTTTTCGATCACATCGAGGCCCATCTGGGCTTGTATGTGTTCACCACCTTACTGGCGGCAGTGGGGATTGCCTTTGGTGCCCTGGCCGTGGAAGCGCTGGGCGCAGGGCAAAAATTAGAGCTAATCGAATACTTACAGGGTTTTCTGGGCAGTTTGGAGCTAACCGATAACGGCTACAACCCACTGGCAGCCCTGGCTTTTGCCCTGGGCATGAATCTAAAGACGATCGCCGCGATCTGGTTTCTGGGGCTGACGGTGGTGGGGGCGCCAATGGTGGCTCTGGTGGTTTTCCTGCGCGGTTTCTTAATCGGTTTTAGTGTTGGTTTGCTGGTCAGTGAAATGGGTTTCTCCGGGATATTAATCGCGTTGACCGCTGTGCTGCCACATAACCTGCTTGCGGTACCGGTTCTCATCATGGCTGCAACCAGTGCCTTCGGTTTTTCCTTTCAGCTCGTGCAAAGTCGCTTGCGCGGTGAACGCGTTTTTTACGCGCAGTTTCTTTCCTATACCGCTGTGCTCACCTGCTGTGCTTTCCTCTTGTGTTTGGCCAGCCTGTTCGAAAGTTACCTGACACCGCTTTTGGTCCGGATGGCGACATAAATTTCCTGAGGTGCAATAAAGGCCATGGATGCGGTTATGCTATGCCTGGACTGTCTTCAGCAGGAATTAATTGGTCGCACGGTGTAATCTGAAAGGCGACAAAATGCGCAGGTTTGGGAGTAAAGTACTCTCTTTGAGCCATAGTTCTATCAGCGGGCCCAAAAGCATAACATTAGGTAAACTGCCCTGGGGACGGTGACGACGATGTCGCGCCAACGGGTGGCGATTCTGGGCCGGATTGGGCTGCTGACGATAGTATTGGGTTGGACTTTAGTGCGGGTGATTACCCTGTGGGGCACCCTGGTTGCTGGCGGAGGTTTGCCATAACAAGGATTTAGACGTTTTATGTGGAAAAGATAGGATGCGCCTTTGCTCTGGAGGGAAAAACCAGGGGAAGAAGTAGCGTGAACGTTACCAATAAGAGGGGATGCGGGACGTGCAGGCATTGATCAAAGAATTTATAAACTATCTGGATGTGGAACGCGGTTTGGCCTCTAACACTTTAGAATCTTACGGCCGAGACCTGCGGCAATATTCGGAGTTTCTTGCCGGCGACGCTACCGGGTCCCTGGCGACCGCTTCCCGGGCCACAATCGTCACATATTTGTTACACCTGCAGAAACAAGGCAAGGCTACCGCCACCATTGCCCGCCGTTTGGCGGCTTTAAAGGCCTTTTATCAGTTTTTGGTGCGGGAACAATATCTTGATCAAGATCCGACCGCCAACTTAGAATCACCCAAGCTGGAAAAACGCTTGCCGAGCGTCTTGACTGTGCAAGAAGTGGAGGCGCTTTTGCGGCAACCGGATCCCTCTGTTTCCGTTGGTTTGCGCGACCGGGCGATGCTGGAATTGTTATACGCCACTGGGATTCGCGTCTCGGAACTCGTGTCACTGGACATCGGTGATGTGAATCTGGAATTGAGTTTCTTGCGTTGTATGGGGAAAGGAGCGAAGGAGCGGATTGTACCGATGGGGAGCATGGCGATCCGGAGTGTGCGCGAGTATCTGCAAAATGGTCGCAGTCGTTTAGTGCGCCTGCCTGAGGAAACTGCCCTGTTTGTCAATCACCATGGACGCCGAATGACAAGGCAGGGATTTTGGAAAATCGTGAAAAAATACGCTAAGGACGCCAACATCAGGCAAGATATTACCCCACACACGCTGCGACATTCCTTTGCCACCCATCTGCTTGAGAACGGCGCTGACTTGCGTTCTGTGCAGGAAATGCTGGGGCATGCCGACATTTCCACCACTCAGATCTATACCCACCTGACACGCGGCCGTCTGAAAGAAGTGTATGCCAAAGCGCATCCGCGGGCCTGAGCGGGTTCATAACATAGCATCGTAAGAGCGGTCTGCCGCTCTTTTTTTGTTGGGACCGGGGATTCCCAGCAGGGCGGGGTGTTTGCTCCCGGAAAACTACCAGGTTGGAGGTGGGGAGGATGCCGGGACTGCCAGGCATTATTCATTTGCATTTCTCATTACGGCGTTTTCCTGCTCCTGCGCTGTACATCCTTGTATCGTGGGTTAGATCTCACGGGTGGTGTATTAGGAGCAATTGTGTTCAGTGCTTTGCTCGGTGTCTGGCGACCGACTGGGCACGGCCTGGGGAGCGATACAACGAGCAGGGTTGAGCCCAGCTGGTGACAGGGCGGTGGGCGCCCAGTCTGGTATAATGTAGAAAGAACGCCGTGAAAGAAGGTGCTGCCATGGCAACAGATATGGAACGCGCACTCTTGATTGTACTTGATAGTATGGGGATCGGGGCTTTGCCCGATGCGGCTGAATACGGTGATCAGGGTAGTGATACGCTCGGCAATATCTGTCGAGCGGTGCCCGATCTGGCGTTGCCCAACCTGGCGGCGCTGGGGCTGGCCCGGATCACAGATTTACCATTGGGGGAGGAGGCCCAGCTTTTACCGGCCAAACGTCAACCAGGGGGCGGGTTTGGTCGCATGGCCACGGTCTCCCCGGCCAAAGACACGCTCACCGGGCACTGGGAGCTGATGGGCCTGATTACGGAACGTCCGTTTCAAACATTTCCGGAGGCTTTCCCTGAGGCGCTGATTGCGCTATTGGAGCAGGCTTGGGGTACGGTTAGCCTGGGTAACGAAGTGGCCCCAGGAACGGAGATCATCCAGCGCCTGGGGGCAGAACACATTGGCACAGGATACCCGATCATTTACACATCGGCGGACAGCGTGTTGCAAATCGCCGCCCATGAAGAAATAATTCCGGTGGCGAAGCTGTATGAGATGTGCGGTAGTGCCCGGCGGATCCTGGACGAGCACGGATTCTTTGTGGGGCGGGTGATCGCCCGCCCGTTCATAGGCGAACCGGGTCGCTTCGTGCGTACGGTAAGACGGCGCGATTTCAGCGTGCTACCGCACGGAGAGACGTTGCTGGATGTGCTGGCCAAGGCGGGCCGACATGTGCATGCGATTGGCAAAATCAAAGATATTTTCGGCGGGCGGGGCATCAGCAGCAGTCGCCCGACGCAGGGCAACCAGGATGGTATGGTCGCTTTGCGGGAAGCCCTGGACAAAATCCCGGCTGGCCTGATCTTTGCCAACCTGATCGATTTTGATATGCTGTATGGGCACCGGAATGATCCCCAGGGCTATGCCAGGGCCCTGCAGGAATTTGATGGTTTCTTGCCTGAACTATTGCAAACCCTTACTCCGAGGGAATTATTAATGATCGTGGCGGACCACGGCTGTGATCCGACAACAGAGAGTACCGATCATTCCCGGGAATATGTGCCGCTGTTGGCGGCTTGGGGCCGCGCTGGCTCTGGCTGCGGGGGTGGCCTGGTGGACCTGGGGACACGGGAGAGCCTGGCCGATGTGGCTGCCACTTTAGGAGAATTGTTTGGACTACCAGTTGGTCATCTAGCCGGCAGAAGTTGTGCTGCGGAATTGAGGGGGGAGCGCTTTGCTGGCGGTGAATGAATTGATCAGGCGCAAACGGGATGGACAGGCCATTTCGGGGCCGGAAATGGAGGAGCTGATCGGGGCTTATGCCAATGGTGAGGTGCCGGATTACCAAATGGCTGCCTGGCTGATGGCCGTCTACTTCCAAGGTTTGAGCCGGGGGGAGACTGTAGCCATGACAAGAGCGATGCTGAATTCCGGCGCTACGGTCGATATGGCGGATGTCCCGGGGATCAAGGTAGATAAGCACAGCAGTGGGGGCGTAGGCGACAAAACCAGCCTGGTGCTGCTCCCGTTGGTGGCCGCCGCCGGGGTACCGGTAGTGAAAATGGCCGGCCGCGGTCTGGGACACACGGGCGGTACGATCGACAAACTGGAGTCGGTGCCCGGCTTGCGCACAGAGTTGACGCCGCAGGAAGTGGTAACGGTGGCGGAGCGGGTCGGGCTTTGTATTGCGGCCCAGAGCAAGCAGTTGGTGCCGGCCGACGGGCGGCTGTATGCTTTGCGGGATGTCACTGCCACGGTGGAGAGCGTGCCTTTAATTGCCGCCAGCATTATGAGCAAGAAGATTGCGGCGGGAGCGGATCGCATTCTGTTGGATGTCAAAACGGGCAAAGGAGCTTTTGCCCAGGACATGGATACAGCCCGGCAACTGGCGGAATTGATGGTGAGCATCGGCGCCGAGCTGGGGCGTACCACAGCAGCGCTGGTGACCGGGATGGATCAACCCCTGGGCTTAGCCGTAGGCAATGCTCTGGAGATGCATGAAGCGGTCATGACCCTGCGGGGCGCTGGTCCTGCTGATGTGCGCGAATTGTGCTTGGCACTGGGTGCCCTGATGTTAGCCATGGGCGGCCAGGAAACGGACTTGGCGAAAGGCCGGGCAAAATTAAAGGAATTATTATCAAGTGGTCAGGCTTTGACGGTGTTAAGGAAGATGGTTGCGGCTCAAGGCGGTGACACCGGGTTTATCGAGGCACCAGAACGGCTCCTCAGTGCCCCGGTGCGGCTGCCATTGGTGGCGGCCGAAACAGGTTATGTCTCTGAGGTGCATGCGCGCATCGTCGGTGACTGTGCGGTCAGGCTGGGGGCTGGCCGAATGCAAAAAGGGACAAAAGTGGATCATCGGGTCGGTATCCTGCTGCATAAAAAAGTTGGTGCTCCAGTAATGAGAGGTGAATTGTTGGCGGAAGTGCATGCGGCGCAACCGGACCGGGGGCAAGAGGCGCTTCCCCTGTTAAAAGACGCTTTTGTGATTACTGCCCAACCGCCGCAGCCTGCCGCTTTAGTGCGTGGATTTGTGACGCCGGACGGGTTTTCACGCCAACTACCGAAAGAATTTAAGGTTTAGGGTTGGGGTACCATATCCCCGTGAAGGAGGGGTTGATATGGTGCCGAGACTGTACCGAGCTTTGTTGGTGGCGCTCGTTTTTGCGGTTATGGTACTGCCGGCTGCGTCTGGATTGGCAGGGCCAGGGGAAGAAACTGAGTGGCTGACAAGCAGGACCCCCGGGTTCGACCTGCAGGCACCGGGAGCGGTACTGATGGATGGGACAAGTGGCCAGGTGATATTCGCCAAAGGGGCGGATGAGCCGCGCGCACCGGCCAGCCTTACAAAATTGATGACGCTGGTGTTGGTGTTTGACGCCCTGAAAGCCGGTCGGATTGGGATGGACGATGTGGTGGTTGCTAGTGAGCGAGCAAAACAGATGGGAGGCTCCACCATCTTCCTGGATACCAATGAAAAAATCGCTCTGGAAGACCTTTTGAAAGGTGTAGCTATCTCATCAGGCAATGATGCCAGCGTTGCCCTGGCCGAGCATATCGCCGGCAGCGAAGCGGCGTTTGTGGCCATGATGAATGACAAGGCGACCAGTCTGGGGATGGAAAACAGCCACTTTGTCAACTGTCATGGGATCGACGCCCCGGGTCATGTCATGAGCCCGATGGATGTGGCAATCCTAGCCCATTATGCAATCCAAAACCATCCCGAGCTGCTGGCCTATACCAGCATCTATGATGGCGGCTTTTTGCGACCAGGCACGAAAGAAGAATTCTGGCTGGTGAATACAAACAAGTTAGTGCGCTTTTACCCGGGCGCCGATGGCCTAAAAACCGGTTCTACAAATCAGGCCAAATATTGCGTGGCTGCTACCGCACAGCGTGAAAAAACGCGCATGATTGCGGTGATTATGGGAGCCCCGAATAGTACCACGCGCTTTGCAGAAGCGCGGCAATTAATGGATTATGGTTTTGCCAACTATGTGACTATACCGGTTGTCCAAGCCGGTGAAGTCGTGCAGGCCGGGGTGCCGGTGGCGAAAGGCTCTCCGGCTACGGTTGACGTGGTGGCCGCCCGCGATCTATTGGTCACGATAGAAAAAGGCCGGGAACAAGCCATTGGCGAAGCGCAGGTGGAAATGGCACCTTTGTGTCCGCCGTTGCGGGACGATAGTGTGGTCGGCTCTTTGTTAGTGACAGATGATGCGGGCAATCTCCTGGGAAAGGTCGACCTGGTGCCATGTCAAGATGTGCGGCGGGCTTCCCTGCCGTCCATGATCACGCGTGTATTGGGTTGGTTGTTTCCCTTCGTCCGCTAGGGCAAATTACTAAAGGGAGTGGTGCCGGTCACCACTCCCTTTTTTTGCCGGCAGGAAATCATCGTTTGACCGCAGAAGAGGGCAGGAAATTTCCGGTAGAGGGGTGCCAGGCTAGATGATGGTGGAATGTCATTGGCAAGACCGGGCACTTGTGGTACGGCTACGTGGTGAGCTTGATATTGGTGGGGCTCAAGAACTGCGTGCCGTGGTAGACCCTGCCTGGGAGAACGGTGAGGCCCTGGCCATGATTTTCGATCTGAGCGGATTGACATTCATAGACAGCTCGGGTTTGGGGGCGATCCTGGGACGGTACCGCCGGGTAGCGGAAAGTGGCGGCCGCACGATGCTGGTTGGATTGCCGGAAGGGATGCGGCGGCAACTGGAGATGGCTGGTTTATTGCGCTTGTTGCCCTTATTTGAGAGTTGCGAAGCTGCCCTGGCGGAGGGGATGGGGAAATGAACAGGATGTGTTTGTCTTTTTTGAACCGGTCTGAAAATGTGGGACTGGCCAGGGTGGCAGTAGCAGCATTTGCCGCCGGGGGTGAGTTCACAGTCAGTGATTTGGAAGAAATCAAGGTGGCGGTGTCCGAGGCGGTCACGAATGCCGTCGTGCATGCCTACGGAACGGCGGACGGCGAAGTGACGGTAAGGTGCGAGTTGGGGGACGGCCGATTGGTGATCGAGGTGGAGGACAAGGGGCAGGGGATTGCGGACGTAGAACAAGCCCGCACCGCCTCCTTTTCAACTGATCCAGAACGGTTGGGGCTGGGATTCGTGTTTTTGGAATCATTTTCGGACCAGCTCGTGGTGGAATCCACCGTCGGCGTGGGGACACGGGTCAAAATGGTCAAGTTGTATCGGACGGGTGTGGAAGGGGAATGAGCGGGCAGCGGGATGATCTGTTTGCGCAGGCGCAAAGCGGTCAACGCTGGGCTCAGGAAGAACTGGTGAAAAAACATCTACCATTGGTCCACAGCCTGGCGGCGCGGTTTCGGGTGACCGGGATCGAATGGGACGACTTGGTGCAAGTCGGGTGCCTGGGATTGCTAAAAGCGATCGCCCGCTTCCAACCGGAGCGCGGTTTTCAGTTCAGCACATTTGCTGTTCCCACTATTCTAGGTGAAATGCGGGACTATCTACGCCAACAAGGCTCGGTGAAATTGGGTAGGGCGGCACAACGGTTGGTGGCGCGGGCGCGCCAGTGTGAAGAAGAACTGGCCCAAAAGGGTTTACCTGTCACTATGGCGCGTTTGGCGCAGAATGTCGGGGTGGAAACGGCCGAGCTGGTGGCTGCTTGGGAGGCTGTGCGACAGCCGGTATCATTGCAGGGCGGAAGGGAAGCAGGACCGGCCTGGCAGGAGTTGCTGAAGGATGATGACAACGAATGGATTGAACAAGTGGGGGTGCGGGCCGCCTTGCAACGCATACCTGAGCTGGAGCGGAAAGTAATTGCCTGGCGGTTTTTTCGTGATCTAACGCAAGCGGAGGTTGGACGGCTATTGGGTTGCGATCAGGCCACCGTTTCTCGTTTGGAACGCAGTGCTCTGGCGCTAATGCGCAAAGAGCTGGCAGAATAAAAGGGCCTCCTGGCACCCGGTTTGGGGAGAATCATCTGACCAGGCCGGGTTTTTTGTTTTGTATAAAGCATTTGGGGAAGGCAAAAATAAGCGTAGCCAGAACGGAGGGAGGTTTTTTGATGAGTGTTATCAAGGTTGTGGAATTGATTGGTGAATCACATCGAGATTGGCAGGA
>DUQP01000055.1 GCA_012837735.1 Bacillota bacterium
AATACAAAATGACTATAAAGAGGAACTTCAATCACAAGGGCGGGTGCAGGTTCAGGATTTGACAATTGCCGAGCAGATCGATTTTCAACCCATGACGCTGACGGCCGATTTAATTAAGAACGAGGAAGAGGCCAAGCAGGTGCTCCTGCGGGGAACGGACCGGGTAATAGTACACAAGGTGGAGCGCGGCGAGTCCCTGTGGTCCATTGCCAGCAAGAATGAAATGTCGGTGTCAGACCTGCGACGGGCCAATCCCGAGCTAAAAGGAGACATGATCAAGGTCGGGCAGAGCCTGAACATGATAGTCCCCGATCCCTACATCAATTTGCTCAGCGAGGAAGAACGGGTCGTCACGCAAGCAATCCCGTTCCGCACACAAGTGATTGAGGATAGTTCTCTTTGGCCCTGGCAGCGCGTCGTGAAGCAGCCTGGCAGCCATGGGAAAGAGGAAATCACCCTTTTGATCACTCGTTGTAACGGCGAGGAAACAGCCCGCCGGGTTTTGCATCGGACCACTATTACTGAGCCGGTCACACAGGTGGTTTTGCAGGGGAGAAAACAGATCCCCGATCGTGGTACCGGGCAGTTAATTTGGCCCATGCAAGGTCAGTTGACGTGCGGGTTTGGTTGGAGTCGGTATCGCTACCATCACGGGATAGACATCGCAGCACCGATAGGTACGCCGATCAAGGCCGCTGATAGCGGAACGGTGGTGTTTGCCGGTTGGGCCGGTGCGCTTGGCAACACGGTCCGCATTGATCATGGCGGCGGCAAAATGGAAACCGTTTACAGCCACTGCAACGCGTTTCGTGTTAAAGTCGGGGATGTGGTTGAGAAAGGCCAAGTGATCGCTACCTGTGGCAACAATGGCAATAGCACGGGGCCACACTTGCACTTTGAGGTGCGCGTGAATGGTACCGCTGTTAATCCAATCCAATACTATCCAGCACAGTAAGACCCACCGGATAAGAAAGGCCGGTTTCAGGGCGGGGCGAAAGGCTCCGCCCTTATTGTCTTGTGCTCGCAAAATTGACAATTGCTTCCTCCCGGCCTGGTTGCTGTTTAGCTTGCGGTGCAGGTCAAGGAAGGAGATAATAAAGAGACGTGGAATGACATAAAAACGAAAAAAATCAGCACTTTATGTCAGGTCCTGGCCGGCACTAATTACATCATAGCACATCCAGAGGAGGACCTCCGTTGTCGTGTCTTGTCATCCAGGGTGGTCGGCATCTAACTGGCCGCGTGCGCGTCAGTGGCCGGAAGAACGCCGCTGTGGCCGTATTGCCCGCAGCCCTGCTATGTGAAGATGAAAACAGATTCGAAGATTTACCCGATATTCGTGATGTCCGTACATTTTCCGAAATAATGCAGGCGATGGGGGCTGATATCGAGCGCGACCCGCAGGGCCTGTTGCGCGTGCGTGCAAATGGTCTATCGCCTAGTTCCGTGCCGCAGGATCTCTCTAAACGCCTGCGCGCATCCTATTACCTGCTGGGCGTTTTGTTGGCCAGGTTTGGTTATGCGGAGGTGCCATTGCCCGGTGGCTGCAGCATTGGACTGCGACCTATTGATCAACATATCAAGGGCTTGCGCGCCCTGGGGGCGGAAGTGGAGCTGGAGCACGGTGTGATTAAAGCCCGCGCGCGCAAGCTGCGTGGCGCGTCCATCTATTTGGACGTGGTTAGCGTGGGAGCCACCATCAACATCCTGTTGGCGGCCACCCGAGCGGAGGGTACCACGATCATTGAAAACGCTGCCAAGGAGCCGCACGTGGTTGATTTGGCCACTTTTTTGAATACCATGGGTGCGGATGTGCGCGGTGCCGGCACTGATGTCATCAAAGTGCGCGGCGTGGAAGAGCTGCACGGTTGTTCGCATGCCATCATTCCGGACGAGATCGAAGCCGCCACGCTGATGCTGGCTGCCGCTGCCACCGGCGGCGATGTGGTGGTGGAAAATGTGATTCCCAAACACCTTGATCCGGTGAGCGCCAAGTTGCGGGAGGCCGGAGTGCACGTGGAAGAAAACGGTGATTGGATCCGGGTCAAGGCGACCGGCCGGCCTAAGGCGGTGAATGTCAAAACACTCCCTTATCCCGGCTTCCCCACCGATGCTCAACAGCCGATCAGCGCTCTGCTTGCTATTGCTGACGGCACCAGCTTTATTACTGAAACGATCTGGGAAAGACGTTTCAAGCATGTGGGAGAGCTGAACCGGATGGGAGCAGACATCCGGGTAGAAGGCCATACCGCAATCATAAACGGCGTTCCGGATCTGTCAGGCACGGAGGTGCGCGCCACCGATTTGCGCGCCGGGGCAGCATTGATCATCGCCGGCCTGATGGCTAAAGGGGAGACGAAAGTCTGCGACATGGAACACGTTGACCGTGGCTACGAACGGATAGACGAAAAACTATCTGCTTTGGGCGCTTGTATTTGCCGCAGCGAGCCCTGATGAGATGACGGATGATGGAGGGAGGGGCGGTTGAGCCGCCCTTTGTTTTTTCCTGGCCAGCGCCTGGGACATAATAAGGCTGCCCAAAAAGGAGGTTTTGTGGATGGGTTATTATTTCGAACCCCGCCGCAATCAGCTGTGGAAGTATTTTCTGGTGGCATTAGTGGGCGCCGTGATCGGGGGGATGCTGGTGATCCTGGCCGCCCCAAGTATGTTGCCGTTAGCCGTTCCCGAATTGCCGGACAATGGCGGTCCCAGCGAAGCCGGAGCAGCTCCGCCTGATACGGCCAGCGACGATGTTATCATTACGGCGATCGAGAAGGTCAGTCCCTCTGTGGTTGGGATCGTAAACAGGCAGAAGATCCGCACTTTTTTCGGTGAGCAGCAGCAGGTGAGCGGTGGTTCCGGGGTAGTTTACGATGCCCATGGGCATCTGATCACAAATTATCACGTCGTGCAGGGAGCAGACGAGTTGGTGGTGCTTCTGGCAGACGGTCGCCAGGTGGCGGGCCGTTTAGTGGGGTCGGATCCGCGTACTGATTTGGCGGTCGTGAAGGTGAACGTGCCGGATTTGCCTGTGCCCGCCTTCGGTGACTCCGACCGGCTACGCGTCGGTGAGCCGGCGATTGCGATCGGCAATCCGGTCAGCTTGGAGTTTCAACGTTCTGCTACCGCCGGTATTATCAGCGGTTTGAATCGTACTCTTTATCAATATGCGGAAGAGGAGCTGGGGCTAATCCAGACAGACGCGGCCATCAACCCCGGCAATAGCGGTGGGCCATTGGTGAACAGCCGCGGCGAGGTGATCGGTATTAATTCAGTCAAACTGGCTACGGAAGCCATCGAGGGGATGGGCTTTGCCATCCCGATGAAAACAGTCACCCCGATCGTGTGGGAAATCATTACCAGGGGCTACGTCAGCCGGCCCTGGGTCGGGGTCTATGTGGCTGACAAAGAAGAAGCGCGCACTTACTTAGGAGTTGAGATCCAGCGCGGCGTATATGTGTTCAAGGTGGCGCCGGGCAGCCCGGCGGCGGCGGCCGGACTGGCACAGGGTGATGTCATTCTGGAAGCGGGGGGCACCCCAATAGAAAGCGGCCTTGATCTGCGCAGGGCAATTCGCGCCCGGCAGGTTGGGGAACGGATCGAAATAACCATTCTCCGTGATGGGCGCAGCCAAACGGTGCCGGTGCAGATCGGTGAGATGCCGACGGAGGAATAGCGATGCAATTCAAGATCGTCACAGTAGGGCGGATGCGTAAGAGCTATTTGCGTACCGGCATTGCCGAATACCAGAAATGGTTGCAGCCCTATGCGTCGGTGCAATTGGTGGATGTGGCGCAGGAGCTGGTGTCGCCGCGGGCGACACCAGCTCAAATTACCCAGGCCAAGCTCTTAGAGGGTGAAAGACTTTTGCGGGCCTCGGCGGGGGACGCCTTTGTGATTGCCCTCGATATGGGAGGCAAACAATTGTCCTCTGCCGGTTTTGCTGATTTGGTGCAGGACATCGCCCGGCACGGGCAAACCCGCGCTAGCTTCCTGATTGGCGGGGCGGACGGTTTGGCGCCAAATGTCTTGCAGCGGGCCGATTTTATCTGGAGTCTTTCTAAACTCACATTTCCCCACGAGTTTGTGCCATTGCTGGTGTGTGAGCAGCTATTCCGCGCTTTTAAGATTCTGCGCGGGGAACCGTATCATCGCTGATGTCTTGAGGGAGGAGACGATCTCCTGGCCCTGTGGCGGAACATGATTAGATTACCGGTGGAGCCGGTGCTCGCCGCTCTTAAATGGGCTATTGGGCTGCGGAACGAAAGGCAGTGCGGATTTGGTAGGGAAAAGAGGTGACGCCATGCAACTCGGGATCGTCGGTTTGCCGAACGTGGGGAAAAGCACTCTTTTTAATGCCATCACCCAGGCCGGTGCCGAGTGCGCCAATTATCCTTTTTGCACGATCGAGCCCAACGTGGGTGTGGTGCCGGTGCCTGATGAGCGCCTGGGAGAGATCTTTCGGATCTGTTCCCCGGGGCGGGCCGTCCCGGCCACGATCGAATTTGTCGATATTGCCGGGTTAGTGCAGGGGGCTAGCAAAGGCGAGGGGTTGGGAAATCAGTTTTTGGGCCAGATCCGGGAAGTGGATGCGATCATTCACCTGGTGCGTTATTTTCAAGACGATCGCGTGGCGCACGTTGCCGGTCCAGTTGATCCCCTGCGGGATGTTGATACGATTAACACGGAGCTGATTTTGGCTGATTTGGAAACCCTGGCGAAACGGATGGAAAAGGTGCAGCGGCAGATGAAGTCCGGCGAAAAGCGCTTTCGGCAGGAGCTGGCTGTGCTGGAACGCTTGACTGCCCATCTGGGAGCGGGCCGGCCGGCGCGGGAGTTGGTTTTCGATCAGCAGGAGCGGGCAGTGGTCGACACCCTGTTCTTGCTGACCATGAAACCGGTCATCTACGTGGCTAACGTGGATGAAGAGTCTCTGGAGGAGATGGCGGCCCATTTGACGTTGGCGGGCGAAGTGGTTTTGCCCATGTGTGTCAAGCTGGAGGATGAGATCGCCCAGCTGGCAGAGGAAGAAAAGGAAGAGTTCCTAACAGAGATGGGTTTGCCGACCACTGGTTTGGAGCGCCTGATTAAGGCCAGTTATCACGTCCTGGGTCTGATCACATTTTTTACGGTTAATGAAAAAGAAGTGCGCGCTTGGCCCATCAAGGATGGCACGAAAGCCCCGCAGGCGGCAGGACTGATCCACAGCGACTTCGAGCGCGGTTTCATCCGGGCGGATGTCGTTTCCTTTTTTGACCTGGCTAGTTGTCGTTCCTATCAGGTGGCGCGCGATCAGGGGTTAGTGCGCTCAGAAGGAAAGGAATATATCGTGCGGGATGGGGACATTATCTTGTTTCGGTTCCATGTCTGAGCTTGATCAATGGATTTTGGCTGGTGGGTATTTTGCCAGTGCCAACTGATGCCGGCATGATGTTTGCTTGCCGTGGCACTGTATTCCGTGTCAACGAGCGGTGCATACCCTCCACCAGCTTGCTGATTCCCCGAGCACCCGAAACGAGACCTTCCAGGCCCCTCTTTCACTATGAAGCTGATGCGTATGTGTAGTCTCAACTGCTATCTGGTTGTAAAACCCAGGATCGCCCACCGAAGCTGGTTATTTCGTTTCCTTTGTAATACTTTTGGTGTGGCGCGCGTACACGTTTAGGCATAGCCCTCAAGCGATACAATCATCCTCCCACAAAATTACCACGAAAAATGACAGTATAGTTCGAAAAGCCGGGAGCAAAAAGGATTTTTGTGCCGGCTAGAGAACTTCAGGAGAACTTGATCTTAATATTTTTTGGAGGTGGTGTCAGTGGCTAAGGTGGATGTCTCGCAAAGCATCAAGGCTTTGCCGACGCATTTCTTTACCGAACTGGTGGAAAGGGTGGCCGGCATGATGTCCGCCGGCCACGACATCGTAGACCTGGGCCGCGGTAACCCGGATATCCCCACCCCGCCCCATATCGTGGCAGCGCTGGCGGAAGCAGCTCGGGATCCGCGCACCCACCGCTATGGTCCATTCGATGGACTACCGGCGTTGCGCCAGGCAATCGCTTCCTGGTATGAAAAGCGCTATGGAGTGACACTGGATCCGGATCGGGAAGTGGCCATCCTTTTTGGTTCTAAAATAGGTTTGTATGAGATTAGCCAATGTTTGTTGAACCCGGGCGATTGCTGTTTGACCCCTGACCCCAGTTACCCGGATTACTGGTCGGGTTTGGCCATGGTGGGGGCAAGGCGCTATGAGATGCCGCTGGTGGCAGAAAACGGGTTTATGCCGCAGTACGGGGAGATACCGGCCGATGTGGCGCGGACGGCGAAGCTGATGTTCATCAACTACCCGGGCAATCCCACCACTGCGTTGGCGGACGAGGAATTCTTTGCCGAAACGGTTGCCTTTGCCCGCCGTTATGACATTGTGGTGGCGCATGATGCTGCCTATCACGCGATCGTCTATGACGGCCAAAAAATGCCCAGTTTCCTTGCCACCCCTGGTGCTAAAGATGTTGGGATTGAGTTTTGCAGTCTGTCCAAGACATTTAGCATGGCGGGCTGGCGGGTGGGATTCGCCCTCGGCAATGCGGAAGTGATCGGGGCGATTAAGACGCTTCAGAACCATCTGTTCGCGGGCCTTTTCCCGGCTGTCCAAAAAGCGGCTGTGGCGGCTTTGACGGGGCCGCAGGATTGTATTGATGAAATCGTCGCCGTCTACCAGGAGCGCCGGGATGTGTTCGTAGAAAGCCTGCGCGAGATCGGGTGGCAGGTTGAGCCGCCGGCAGGGTCTTTCTTCTGCTGGTTGCCCGTGCCGGAGGGATATAGCTCGTTCACATTCTGGCAACTGCTATTGGAAGAGGCCAAGGTGGCGATGGCCCCAGGGGTGGGATTTGGTAAGCACGGGGAAGGCTACGTACGGGCGGGCCTGCTGACGAGCACGGAGCGCTTGCGGGAAGCGGCGCGCCGCATCGGCGCGTTGGGAATCTTTTAGAAAAAAAGGAGCTGCCCAGGCAAACGGGGCAGCTCCTTTGTCCCGCGCCGGGATTACTCACGGGACCACAATCATCTGCGCCTCTCCGTCGAAGGAGGGGTTCGCATGCAGGCACTCGCTGATAAAGCGGAGGGGCACCATAACGCGATTAAGGTACAGGCCCGGCGGCACATCAAGCGTGTATTCCTGGCCATTCACGCGGGCGGTAATACCGTTCAGCACCAACTCAATGGTCACATCATCGTTTTGTACGGTGACCGTCCGCGTGTCCGGATCCCATGTTACGCTGGCACCGAGGCGCTCGGCCAGGGCGCGGAAAGGCACCAGTGCGCGACCGTTTTTGATCTGGGGTGGAACATCGGCGGGCAAGCGGTGCCCCTTCACATAAATCACCAGTTGTTTGGCGCCCATTTCCTTCCTGAGGCGGGAAATTTCCGCAAATGTTTCTTCATCATCCGGATCCCGGGTGGCAGCTGCTTCAAATCGCTCCAGGGCGCGCGCGAACTGTTTCTGCAGCCGGTGCAACTTGCCCAGCATCTTATAGACCTCATCGGCATCCTCGTCCGCATCTGATAAGTGGGCAGCCATGGCCTCCAATTGCTTCTGGGCACCTTCCTCGTTCCCCAACTGATACAGGCTGACCGCCCGGAGCAGGCCTGCTTGCAAAGAGTTGGGGCAAACCTCCAAAGCACGGTCCGCCAACTCGAGGGCGGCCTCCCAATCGCCCAGGAGACCATTGGTCCGGACTGCCTTCAGCAGGGCACCGTGCGCCAGCGGGTTCTTGGCTAAGACGCGGTTGGCGGCCATCAGGTGGCGGAGCGCTTGCTGGGCCCGTTTGGCCTCTTTCCAGTCGCCCGGTTGTTCGTCTTCTTTATCTTGTGCGGCAGCAATAACGGTTGAATCCGCTGGGCATGACCAACGGCTATGTTTGGCGTATGTGGTGGTGGCCATGCCAAATACGAACAGCGCGGCCAACAACAAAACGCCTGACTTCACCAACAACTTCCTGCGCATGGGATGGATCAACCCCTTTCCAAGTTTAGTTTGTTGGCACATGCGTGTCGTGCCCAGGTTTTCGGGCCCTTTGGGAAATATCCGCACCGCTGGTTCAGCGGTCAAAGTGCGCATGATGGCTTGGGCTGCGGCTGTGTCCGGGACGGGCCGGTCTGCCCTGTTTATCCCAACGCCCGGCGTTATCCTTTTTCCCATCCCAGTGCCGGTTCTGATCCTTGCCGGTCGACCGCTGGTTCTTTTCACCGGCACCATTGTTGCTCCCGGATCCCCGGTTAGGTGTCTTTGGGGGGTCGTTTTTCCGGGAGCGTGCCTCCTTACTGGACCATTGTTTTTCGCTGCGGTCCCGTTCATGTTCGTCTCTCTGCGGCCGGTCCCGCCCTTTACGGATTTCGGCGCGATACTCCCCTGCCAGTAAATCGGCCAGGGAAAGGCCGTGTTTTTCTAAAGCCTGCTCCATGCCGCGGATGCTCTTACCGGGCAGTTCCGTTAGGTCCAGGCCCCGTTTGGCGGCTCCTGTTTGCGCCAGGTAGCGATTCACGGACATCGCTTGCGCCCGCGCCTGCTCCCTTACTTCTGCCTGGACCTGGCCGCCGGTCACCTGTACTGGCAAATGCGCCGCTGCCAATTCGCTTTGCACAGTGGCACAGATTTGGTGGGGAGAAAGGGCCTGGCTTTCCAGCAGGATGGTCTTTTCATCTTGCGCTGGGGATACCGTCAGGAAAAGGGTGTGTTCTGTGTCTGGGGGGCAGTAACCAGTTTCTTGCGCCCTGTGCACGATGGCCAGGATGGCCTTGGCAATCGGCAAATTTTTCAGGGCCAGACCCTGCAGAACCGTTGCGCCGTCTTCATTCAGCGCTTCTGCGGCCAAAACGCGGCCGTTTTGGTCCAGGGCCAGCTCGACGCTGGGATTGATGTCAAGGGCCAGGTAGGCGGCTGGAGCAGGGGCGGCCATGTTCACCATGGCAAAGGGAAGCAAGAACAAGAGCACGGCGGCTGCAATCATCGCCAACCGGCCGTGGAACCACGGGGAACTGCGCCGAGCCGGAATCTGAACGGTGTCGCCGACCCGCGGGAGTTGCTCCGGGGCGGGGACGGCTAGAAACTGCCGGTCGGCGGTTGCCACCCACATCAGTTTCCCTTCAATGCGCAATACTAGCCCGGTTTGTTCTTTCATCCTTTCTCGCCTCCGCTACTGGGCAAATCAAAGAAATCCCGCAGATGGACGTATTCATCTGCGGCAAGCAATATGGTGAGGGCAATGATGAAGCGGCGCCCAGATTTCAAAACTTTCCGGCTCAACCCAGTCGCTTGGCAAAGCGCTTGCAGGGGCAGGCGTTTCGTGCGTTTTAGCTCTCGTCTCAAGGCCGGGTCAGCAGCAATCAAACTGGCCACTTGCACCAGGCGGGCGCGCGTGTCACTGTGTTGGGGACACGTTTTAGCCAGGTTCTGGAATGAGATGCCGTAGGCTGATAGTTCGGCTTCAAAGGCACGGATTTCCTCAGTGCGTTCCCGCACCAGCTCCGTCTCCCGAAATGCCTGCCAGGAAAGCTCGGTTTCAACCGGATTCGGGAGCAGCTCGCCTTCGGCGTTGCGCACCTCCAAGGGCTGGTAACGATGGCGTTTCTCTTTCCGGGCGGCATCAATCAGGCGATGGTTGATCACCCGCGTGGCGTAAGAACGAAAACTGGCTCCGTGCTGTTCCTGGAAGCACTCAATCGCCTCATTGAAAGCCAACAAAGCAATGCTCCACTCATCATCGTTGTAGCGGTCAAGCGATTGCCCTTTGAAACGGCTGGCGATGGCGTTGATAAAATCCTGATGGGTTTTTATTAAATGCTCGCGGGCCAAAGTGTCCCCTGCTTGGGCCGCTCGAATTTTGGCAGCGAGGTCGTGGTCTGGCATCAGATCACCGCCTGCTCTTGGCTTCTTGCGCACCGGCACCCACAGTTTTGGGTCCTTCAGCGCAATAAAAAAATTCCAGCCAGAGGGCGCTGTTCCTCTCCTAGAATCCAATTTTCTTATTTTTAGATTTACGCGGCCGGTTCTGATTGTTCCTCTGGCACCTCCGGGAGGGTCTCTCCCTCGGCAGCCGCTGCGCTTTCTTCCAGGGTGATCTCCCCGGTGGCGTGCCGGACCGTACATACCTGGCGAGGTTCCGTCCCTTGCCGGAACGGTTCCAGCACAGTCGGGCAGGTCTGGTTTGGTAAGTGGCCTGTTTCTGAACAGACAGCAACGCGCCTAATCCCGGCTGGTTGGGGGAAATCCCGGGCTGGGATACCGGCCAGTCCCTCCTGCAGGGTTTGCAGCCAGATCGGTCCGGCCAGGGTGCCGCCGTAACCGCGCAAATTGGCGGGCTGGTCATGGCCGACATAGACCGCCACCACGATGTCCGGGGTGTAGCCGATGAACCAGGCATCGCGCTGATCCTCGCTGGTGCCGGTTTTGCCGGCCACCGGACGCCCCAGGCCCAGGTGGCCCCCTGTCCCGCCCGGTTGCATGACAGTTTTCAGGAGATCCGTGATTAAATAGGCGGTGTTCTCGTCCAAGACCTTATTCACTTGGGGGCGGTTTTCTTCCAACAGGTTGCCCTGGTTGTCGTAAGCCCGCCTGATGGCGTATGGCTGCACCTGCAGACCAAGGTTGGCAAAGGGACAATAGGCGGCTGCCATCTCCAATGGTGTCACTTCCGAGGCCCCCAACACCAGAGGCAGACTTGCTTCCAGGGGGCTCTCGATCCCGAGCAGCTGGGCATAGCGCACCCCCTGAGCGGGGCCGATTTCGGCCAGCCAGCGCACCGCCACCACGTTATCCGATACTTTTAGGGCTTCTCTAATGGTCATGGGCCGGTAATGATAAGGTTGATCGCCGTAGTCGGTGGGCTGATATGGTTGATTTGGGTTGGCGCCGGGGAATGAGACCGGTTCACAAACCTGGCGCGACACGGCGGTGTAGCCGCTATCCAGAACTGCCGCATATACGAAGGGCTTGAAAGCCGATCCCGGCTGGCGCCGGGCCAGAGCGCGGTTGAATTTGCTGTTTTCAAATGAACGTCCGCCCACCATGGCCCGGATTTCTCCCGAGTTGGGGTCAATCGCCACCAAGCCCACCTGCGGTTGCAACACGCCCTCGCTATCCGGCTTGCCCTCGGGCAGCCTTTCTGATACGGCTTTTTCCGCCGCCAGTTGCAGTTGCAGGTCAAGCGTTGTCTCGATCCGGTAGCCGCCGCGGTAGATAAAGCGTTCCACCTCCGGGTGGTGCTGAGACAGTTGCTCAATCACATACTGCACGAAATACGGGGCGCGCAGGGCCGGTCGCCGCAACCCGGGCAATGGTACCTTTTCTGATTTGGCGGCCGCCGCTGTCTCGCCATCAATCATATTGTAGTCCAGCATCCGGTCCAGGACGAGATTCTTGCGTTCCTCAGCTCGCTCTGGATTCACATAAGGTGAGTAGTTTTCGGGACTGCGGATCAGCCCGGCCAGCATGGCGCTTTCCGCCAGCGTCAGTTCACTGGCCGGCTTTTGAAAATAACTCTGGGCGGCCGCTTCCACGCCATATGTACCATGACCGAGGTAAATAACGTTTAAATATTTGGCCAAAAGTTCGTTTTTTGAGTAACGCATCTCCAGTTTCAGCGTCAGCACCAATTCTTTGATTTTGCGCGTCAGGGTACGCTCCGGCGTCAAGAAGAGATTTTTCGCTAACTGCTGGGTAATGGTGCTGCCGCCTTCCACAACCCGGCCGGACTGCAAGTTGCGCACCAATGCCCGCCCAATTGATACCGGGTTAACACCATGATGGAGATAAAAGCGGTGGTCTTCGATGGCCACAACCGCCTGGCGTAAATGGACCGGGATATCGCCCAGGGCGATGGGGGTGCGGTTCTCCACGAACAACCGGCCCACCAATTCACCGTTGCGATCATAGATACTGGAAGCGGCGCTCATTTGCGGTTCCTCTATTTCCACTGTGAAGAACAGAAAAGCAAACGCCGTACCGGCCGCCAGCAGGAGGAAAAAGGAAAGCGTGGCGAGAAAAGGCCAAAGACGCCTACGACCTGGTTTGTTCTTTTTTCTACGGGATCGTCGGCTCTCCACCAGGGGAAATACCTCCGTTTTGGCTCTTAGTATCACAAAAACTGCATCATCAAATACTCAGGTTAGAAAGGAGGCCAAAATGTTATGTCTTTTGGGGATTTCATCTGGGTGTTTATCATCATTTTTTCTCTTTTGCCCTGGTATCGACAGCGCATGCTACAGGCGAACCGTTACCGCACATTGCGCACTTTGGAACAAAAACGTGGTTCACGGGTGATTACCCTCATTCACCGGCAAGAGTCAATCAGTCTGCTCGGCATCCCGCTTACCCGCTACATCGATATCGATGATTCGGAACATATCCTGCGCGCCATCCGTCTCACGCCGGACGATGTCCCGATCGATATCATCCTCCACACACCCGGGGGGTTAGTGTTGGCGGCGGAACAGATTTCGCTTGCCCTGCGCAGCCATCCGGCCAAGGTAACGGTGTTTGTGCCGCACTACGCCATGTCCGGTGGCACATTGTTGGCCTTGTCGGCCGATGAGATCGTGATGGATGAAAATGCCGTCCTGGGACCGGTGGACCCGCAGATCGGGTCTTATCCGGCCGTTTCCATCCTGCGGGCCATTGAGCGCAAGAACCCGGATGAGGTGAAAGACGAGACCCTGATTTTGGGTGATATTGCTCAAAAGGCCATGAAACAGGTCTATGATACGGTGTTTGAGATCTTAGAGGGGCGCACGGAAAGGGAACGGGCACAAGAAATAGCGCGCGCTCTCACGGAAGGCCGCTGGACCCATGACTACCCGTTGGTGTGTGCGCACCTGCGCGTTTTGGGCATCGCCGTTTGTACGGATATGCCGCGCGAGGTGTATCAGTTGATGGAAATGTATCAGCAGCCGGGGCCGCGGCGGCCGTCCGTCAACTATATCCCGATCCCCTATGAAACGCCAGGTGACGGCAAGAATAGAAAATGATATAATGTCCCCTGTACCGCACAGGGCCATGCTCTGTCTGCGGTGCTAGTTCTTTCCAGGTCTTTCTAAGGGGAGATGTGAGATGCTGGCCACGCCGACAAAGTTTACCCTGGTTACTGGTGCCGCGGAGGGAGGCACCAAATTGAATGCGTTCGACAATGCTCTTTTGGCCGCTGGAATCGGCAACCTGAACCTGTTGCGGGTGAGCAGTATCCTGCCGCCCGATGCCACATATGTGGAGCAGGTCGCCATCCCCTTTGGGTCATTGGTGCCAACCGCCTACGGCTCCATCACCAGCGATCAGCCCGGTCAATTGCTCTGTGCCGGGATTGGGGTCGGGATGGCTGCCTCTGGCTACGGAGTAATCATGGAATACTCGGATTATGGTAGCCGGGAGCAGGCCGAAGAGATGGTAGCGCAGATGCTCAGGGAGGCCTTTCAGGTGCGTGGGGTGACATTACAGCGCACATTGATTAAGGCAGTGGAGCACCGCGTGGAGCGCATCGGGTGCGCCTTTGCCGGTTCTGCCCTGTGGTATTAATTTCTGTCCGGGAGGGTGACGGCTGATGCAGTTATGGTTCAGTGAGCTGCAGACACCGCATATGAAGATCTCCTGTCGGGTGAAGGAGGTATTGCACCGCGAAAAGTCGCCATACCAGGAGATCGCAGTGCTGGATACTTATCAATTCGGGCGCATGCTGACCCTGGACGACGTCATCCAGACCAGCGAAAGGGACGAATTTGTTTATCACGAGATGCTTGTCCATCTACCGCTTTTGACCCATCGCGATCCCCGTCGCGTATTGGTGATCGGTGGTGGGGACGGCGGTTCCGTGCGCGAGGTGCTCAAGCACCCGTCCGTCGAGCAGGTGGTGTTGGCTGAGATCGATGAGCGGGTGGTGGAGGTGGCGCGCTGTTTCCTGCCCACCATCAGTTGCGCGCTGCATGACCCCCGCGTGCGCCTGCAAATCGGCGATGGTATTCGCCATGTGCAGGAAAACCCCAATACCTATGATGTGATTTTGGTCGACTCCACGGATCCGGTCGGGCCGGCGGTGGGTTTGTTTTCCGCCGATTTCTATCGCAGTGTGCACGCCGCTTTGCGACCGGGCGGGGTGTTTGCGGCCCAGACCGAGTCGCCGTTTTTTAACCAGGACTTGATCAAGCGCGTTTATCAGGATGTTAGTGCTATCTTTACGGCCGCGGGTCTGTACCTGGCCGTTGTGCCGACATACCCGGGCGGGATGTGGAGTTTCACGATCGGGGCTAAAGACGGAGCTTTGCACGGGTGGAGTAGGGAACGGGCGGCCGGCCTGCCAACTCGTTATTATTCACCGGAGCTGCACGAGGAGGCGTTCACTCTGCCCGTCTTTGTGAAAGAACTGCTGGAAAAGGAGTAACGCTGTGCTCTATTTCTGGCATGGCCTCCTGATCGGCTTTTGTATCGCAGCTCCGGTCGGTTCCATTGCCGTGTTATGCATTGAACGGGCGATCAATTATGGTCGCACCCATGGGTTCGTTTCCGGGTTGGGCGCCGCCACAGCGGACATATTGTTCGGGGCAACCGGTGCCTTTGGGGTATCCGCGGTGGCGCAATTTTTGCAACATCAGTTTTGGCTGCGGTTTTGTGGCGGTCTTTTGCTGATGGCAATGGGGATCAGGACATTATTCAAACCGCCCGCTCAGAGGGCGGCCGCTGGTTGGGAAGGCGGGTTGGTGACTGCTTATCTTTCCACGTTCTTGCTCACCCTGACCAATCCGCTCACGATTATCTCTTTTGCGGCGGTCTTTTCCGGGTTGGGGATCATCAGTCAAGGACCTGGTGTGGTTGCCGCTGTCAGTTTGCTGGTCGGGGTGTTTACCGGTTCCGCTGCCTGGTGGTATATCCTGAGCGGTTTGGCGGTCAAAATAGATGACCGTTTCCAATTGCGGCGGCTGCGCGCCCTGAATGTGATTGCCGGGTTGGTGCTATGTGGGTTTGGCGCCGCTATCCTGTGGGTCGTGTTTGCGACTCTGTGAGGGGGAGACGACCTTGCTGAATCGGCCCTGGCCGGAGGAATTTTGTCAGGTGCGCGGCCGGTTTTTGGCCGCCCAAAATTGGGATCAGCTCGGTAAGGCGGACGCTCCCTTTGCCCTGCTGGGAGCCCCGCTTGATATCACCACCAGTTTCCGTTCCGGCACTGGCCAGGGTCCGGAAGCGATCCGGGCCGCTTCGCAAGTCCTGGAAGATTACAGCCTGGAATTGGATCGGGATTTGAACGCGCAAGCATTTGCCGACCTGGGTGACCTGCCGCTGGTGCCAGGGGATTTGGTCGGCAGCTTAGAGCTGATTGAGCAGGCGGTGGCCCATCTGGTTGCCGCCGGTGGGCGGCCATTCCTACTGGGCGGCGAACATTTGGTAACGCTGCCGGTAGTGCGTGCGCTGGCGGCGGTCTATCCGGATTTGGCTGTTTTGCAATTTGATGCCCATGCTGATCTGCGCAATCACTATTTGGGTTGGCAGCTCTCGCACGCCACCGTCATGCGACGGGTGGCGGGGATAGTGGGGCCGGCTGCCGTTTGGCAGTTTGGCATCCGCTCTGCCGACAGGGAAGAAGCAGCCTATGGGCGGGCGCACACGCATTTGTATCCGGGTGAGCGCTTGTTGGCCGGCTGCCAAGCGGCTCGGCAGGCCTTGGCCAACCGCCCGGTCTATATCACGATCGATATCGATGTCTGTGATCCCGGTTTTGCGCCCGGCACCGGCACGCCGGAACCGGGTGGGACGAGCCCAGGGAAATTACTGCGGGGTTTGCGGGCCCTGGCGGGCTTGTCTGTGGTCGGTTTAGATTTGGTGGAGGTCTGCCCGCCCTATGACCCGAGCGGCATTACCGCCATTCTGGCCGCGCGTCTGATTCGTGATTGCCTGTTGTTGTTTTAGATCGTGAGGTGACAGAAAACAGTGGGGAGCAATGCGGTGGGGTTGATCAAAGAGGCTTTGCAGCACCTGGTGGAGGAGGCCCTGCAAAGGGCTGCGCGTAGCGGTGATCTTGTTTGTGCCGAGTTTCCGCCGGTGGAGATCGAGGTGCCGAAAAACAAGGCGCACGGCGACTTTGCCACGGCGGTAGCGCTGAGCATGGCGCGCAGTGAGAAAAAGGCGCCGCGCCTGATCGCCGAAAAGATCATTGCCCATGCCCTAGCTATCTTGAGTGCACCAAGCACGACCACGCCGCTGCGGGTGGAACGAATTGAACTGGCGGGACCGGGATTCATTAACTTCTTCTTGCACCCGGCCTGGCTACAGGATCAGGTCAGGGTGATCAGGCAGGCGGATACCGCTTTTGGGACCAGCGACATCGGCGGTGGCGAGCGCGTGCAGGTGGAGTTTGTGAGCGCCAATCCCACCGGTCCGCTCAATATCGTGAATGCGCGGGCAGCGGCCGTCGGCGACACGCTGGCGCGCCTGTTGGCTGCTACCGGGTTTGCTGTGGAGCGCGAGTTCTATGTGAATGATGCCGGCAACCAGGTGCTGAAGCTGGGTCGGTCCCTGGAGGCCCGCCTGCGCCAGGCGGCGGGCGAAGACTGCCCCTTCCCGGCCGACGGTTACCCCGGCGCTTACTTGCAGGATGTGGCCAGAGCTTTATGGGCCGCAGGGGTGGCCGGGGAATTACTGGCCTTGCCGGAGGAGGAGCGCATTGAGGCTTTGGCGCAGGTGGCCACGGAGCGGATCGTGGCTGAGCAGCGCGCCCTGTTGGAGCGCTACGGCGTCCATTTCGACCAGTGGTATCATGAGCGCCGGCTGCGGGCAGAAAAGGCCCCGGAGGCGGTTTTGGCGCTTTTGCAGGAGCGCGGCACCACTTATCAGGCGGAGGGGGCGATCTGGTTTGCATCCACCCGCTTTGGCGATGACAAAGACCGGGTGCTGGTGAAATCGGATGGCAGCTACACATATCTGCTGCCCGATATCGCTTACCATTACAGCAAATTGCAGCGCGGCTTCACAAAGCTGTTGGATCTGCTCGGACCGGACCACCACGGCTACATTGCCCGGCTGCAAGCCGCCGTGACCGCCCTCGGTTATCCCCCCGATACGCTCGAGGTGCTGATCGTGCAGATGGTGCGCCTGCTGCGCGGCGGCGAACAGGTGCGGATGTCAAAAAGAGCCGGTGAATTTGTCACCATGGCAGAGCTGTTGGACGAAGTGGGTACGGACGCGGCCCGGTTCTTTTTCCTGCAGCGCGCCTGCGAAAGCCACTTGGATTTTGATTTGGATTTGGCCAAGGTGCAGGGGAACGAAAACCCGGTTTTTTATGTTCAGTATGCCCATGCCCGGATCGCCAGCATTTTGCGGCAGGCCAAAGAGCTGGGCTATAATTTGTCTGATGACGTCCCTACTGCCTCCCTGCAGCATCCGGCGGAGCTGGCCCTGTTGCGGCGTATGGCCGACCTGCCGGATGAGGTGGCATCCGCCGCCCTGGCCCGCGAGCCCCACCGGCTCACATATTACGCCCAGGACTTGGCGGCCCTGTTCCACGCCTTTTATACCGAGTGCCGGGTGTTGGGTGAGGAGGCCGAGCTATCGCAAGCCCGCCTGGCGCTTACTGATGCTGCCCGCATCGTCCTGCGCAACACCCTGACCTTATTAGGCGTCACCGCCCCGGAACGAATGTAAAAGGTCAACCAAACAATTCCCTCGTTGACAGCATTAAGCCAGGGCGGTACAATATTCTCGGTTCCGACCGACCGGTCGGTCGGTTAAGCATGGAGGGGAGGGGTATCTTTGCGAGTGAAACGTTTAGGGGCCTTGTGTTTGGGGTTGTTTTTTGTTGTCGCCATGCTGGCGGTGCCCGGCTGTGGCGGTGAGCAAGGCCCGGCGGCGGAGACCGCCATTCCAGTAGCGGTTTATGCTGTGCAGCGCGGGCATTTGAATACCACGGTGACCGTCACGGGCAAAGTGGAGGGTCTGCGCGAGGTCAATCTGGTACCGAATGTGGCGGGCGAGGTGACGGCGGTTTATGTAGAAACAGGTGCTTCCGTCCAGGCCGGGCAACCATTGGTGCAGATTGACCAGTCCGATTATGCCGCGCGCGTCTCGCAAGCGGAGGCCGCCCTGCAGATGGCGCAGGCGGGCTATGTCCAGGCGGAGGCTGGCTACTTGAATGCTAAAGCCAATTACGAGCGCATGCAGGGCTTGTTTGCGGAGGGGGCTGTGTCGCGCCAGCAGTTTGAGGCGGCGGAATTGCAGTACCGGACCGCCCAGGCCCAATTTGAAAAGGGCAGCGCCGCGCAAGTCCAGCAGGCCCAGGCCAACCTAGCCCTGGCCAGGTCGGCTTTAGCCGATACCACGATTACCGCTCCCTTTGCCGGCGTGGTCGGAGTGCGCTTGATCGATCCGGGGCAGATGGCCGCTCCCGGCAACCCGGTTATGTCCGTGCTGCAGATTGATAAAGTGCGGCTGCGCGCTTCTTTGACGGAAAATGAAGTGAATGCCGTGCGGGTCGGCGATAAAGTGCAGGTGCAGGTGGCAGCGGTGTCCGGTGAACCATTTGCGGCCACAGTCAAGAGTGTGGGGCTGGCGAGCGCGGCCACGCAAGGAACCTATCCGGTGGAAGTGGAGATCGATAACCAGGACGGGCTTTTGAAACCAGGCATGATCGCCCGTTTAACGCTCAGCACGGAGCAGCGGGAAAATGTTTTGCTCTTGCCGCAGCGGGCGGTGCTGAAACAGAACGGCGAGCAAGCGGTGTTTGTCATCAAGGGTGAGCGGGCGGAACTGCGGGTTATTGAAACCGGGCTGAGCGACAACAATCTGGTTGAGGTGCGTACCGGTTTGCAGGAAGGAGAATTGGTGGTCACGGCCGGCCAGCATTATCTGCAGGATGGCAGCCAGGTCCAGATCAGCGAGGGTGGGGTGGAGAGCCAGTGAATCTGTCCCGCCTGTCGATCAAACGCCCGGTCGCAGTGCTGATGGCGGTTTGTGTGGCCATGCTCTTGGGCGTGGTCTCCCTGAGTAATCTGGCGGTGGATCTTTTCCCGCAGTTAAACATCCCGGTGGCGGTGGTGGTCACGACCTACCCGGGCGCGGGCCCGCAGGAAGTGGAAAAGCTGATCACGCAACCGCTGGAGGGGGCCATCTCCACGGTTTCCAGTATTGAGGCCGTTAGCTCCCAGACCGCAGAAGGGGTTTCGATGGTGATTGCCCAGTTCGACTGGGGCACCGATATGGATTTCGCGACACTAGAGATGCGCGAAAAGGTGGACGGTGTGCGCGCCCGCTTGCCGGACGGTGCCAGTACGCCGACGGTTTTCAAGGCCGACCCTGCCGCCATGCCGGTGCTGCAGATCGGCCTGGCCGGCGATTTCCATCTCGATCAGTTGCAAGCGATTGCCGAGGACACGATTGCCCCGCGCCTGGAACGTTTGGCCGGTGTGGCCTCCGTGACGATCTCAGGGGGCTCCGAGCGTGAGATCGCGGTTGATGTTGACCCGCGCAAGGCGCAGGTCTACGGGGTGACATTGCAGCAGGTGAGCGCCATGCTGCAGGCGGAAAACCTGAACCTGCCCGCCGGTCGCGTCACAGATGACCAGACAAAATATTTGGTGCGCACCACAGCTGAATTCAAAAGTGTGGATGAGATCCGTGATTTGCCTTTGCGCACGGTGCGTGGCGTGATTCACCTGCGCGATATTGCGCAGGTGGAAGAACGGCTGCCGGACACTGAGCACCGCACCTGGGTCAACGGTGAGCCAACGGTTACGATCGCCGTTCAAAAGCAGACCGATGCCAACACGGTGAACGTGGTCGGGGCGGTCCTGAAGGCAATGGGGAAGATGCAAAGCGAACTGCCGCAAGGACTAAATTATTTCCCGGTCAATAACCAGGCGGAATTCATCAACCAGTCAATCCGGGACGTGGTGCGGAACGCCATTGTGGGCGGTTTGCTGGCGATGGGCATCCTGTTGTTATTCCTGCGCAATTTCCGCAGCACGATCGTGATCGGGGTGGCTATCCCGATCTCCATCATCAGTACATTTGTGTTAATGTACTTTTTTGACCTGACATTGAACCTGCTCTCCCTGGGCGGTCTGGCCCTCGGGATCGGCATGTTGGTCGATAACTCCGTGGTGGTGTTGGAAAACATTTTTCGCCACCGTGAGCTGGGTGCGGAACTGGAACTGGCGGCCGGGGATGGCAGCACCGAGGTGACGGCTGCCATTACCGCTTCCACCCTCACCACAATGAGTGTGTTCTTGCCGCTCATCTTTGTGGGCGGTTTTGCCGCGCACATTTTCCGCGACTTGTCATTGACCGTTTCCTTTTCGTTGTTTTGTTCTTTGTTCGTCGCTTTGACACTGGTGCCGGTCATGACGTCCCGCTGGCTGAAGTCATCCCGATCCCAGGGTAGTCGCTGGCGCTGGGCGCAGGCCATCGGAACGCGCTTTGAGCGCCTCTTCCGGGCGGTGGATCAGCGCTATCGCAGCCTTTTGGATACCGCCCTGCGGCGGCGCAAAATGGTCGCGGCCAGCGTGTTGGCATTAATCGTGGCCACATTTTTGGTCATGCCCATGGTCGGGATGGAGTTCATGCCATCAATGGACAGCGGTGAGTTTTCGATCTCTATTAATCTCCCGCACGGTTCCTCCCTGGAGGCGACGGAAGAGGTGTTGCAGAAAGTCGTGAAGCATGTGGAGGAGATCCCGGAGCTGGAAACCATGTGGGTTTATTTAGGCAGCAGCGGCGGCATGTTCGGGAGCAGCAGCTCAGAAACGGCCGGGGTGAGCGCCAAGCTGGTCTCAAAAGACGACCGTCGCCGCAGCACTGAGCAGATCGTGACAGAACTAGATCAGCACCTGGCGCTGATTCCAGGGGCGGATATCCAGGCTGTGGCCTCCACCGGTTGGGGGGGTATGGACTTCAGTGGCGGCGCCCCGATCCGGATTAATCTGAAAGGCGATGACTTTGACATCCTGCGGGACGTGAGCGATGAAATCGTGCGCCGGGTGGCAGCGGTCCCCGGTACTCGCCTGGTGGAATCCAGCTTTGAAAAAGGGCAGCCGGAGGTCCAGGTGCGGGTTGACCGCCAGCGCGCGGCGGCCTATGGCCTGGGGGCCTATGAGATTGCCTCCACATTACGCAGCGCGATTGAAGGCACAGTGGCCACGCGCTACCGGGTGGAGGGCGAGGAATTGGATGTGCGGGTGCGTTTGGAAGAGAGCAGCACGGATGACTTAATGGACCTGCAGAGTATTATTTTCCATGCGCCCACCGGGCAGGCGGTCATGCTCGGGCAAGTGGCGGATCTGGTCATGGCCGAGGGCCCGTATTCCATCGCCCGTGAGGACCAGTCGCGGGTAGTAACCGTGTCTTCATACTTGGCGGGCCGTCCTCTAGGTAGTGTCATGAATGACATCCAGGCGACTTTGAACCAGATGCCGTTGCCGCCGGGATATTCTATCGACTATGGCGGTGAGAGCCAGGATATGTTGGAGGTCTTCGGCGACTTATTCGTGGCGCTACTGATGGCGATCGCGCTAGTCTACATGGTGATGGCGGCCCAGTTCGAATCATTGTTGCACCCGCTGGTGATTATGTGTGCGGTGCCATTGGCTATGATCGGAGCTTTCTGGGGTCTGCTCCTGACCGGGCGCACGTTGAACGTAATCGCCTATGTCGGCTTGATCATGTTGGTGGGGATCGTGGTCAATAACGCGATCGTGCTGGTGGACTTTATCAACCAGTTGCGCCAGCGTGGCCAGGAGCGGCTGGCGGCCATCAAAGAGGCGGGCCCGATCCGTTTGCGGCCGATTCTGATTACCACGCTCACGACGGTCTTGGGGATGTTGCCACTGGCATTGGGAATTGGCGAGGGCGCAGAGGCGCAGGCCCCGATGGCGACAGTGGTGATTTGTGGCTTGTTGTTTTCTACCCTCCTGACGTTGGTTGTGGTGCCAGTGTTTTATACCCTGTTTGAGGATTATGCCTCGCCCCGCACCTGGTACAGGGGATGGCGGGGGTTTTTCCGGGCTTTGTTCAGTAAACTGACCGGGTTGGGGAAATGGCGTCAAAATCGGAGCGCGTAGCTGGTTGGAAATCCCTAAGGAGGTTGGCATGATGCATAAAAAGATCATGAAGATAATAGCGGCGGGTCTGGTGGCAGCCCTGTTGTGTTTTGCGGCACCGGCGGTGGCCGATCAGGCTGCTCCCCTGCAATTGACATTGCCGGCCGCCATCGAACTGGCCCTGGAGCGCAGCCTGGATTTGCAAAAGGCCGAGTTGGAGCTAGATGCCGCTGAGCTTGCCCAGCGGCAGGCCAAGAGCGCGGCTGATGATCTGCCCAGTCAGCTGGCGGTTAGCTATGATCTGAAGAAGGTGAAAGAGGTTTACCCGTACCAGGCCAGGGTGATGGCCGAGACCGCCAAAGGCGGTGTGGCGCAAGCTAAGGAGGGAGTGCGCTATGGCGTGACGGCCGCCTATTACGGTGTGTTGCGGGCCGAGCAGGCGGTCACTCTGGCAGAAACGGCTCTGGCTCGGGCCAATGAGCAGCTGCGGCTGGCCGAATTGCATTTCCAGGCCGGCATGGTGGCGAAAACGGATGTACTGGAAGCGCAGGTGCAGCAGGCCAATGCCCAGGCGGCATTGCTGCAGGCCCAGCGCGGGGCCGAAATGGCCCGGCTGGGGCTGAACAAGGCTCTGGGATTGGATCTGGATACGGAAATCGCCCTGACGGATGAACTACGCCCGCTGGAGTTGCCGGAAGTGGATCTGGATAAGATTATGGCTTTGGCCATGGAGCGGCGCATGGACGTTCTGGCCGCCCGGGCAGCGGCCGAGAGCGCCGACCGTGAGGCGGACCTGGCTCGACGTTGTTACGGTGAGGGCACCTATGTTTCTAAAAGCGCGCTTATTGCTGCTGAGAAAGCTGCCCTCGGGCTGCAGCAGGCAGAACGGGATGCCACTCTGGCGGTCCGGCAGGCCTATCTTGATGTCTTGAATGCCCACGATCAGCTGGCGATTGGCGAGAAAGCCTTGGCCAGTGCCAGCGAGAGCATGCGCCTGGCGAACCTGCGTTACCGGGAGGGGATGGCCACCAGTTTTGAGGTTTTGAGCGTACAGACCCTCCTGGCCCAGGCCGAGAACCAGGCTTTGCAGAATCTGTTCAATTACAACCTGGCGGTGGCAGGTCTGCGCCTGGCAGTAGGAGGAGAGTATTGATGACGCAGGGCGGGAAAGCCTGCTTTTTCCAGGAAGCGGGACCGGGGGAGAAACGGGCCGCCATCCTGGCGGCAGCCATGGAGATATTCAGCCGGGATGGTTTCCATAAGGCGCGCGTGGAGGATATCGCCGCCCAGGCTGGGGTCGGCAAGGGCACCGTCTACGAATACTTCCGCGGCAAGCAGGATTTGTATCAGGAGATGTTCCACGTCGGGGTCGATTCGTATCTGAAGCGCATCCAGCGCGTGGTCGGCCAGGCGGGGAGTGTACGGGAACGCTTGCGCGGTGTCATGGCTGTGCATTGCGACTACCTGGACATCTCAAGCCAGATTATGCGCCTGATGAGCGATTCCTCTGGTGGGATCGAGGGGCGCCAACTGGTGTTGGCCATGAGCCAACGCATCACCACTTTGATCCGGGATTTAATTCAGGAGGGGATCAGGGCCGGGGAATTGCGGTCTGTGGATCCGCTCCTGGCGGCGCAGGTCTTTTTGGGGGCCAATCACGCCGCCATGCTCAGCTGTGCTGGGCAGGGGGCGCAGGTTTCCGCTGCGGCGCAGGAGGTAATCCTGGACATCCTTTTCCAGGGCATCGCGATGTCGGATTGTGCTGCTGGTGCTTGACAGGCTTTTCCCTTCGCGGATACAATAAGAAAGAAATGTGGCGGTGCAGCCACCGCCACATTTTTGTTGGTTTTCGGCCATTTGCCCGAGCAGAATTTCTCGGCTGCTTTTTTTATGTCCAGGACTGAGCGAGAGGAGGGCGGAGAATGGCAAAATTCATCTTTGTGACCGGCGGGGTGGTATCATCGCTTGGCAAAGGGATCACCGCGGCATCGATGGGACGTTTGTTAAAAAGCCGCGGCCTGAAGGTAACCGTCGCCAAGTTCGACCCCTATATCAATGTCGATCCGGGCACGATGAGCCCGCTGCAGCATGGGGAGGTTTTCGTGACCGCGGACGGCACCGAGACGGACCTGGATCTGGGCCACTACGAACGCTTCATTGACGAGAACTTAGGCAGGTTGAACAACGTCACCACCGGCAAGGTCTATTCCGCCGTCATCAACCGGGAGCGGCGGGGTGATTTCCTCGGCGGCACGGTGCAAGTCATCCCCCACGTCACGAACCAAATCAAGGATTGCATCCACGACGTCGCCCGCGGCAGCCAGGCGGACGTCGTTATTATTGAGATCGGCGGGACGGTGGGCGATATTGAAGGCTTGCCGTTTTTGGAGGCCATTCGCCAGTTCCGCAGCGACGTGGGCCGCGATGCGGTTCTGTATGTGCATGTCACGCTGGTGCCGTATCTGAATGCGGCGCGCGAGTTGAAGACAAAGCCCACCCAGCACAGCGTGAAGGAGTTGCGCAGCATCGGCATCCAGCCAGACATCATCATCTGCCGCACGGAGCATCCCTTATCGCGCGATATGCGCGATAAGATCGCCTTGTTCTGCGATATTGACCGGGAAGCCGTGATTCAGAACCTGGATGCCGCTAGCATCTATCAGGTGCCCTTGATCCTGGAGGAAGAAGGGTTGGGCGAACTGGTGGTGCGGCGTTTGCAGCTGCCCGCCCAGGAGCCGGATCTAACCGGCTGGCGGCAGATCGTGACGCAGATCCAAAACCCCAGCCACCAGGTGCGCATTGCCCTGGTGGGGAAATATGTCAGTCTGCGCGATGCCTATTTGAGTGTGGCGGAAGCGCTCACCCATGCCGGGATCGCCAATGATACCGACGTCCAGATCGACTGGATTTACTCGGAAGAGCTGGAGCGGCGCCCTGCCCATGAGCTGTTGGCCCAGGCAGACGGCATCCTGGTGCCGGGTGCGTTTGGCTACCGCGGCGTTGAGGGCAAGATGGCGGCGGTGCGCTATGCCAGGGAGAACATGGTGCCGATGCTCGGCCTGTGCATGGGGATGCAATGCGCTGTGATTGAATTTGCCCGCAATGTCTGCGGTTTGCAGGATGCCAACAGCACGGAGTTCGTACCTGACCCGCCCCATGCCGTGATCGATTTGATGCCGGAACAAAAGAAGGTCCTGCATATGGGCGGGACGATGCGGTTGGGCAATTACCCGTGCCGCCTGCAGCCGGGCACGCGGGTGCGGGAACTGTATGGTTGTGATGTGATCGCGGAACGCCACCGCCACCGATTTGAGGTGAACAACCTTTACCTGCCGCACCTGGAAAAGCACGGCCTGGTGGCCAGCGGCATCTGGCCGGAGGGTGGCCTGGTGGAGATTGTGGAGCTTAGAGATCACCCCTGGTTTGTGGGCACGCAGTTCCATCCGGAGTTCTGTTCCCGGCCGAACCGGGCCCACCCGTTGTTCGTCGGGTTTGTGCGGGCCGCTTTGGAAGCGCAGAACTGTTAACGCTTTTCGTCAATCAACTCTGATACCTGTACAAAGTCGAATCCCCGTTCTTTGAGCTGGCTGATGATTACATCCAGGCCGGCGGCGCTCTGCTCCGTCGGGTGGAGCAAAATGATTTTTCCGTTCTCGGCGCGCGGGACAGCGCGCGCTACCATTTTTTCCACCCCCTGGCGCAGCCAGTCGGCTGTGTCCAGGCTATACATGACGGTGCGGTAGCCCAGTTCCGCTGCCACCTCCAGCACCCGCTCATCATATTCCCCGGCCGGCGGCGTGAACAGGTCCGTGTCTACGCCCACTACGTCCCGGATCGCTTCCCCCGTGCGGGTGATTTCCCGGGCAATTTGCTCCCGGCTGATCTCGCGCATGTGCGGGTGGGAATAGGCGTGGTTACCCAGCTCATGTCCGGCTGCCACGATCTTTTCTAACATTTCTTTCGTCTTGGCGCTGTGGTTGGCCCAGGCGCCGGCAATGAAGAAAGACGCCCGCACATCATGTTTCTCCAGCACATCCAACAGCGCCGGGATTTCATTTTCCCCCCAGGCGACATTAATCATCAAGGCCAATGCCCGCCGCTCCGGGTGGCCCTGGTAGATGGGGTGGGTGGGGTAGGCCGAAAGGCCCATCTCAGGCGGTACCGCCTCCAGCACCAGCGACACGCTCTCGTCGGCATCCGCCGTCAGGGTGGCCGCGACCGTTGCCTCGACATCAACTTTTTTCCCGTAGCGGCCCGGGATCACACCGCCCGTGACCGCATCCAGTGCGGCGTTTTCGGATTCTTGCTCATGTTGCGGGGCCAGAGTCGTGACTAGCTCCCGCACACGTTCTTCTGGCCAGCCCCCGACTGGCACGCCCTGCAGCATGACACCCTGGGCGACGCGCGCCGGACGATTCTGCCACCAGTTTACGCCCTGCCAGAGCATGAGCACCAGCACCAGGCCGATTAAGATCGCCAGCCACCAGCGGCCCTTTGCCATCACCCTCACCCCCCTTCATATGTTACAGTTCTAGCACCGGCAGTATGCAAGGGTTTTCGGGTTTAAACAGGAATACCCTCTCGCTAGCAGAATATAGAATAGATGTTTCGATATGGTAAGATAATGAGAAATAAATAGCGGTATTGGGGCTGAAATGGTGATCAAGCGCCGGTTGGTGACATTGCTCATTGGTGCTATGATAATAGTCTCTCTGGTATTGGCTGGTCTCCTCCAGCCACCTGGTGCTGACATTTCCTCCGGGACGGTGGCGATCGTGCCCGTCGAGGGGACAATCGCCGGCGGCAATAGTGGCCGTAGCCTGTTCGGGGGTCTCTTGGCCGATTCCGGAGCGGTCGTCAAACAGCTACAAACGGCCGCCCAGGACGCCGACATCAAGGCCGTGGTGCTGCGGATTAATAGTCCCGGCGGTACGGCGGCCGCCGCCCAGGAGATGGCGGCCGGGATCGCCTACCTGCAAAAAGCGGGTAAGGTGGTGGCGGCTTCCCTGGGCGATGTGGCGGCTTCCGGGGGATATTGGGTGGCCTCCGCCTGCGACCGGATTGTGGCCAACCCCGCCACCATCACCGGCAGCATCGGCGTGCTGATGGAGGTCAGCGAGTTGACCGAGCTGTATGAGCAGCTGGGGATCAAGTTTGAAACGATCAAGAGCGGGCCGCACAAGGACATGGGTTCACCAACCCGCCCGCTCACGGATCAGGAGCGGCGCATCCTGCAGGGGATGGTGGATGATATCTACCTGCAGTTCCTGGAAGCGGTTGCCGCCGGCCGCGCTCTGCCGCTCGCGCAGGTACAAGACCTGGCGGATGGCCGCACATTCACCGGCCGCCAGGCTCATCAGCTGGGGTTGGTGGACGACCTGGGTACATTCACGGATGCGATCGAAACGGCTGCCTCCCTGGCAGGATTGGCAGACGGGTATCAGGTGCGGGAGCTGGGTCGCCGCCCCTGGTGGGATGCGCTCTTGGCCGGGATGCCGGCAGTAGATCTGCTGCTGCCGACCGAGTCCTGGCGGATGCGTTAGATAGGAGGTGCAGGGGATGGAAGTCGACTCGCAACAGCCCGGCACGTTGGACACGCTGTACGGGATTTTGTTTCATCCCACCCGCACCATGCGGCACTTGCTGGCGGGTGAACCACCGCTCGGGTTGGCAGCCGGTGTGTTCATCGGCGTACAGCTCCTGGGAGCGATCTCATCCTACAATTTTTGGTCCGCCAGCGGCGGCGGGGCCTTCCCGTTTTTGCCGGGGGCGATCGTCGGGTTTGTGCTGTTGCAGTTGTTGTTCGCATTGTGGGTATGGTTTGCGTTCAGCGCCACCTGGCAATTAGTGGCCGAGCTTTTAGGCGGCAACGGCAGCGGCCGGGCGCTGTTTGCGCTTGTGGGGCTGGCGATCCTGCCGCTGGCCTTTCAGATTCCGGTAGTGGTAGCGGGCTTTTTTCTCGGCGAGGGCTGGGTGACAGGGCTGACAATCGCGATCGGGATCTGGGTGCTTATCTTAGATGTGCTGGCGATCCGCGAGGTACACCGCTTCGCCACATTGCGTGCCGTGGTCACGCTCCTGGCACCCTTGATTTTTTTCATGGTTGCCATCGTGCTCCTGGCAGCGGTGATCGTCATGAGTTGGCCGTTTTTCAGCGAGTTCTCGAACTTCCCTGTTCGCTAGCATAAACACAAAGGGGTGGATAGGTATGAAGAAAAGAGTTGCCATCACCGATACGACGCTCCGCGATGCCCATCAGTCCCTCCTGGCTACGCGCATGCGGTTGGAACATATGTTGCCGATCGCTGCCCAGATCGATGCCATTGGCTATCATTCCCTGGAGGTCTGGGGCGGCGCGACATTCGATTCCTGCCTGCGCTTTTTGAATGAAGATCCCTGGGAGCGGCTACGCCAGATTCGCCGCCACTTCCCGAACACAAAATTGCAGATGCTTTTGCGCGGCCAGAACCTGGTCGGTTATAAAAACTACGCCGATGACGTGGTGGATGCCTTCGTGCACTACGCGGTCAAGAACGGGATCGACATCCTACGCATCTTCGATGCCCTGAATGATGTGCGCAACATGCAGCGGGCGATCACGGCCGCCAAAAATGAGGGGGCGCACGTGCAGGCCACCGTCTCTTATACCATCAGCCCCGTGCACGACATCCCCTATTACGTCGACCTGGCCCTCACTCTGCAGGACATGGGGGCGGATTCGATCTGCATCAAGGATATGGCCGGCATTCTCACTCCCTACGTCGCCTATGAGCTGGTCAGCCGCCTGAAGGCTAAGCTGGCCATCCCGGTCCAGCTGCACTGCCACTACACCAGCGGCATGGCCGCCATGGCGTACTTAAAAGCGATCGAGGCCGGCGTGGATGTGATCGACTGCGCGATTTCCTCCATGGCCCTGGCCACATCCCAGCCGGCGGTGGAGAGCATGGTGGCTACCCTGCAGGGGACGGAATATGATACCGGCCTGGACCTGGCCAGCCTGGCCAAAATCGCCGCCTACTTCAAAGAGGTCAGGTCCGATTACTGCGATTTCGATATGGCCAGCGGCACAGTGGATCCCAACGTCCTCCGCTACCAGATCCCCGGCGGGATGGTTTCCAACTTCATCTCCCAGCTCCGCCAGCAGAACGCCCTCGATAAGCTCGATCAGGTGCTGGAAGAGGTGCCGCGCGTGCGCCAGGACCTGGGCTACCCGCCCCTGGTTACACCCACCAGCCAGATCGTCGGTTCGCAGGCGGTGCTGAATGTGCTGACCGGGGAGCGCTATAAGATGACCACCAACGAGGTCAAGCAGTATGTGCGCGGCTACTACGGCCGTCCCCCGGCGCCGATTGATCCTGAGTTCCGCCGCCAGGTGATCGGGGATGAGGAGCCGATTGACTGCCGTCCCGGCGATCTGATTCCTCCGGAGCTGCCCGCTGCCCGGGAGGCGGTCAGCCAGTACATGCGCCAGGAGGAGGACGTGGTTTCCTACGCCATTTTCCCGCAGGTGGCCTTGCAATTCCTGAAAGAGCGGCTGGCCCGGGAAAGCAAAGTGGATTTCGACATCGTGGAGGAAAACGAACGCTCCGGCCGTCCGGGCACATACCCGGTATGAAAACAGGGAACTTTTCGGCCGGCTCCGGCGTCTAGGATGGAAACGGCAGAACTGTAAAATAAAATTTAATCTAGCAAAAGCAGGAGTTTCAGGCAAAAGAGAGAATCACTTACGCTAACCATGCCCCTGCTTCGCGGTAGCTTGTCAACGGATGATACTCGAAGAGGGATTTTTTTCTTCTGCTGTAATCGTCTGTGGCATAAACTACCGGGAGATAATCGATGGGAGAAAAGGAGGATTACTTCCATTCCTATCGAAAAATAGCAGGGAAACCAAGCATTAGCCGTTTTACCAACGGCGCACAAAAGTGGAACAGATTTCTGGAGGAGTTCTTCAGGACATGAGTTCCCAATTTTCCTTAAGGGGGGTGGTAGGCCAAAGCACAATCGGCATAGCTAGTAGGATCCACTACCCAAGACTGTAGAGACCAAGAGTAAGGGAGGATTGAGCAAGTGAGAATCCGTAAGATGCTTGTAACCCTCCTGGTGGTTACATTCGTCATGGGCGTATTCTCGATGGGTGCAGGTGCAGCATTTTTCTCGGACACCGATGCTGATGCCCCGACCCGTCTAGCAGCCCTTGATGTCTTGAATGGCTACCCGGATGGCACCTTCAAGCCTGATAACGCTATTACTCGTGCCGAGTTCGCAGCTGTGGCGGTCCGTTCCATGGGCCTTGAGAATGCCGCCCAGTTCGCTGCGGGCCCGACCGAGTTCTCTGACGTCCCGGCTAACCACTGGGCTTCTGGTTACATCAACGTAGCTGTCGACCAGGAGATCATCAATGGTTATCCGGATGGTACCTTCAAGCCGAACCAGAACGTGACCTATGCTGAAGCGCTGGCTATGGTAGTCCGCGTGCTTGGCTATGATCACGACCTGGTAGGTGCTTGGCCGACCAAGTACCTGGTCAAGGGTGCCGAGTTGAAGCTGGATAAGGGCCTTGGTAGCTTCAATGCCAACGCCTTCGCCACCCGCGGCGATGTCGCCAAGATGGCGGACAACGCTTTGACCGTGGCTTTGATGGTCCAGATTGGTTACGGCGATGACAAGCAGTGGGTCGTCTCCGGTACCGCTGGCACTGACAAGGAAACCCTCCTGGGCGATCGCTTGGATTGCGTCAATTACGAAGATGCGGAAGTCCTGGACCTGGGTCTCCTAGTTGGCTCGAGCGTTGATTTTGACGAAATCAAGGTGCAGGCCGACAAGGCATACACCTTCACGCTCCTCGATGTTGATTATGACCTGCTTTCCTATGTCGGCCATGAGGTCGATCTGTGGGTCAACGATGATGATGAAGTAGTTTTCATCACTGACAATGACGCTGATGATGTTGTCGAAGCCACTGGCGATGTTGAGGTAACTACTTCTGATGATAAGTTTGAGTACGACGGCAAGACATACACTATTGATGGCAACACCTTCATCGTCTACAATTTCGAAGTCGTGGATTACCCGACTTGGGATCTCGACGATGCAGATACGAATGCCGCCGGCACCAAATACACCGGTGACTGGTTCTTCATCGCTGACAAGAAAACTGTAACCTGGATGTTCGTCATTGATTGGCCGACTCCGGTCGTCGTTGAGGATGTAGATGTCGATGACCTCGTGATCGAGGATAAATTGGGCAGCGACATCGATCTTGACGAAGATGATGACTACCTGATGGTCGCTCTCGATGGCTCTGAGTTTGCCTTAGAAGATCTTGAGGAGAACGACCTCGTGTACAGTTTCAACAACGACACGATTCTTGTGGTTGTGCGCGATGTCGTGGAGGGTGAATTCAACCGTCAGAGAAGCGAATATGCGGATGTGTATATCGATGGCGTGAAGTACGATGTCTATATGGACGACCCAACGGAAGCATACTGGTCCACTGACGGTGGGGATGATTTCGATCAATCCTCCTACAATAAGCTGCTAGGTGAAGATGTTGTCGCGTACCTGGATGCTCAGG
>DUQP01000056.1 GCA_012837735.1 Bacillota bacterium
CCCATGCGGGGACGCCGCCTGCCCCGGCTCCTGTCTCAGCGCTGCCGCCAGTTATGGTCGAAGCTTTGTCCCCCTACCCAAGATTGGCGCGGTTGGGCCCGATACACCCGGCCGGTGCCATGCTCAGATGGGAAATCGGGGGGCTGAAAGCCACGTTGCCGATCCACTGGTTCTTGCCCCTGCGGCCGTCTTGCCAGCTCGAAATCAGGAGCAGAATTTTTTTGGACGTTCCCGGAGTGCGGTGTATAGGCCTGATTCGGTGCGAACGATCCGGTGGTGGTCTGGTACCCGGGCACCGGTGCCCGGTAAGTTTGACCTTCCGCACGCTGCAGGCGCTGCGCCGCCCATTCACACTCCGTGCGCCCCATCACCAGGTGGTGGATCCCCTCTTCCAGAATGTTGCGCACCTGCGGGTGGCTGGACCCGTTTGCTATGTATCTCAGGTCATCCGCTATCCGCCGGCATTGGCTGATGATTTGTTGCACTGAGCTGTAACCTGACACGCCCTGCACCTCCTCATTGATAATACAGCCGGGGCGGTTCCTGTCCACCATAACCCGGCGACAACCGCTGCGCCAAAATGGCCTCGTTGCACTCATGGATACACTCCTCAACATGCCGCACAGCCTCAGTCAGGGTATATCTGGCCCTTTGGTCATCCACCCAATTACAGATTTCCCGCAACTGCTTGCCCACCTGTTCACAATTGCGGATACAATCCTCAATCCGGTGATGGCTCATATTTTTTCACCTCCCAAAAGCTAGCTTTCCCATCGCCAGACAACTAATGCCAGGGGCCGGTCGGTAAAAAGCAAAAACCGCCCCGAAGGGCGGTTGACAAAAAATGTGGGGGTCCGTAGCCGGACCCCCTGACAGTTATTTATTCAGAACCTGATCGCAGATCATCTTGAACTCATCCTCATTCAGTGTGTTGCGCTTGATATAGGCGGCGTCCTTCACCTTCATCAGGATTTCGTTCATCTGCTCCTCAGTTGCTTCAATACCGAGTTTCTGGCACCAGACCTGCACGGACGGCAGACCACTGTGCTTGCCCATCACTACCTGCAGGCCACTTTGCCCGACCATTTCCGGGCGATATGGGACGAGCTCCAGGATGTGATCCGGGTAGCAGTTTCCATACCAGGCCGCTACGATCCCAGACTCGACGTGGGTGAGGCGATCACCCAGAATACCCCGGTTAGTGGGAACGCAATGGCCAATTTTCTCCTCCACGAATTTGTAGATCTGGCGCATCTTCGTGGTGTCGATCCCCAAATCCACGTCATACATCGTCTTCAGGGCCATTGTCAAGTCTTCGTAGGCGGCATTGCCAGCTCGTTCGCCGGTGGCGGCCACGGTGGTGTGCGCCACTTCGCAGCCCGCTGCCAAGCCAAAGATGGTATTGGCCACACCCAGACCAAAGTCATCATGGAAATGGGTTTCCAGGGGTTTATCCACCCGCTCGCGCATCTTGCTGACCAGATACGGCACAGTATGTGGGGCCAGGCCACCAAAGGTGTCCACCACAGCCAGGGCATCCATGTGCCCTTGTTCAGCCACCTGCATGACCAGATCCAAGAGCCAATCCATCTCGGAGCGAGAGCCGTCAATCGTGAAGAAAACCGTATATAATCCTTTTTCCTTGGCATAGTTTGTTGCCTCAATGGAGAGATCGATCGCCTTCTGCAGCTCCCACTGGTAAGCGTGCTTGATTAAATGGCCACTGGAAGGAATCTCGACCACGATGCCATCCACGCCCAGGTCGGCGGCGCGTTGCACATCAGCTTTCATGCAACGGGCAAAAGCGAAAATCTCACAGGGTAGTTCCCGCTTCACCATCTCCGCAATGGCATCCGCGTCTTGCTTTGTGACGGCCGGCATACCGGCTTCGATGCGGTGGATCCCGGCCTCAGCCAGCATCTCCGCCAACCGAATTTTATCATCCTTTGTAAATACCGCCCCGGCCTGCTGTTCGCCATCTCGCAATGTAACATCATGCAGTTTGATGTTTTTGGGGAAGTTCAACTGCTGCCTGACTTCTTCCTGGAAATTCCAGGGACTCGTGTACCAATCGTTTGTTTTCCACGGGGTTGACAAGTTGACTCTCTCCTTTCAAATCAGATAATTACAGCGAAAGCCTACTAATGGCCCGCGGATGGACGATACGGCACCAGCATATCGTTTTCGTCAAATTGTAATTCCTCTGGTCCGCCGACCAAAGTCAAGTCATCGCGACTCTCTACCTCCGGTAAAAATACCTCTGACACCATCACGTCAGACAGGTGCAGGGTGTTCTGAATGCGAATTACCCTGGCTTTTTCCGGGGCCACGAGGCCGATCGTCTGGAAAGCCTCTTCCAGCATGATCCGGTCCGTGTCGTAGAAAACCGGAATCCGGCCTTTTTGCGGGCTTTGCGCCGTATTGGCATTAATGTAGGTGGGGTGTTGGACCATGGTTTCCACCACCCGTTTATTGGTGAAATCAGCCAGGCCCATGCCGATGGCATTACCCTCAGACGCCTCTGTCACTCCCAACAAACAAATCCGGGTGATTTTCGGCTCGCTGGGCTCGACGCTATACGGGCTCATAATCCGCCCCACGACCTTGGTATCCATACCGGAACCACTAATATTCTTGCCAATTTCGTCGACTATCAGGATATCCGCTTGCATAAAGGGTAACTTCGGCATCCATTCCTTGGCCTTCTCCAACAGCGCCTCCTCGCCGGAAATAATTTCCTCCGGTGGCAAGGCCTTGATCAGGGCGGTTTCATCATAACCATTCTCGACGATCCCCATCCCGCACAGCACCGGTGAATTGGCGATCACTGCCTCTGCCCCTGTGCGCAGGGCATATTCTAGACCGAAGTTCACGCCCGCTTGGTGATAGTGTTGCGCACCCTTGTGTTTTCCAAGCCCGATGCACAACATTTTTGCCAAACCGCTTTCGATTTTGCCGGTGAATTCCGTATGGGGCTTGATACGGTTCACGACCACAATATGGTCGGCACCCATCGCGTTTTTGTCCACATAGGAGATGATCCCCTCTTTGCTACGCGCCACCTCGACTACATCCATGTCGGACTTGATTGGGCAACCAACTGATTCTTCCGTGATGCCATAGTGGGCGACGACCTCTTTCTGTCCAGGCCCGGTGGCACCACCATGGCTACCCATGGCCGGCACGATAAAGGGCTTCAAACCAAGCCGTTTGAATTCGTCCACCACCGCTTTGGTAATGGCAAAGATATTGTTGATCCCGCGGCTGCCCACTGTGATCGCGACCGTTTCGCCCGGCTTCACATTTTCAGCGATCCCGATACTCTGCAACTGAGCGGCCACTTCGCCAGGAATGTCCTTTAGCACCGAACCCCCAAACTTTTGTTTCAGATGATACATCTTGGGGAATACCAACTTAACCGCCTCCCACATAATATTGAGCTTCCCGCCACTCATCGCTCGGGGGCGGGCATCTCTCCACAAGAAAGGAATTCTACAAATAACAGGTGTTTCCTACCAATAACGGGAAACATTGTACATACTCAAGGCAAGCAGCTGGCAGCGTTCCACCATTGTGTCGATTTCCATGTATTCTTGCTCCGTGTGCAACCGGCCGCCCACCGGTCCCATAGCACAAATGCTCGGTGCCCCCACATACCAGGTCAGACCACTGTCAGCACAGCCACCGGTGCGAATATCCTCCACCTCAAGCCCGATCACCTGACCGGCTTTTTGCACCTCGGCCAGCAGTTTTTGCACCTTCTCGTCTTTCTCCATCGGCCAAAAGGCCTGCCCGCCGTGCAGCACGGTGTGGGTCCCAGGCAGGAAAGTTTTTGCGGCGATCTCTGCCACCCTGGCCATGACCTGTTCGCCATCGGTCATATTGTAGAAGCCGGCGGACAGACTGGCCCAGGCATAATCCGGGATTGTCAGTCCCGGAGCACCTCCCTTGATGTGATTCACATTCACCGCAATACCTCTCTCCAAATCGTTCAAATCCTGCAGGGCAACCACTTTGCGCGCCAACTCGTCAATGGCGCTAAGGCCGTTTTCCGGATCCACCCCGGCATGGGCAGAGCGCCCGAACACTTCCAACTCGTAAAACCCAAACCCGCGCCGGGCAGAAACGATCGCCCCATTCGCCCGGCCCGATTCCATGCAAAACACGGCTGTGGCTTTTTCGCCCTCATTGCGCAACAGGTCATGGGAGGCAAAACTGCCGATCTCTTCATCTCCAGTTAACACTGCCGCCATGTCCATCATCTCATCAGGACAGATGGTGTGCAGGGCCTCCATGGCAAACAACATTGTGGTCAGACCGCCTTTCATGTCTGCCACCCCGGGGCCGTAAGCGCGCTTACCTTCAATCTTGAAAGGCCTGCGCTGGGCGTCACCCACCGGCAGTGCCGTGTCCATGTGTCCCGACAGCATGATTCGCCCCGCCTTGCCGCCCGGCAGGGTCGCTACCAGGCAGTCACCCACTTTTTCCCTGGCATGACGTTCAACATGGCAACCGATACGCCTCAAATGGCCAGCCATGATTTCCCCTACGCGATCCACCCCGGCCTTGTCATGAGAATTGCTGTCTGTGTTGACCAGCACTTCCAAACAGGCAAACAAATCATCTCTGTGGTCGGCGATCCACTGGCAAATCCTCTCCTCCACTTTCTTTCCTCCTTTCTTGGCATCTAAGTGATATCACAACCGAAGGAACGCGAGATGCTAGCCGCACGGGATACGATCCTGGCAATCAAATCATCCTGTCGGGGTAGCATCCGGGCAGCTGGGCCAGACAGGCTGATGGCCGCGATCGCCCGTCCCAGCCGGTCACGGATCGGGGCTCCAAAGCAGACCATCCCTTCCTGGGTTTCCTCAAAATCCATTGCATACCCCTGTTGCCGCACCATTTTCAATTCCTCACGCAGTTTCTCCGGATCGGCGACCGTTTTGGGAGTTAAACGTCTCATTGGTCCGGCCGCGGCGATTTTGGCGATCTTGTCATCAATGCTGTTAAAAGCCAACAGGCATTTGCCCGTCGCAGTGGCATAGGCCGGCGCCCGCCAACCTAAACGAGAAGTGAGATTGAATGGCCTGGTACTCTCCACCTTGTCAACGAACACCGCATAGCACTCCTCCAGCAACACCAGGTGCGCGGTTTCACCGGTGTCCCGCACTAATTCCTCCAAATATGGCCTGGCCTGCCTTCTGACATCCAAAAGATTTAAGGCCACGCAGCCAACCCGCAAAGCACCCAGCCCAAGTCGATATTTGCCATTCGCCGTTTCCTGTGCCAAAAACCCCCGCGCCGTCAGGGTCGCCACGATCCGATACACGCTGCTCCGGCTCAAGCCCAATTTCCTTGCCAACTCACTGATACCCAGCTCTGGCTCTTCCTCACGGAATGCTTCCAAAACACGCAGGGAGTTCTCCACCGACTGCAATAGATACTTGTTGCGGTTCGACATTGAAAAAACCCCTCCTCGCTTCCATATCTACGGGGTAAAAGCTTTGATCACTGTGCCACTTATGGGAACACTCCGGATGTGTTTTGGGTATTAATTCTTGCCTAGGGTTATTTGTCCTCCTAGTGAAACAGCGATAAAAAAAAGAACGCAGACCGGAAAGGTCTTGCGCTCAACCGAAAACCCTTTTCGCTATTTGGGCAACAACAATACTTTGCAACCCTCACCAGATTTACACAAGTGGATCCCGTCTTCGTATTCTGCCATCGGCAAGACATGCGTAATAATCGGCTTGGGATCGATCAATCCCTTTACAAGTAAAGACTCCATCGTTTGCCACGTCTCATACATCCGCCGGCCGTGCACCCCCCGGACAGTTGCCTCCTTAAAGGCTAAGTCCGGCCCCACGTCTAGGGTCAGAGGTTGCGATGGTAAACCAACCAGCACCACCCGGCCCCCCTTGCGCAGGTATTTGAAAGCCGCTTGTAAAGCGGGGATGTTTCCTGAGCATTCAATCACCGCATCTGCGCCTACGCCCTGCGTCAATTCCCGCACCAGAACCCCTACATCATCCTGCACACCATGCAGAACGTGTGTCGCACCCATCTGCTGGCCGAGCTCCATCCTGCTCGGCACGATATCGGTGGCCACAATGTTGGCCGCCCCAAAAGCCTGGGCCGCAGCGATGGCGCCCAACCCGATCGGCCCGCAACCAGTCACCACCACCGTATTCCCAGATACTTCCGCCAATTGGGCACAGCGGATGCTTGTGCCGAGCGGCTCCATGATGGCAGCGGTGTGAAAGTCAATCTCCTCCGGAATCGGACGCGCACAGCACTCAGGCACCACCGCATATTCCGCCCAGCAACCGTCCGTGTGCACCCCGATCACTTTCAGGTTGCCGCAGATATGCTGCAGGCCGTTCAGACACTGATAACACTGCCCACAGGCGACGTGGCTCTCCGCAGAAACTTTGTCGCCCGGTTTCACCATGCGCACCGCATCGCCCACTGCAACGACACGCCCAGAAAATTCATGCCCGACGATGAACGACTCCGGCAAGCCAGCTCCGGCTGCCCAGGCGTTCCAATCATAGATGTGCAGATCAGTACCACAAATGGCTGCTGCTTCGATCTCAACCAGCACGTCCCTGCTGCCCAAGGGCTTCGCTTCCAAATCGACCAAATCGAAACCCGGCCCTGGCCCGTTCTTCACGACTGCGCGCACATTCATCACTCCCCGCTCATGCCGCCCCTGGTTAGACGACAAATATTCACTATGTAGAGCGAAGATTTCCACACTTGGGCAGATTGTTCCTGCCCCCGATCCAACCGGGCCCTAATGAACAAAAAAAACCCCGGTTCTCCCTTCTCGGCCGGATGGTCAGCCCCATCACCATCCACATCAATCCACTAACCAAGATTGTCGGCAAGGAGATTCCAAAGGGAAATTAACCGGGGGACACCGCTTTATTAAGTTCCCTACTTTTCCTGCAAAGCATCAACCCAGATGCCTTCTGCCAAATCCAAGTGTTTTGCCATTAACCGCCGCGCAGCTTCCGGGTCCCTTTCCTTGATTGCTTCGATTAAGGCCAAATGCTCCTGTTTAGACAATTCCCGCTTACCGGGACCCTCGAAATCACCGTCGGCAAGACTGAGCATTAAATTCCGTACAATCTCAAACACATCGCTCAAGATGCGATTATGGGCCGCCTCAGCCAGCGTGCTGTGGAAATATACCTCAGCTTCCACCCACTTCTGGCCACTATCCTCGTCCATGGCATGTACTGCCTCTTCCAAGTTGCAAATATCCTGCTCATCTGCCCGCTGCGCAGCCAGTTGCGCCAAATCTTCTTCGATCGTGCGGCGGGCTTCAATCAACTCATGCACCGTGTGTCGCCGCAACAACAAGCGCCTGGCAAAAGGCTGAGCCACCAGGGACGGGCTGCTGTTTTCAACAAAAGTACCTTGACTAGTGCGTTTTACGAGTCCCAAAGACTCTAGAACCTTCAGAGCTTCGCGTACAGAAGCCCGTCCCACGGAAAACTCCTCGGCCAATTCCCGTTCCGACGGCAGTTTTTGCCCTTCTTTAAGTTCGCCTTGTGCGATCAGTGTTTCGATCTGTTCTACGATGGCATCGGAAATTGAGATGCGCGAAATAGGAGTAAGCTTCAATGCCAGCCCATCCTTCCTTGCCAAAAAAAGTATTTGCAGCCATTCTAGTACGACTGGTTGCTGCGACTAGTTCTGCATTTGCTCAGCATATCTTCATATGCCGGTCCGCCGGTATGTTGGCCTGGTGGCTTGCTGGCACGATGGTCGGACCATCGTACCTTGATATTCGTAATCTCTACTCTGCTCTGAATTCCTGCTAGAAAAAATAATTTTTTTTATTATTGACCGGCATTTTGTGGACTACCCAACATATCATTAACTGGACGAGCTACCACACTGCCGGAAAGGGGAGCGAGAAAAAATAAGGGGGTTATTGAATGACAAAGCCAGTGTACAAAATCAATGTTTTACACACTGCCGATTTGGGCATGATCGATTGTAGTTTTTTGGTCAATAAATTTAACCCGGGAGAAAAGGTAAATGTGCCGGTGTTTTCCTATTTGATTACCGGCCCGGACATCCCGCCGCTGCTGGTGGACACGGGGATAAAAGAAGACCAGCTCGACATCATGAATAGGCTTGGGATGGTTGCTTATCAAGCCCCTGAACAAACGTATGCAGCCCAATTAGCCAAGTGGGGGTATGAAAAGGAAGATATCGGGGCCATCCTGCACACCCACCTGCATATCGACCATGCAGGCAATGACCCTGACTTCCCGAACGCCAAGATCATAATGCCGCGCAGAGAACTGATGTTCGCCGTGGCCGATCTGATGGACGCCCAGTACCCGCCGGAATACATCACGTACCTGGTGGAGCAGATTCACGTGCCAGGTAAGGTACGCTTAATCGATGATGACGGCGAACTAGTACCTGGCATCTTCCTGGAGATCACCGAGGGCCACACCTGGGGCAGCATGAATATCAAAGTCAATACCGCCAAAGGATTGGCCATCATATGCGGGGATGTCATTTATGATGAACAGCTGCAATGCCGCGCCAACCCGGTTTTCGCGGAGATTGCCGCACACAACCAGTATGACATGGAGCCCTTCGGCGATCGTTCTACGGGAAATTACTGGAATCTGTGGGCGGCAAAAGCGGCCGTGCAAAAGGTGATGCGCGAAGCAGATGTGATTCTCCCCATACACGATGCTCTGGTGCTAGAAAAATACGGTTACGAGATTTAATGTTTGCTCCCCTAATCGGAAATCAGGGGCTGCCCCGTCGGACAGCCCCTGACTCGTTATTGTGCTGTTTTTAATAGTCCATCCCCATGCCGCCCGGCGGATAGCCCGGCGCATTGTCCTTTTTCTCCGGCTTTTCTGCCACCAGAGCTTCTGTGGTGAGCACCATGGAAGCGATGCTGGCCGCATTCTGCAATGCCGTGCGCGTCACCTTCACTGGATCGACGACACCGGCTTTCGCCAAATCTTCGTAATCACTGGTCATGGCATTGAAACCAACGCCCTTAGCGAGCTTTTTGATTTCCCCCACGACCACCGAACCCTCAAACCCGGCGTTCGTTGCAATCTGGCGGACCGGCTCTTCCAGAGCACGCCGCACAATCCCGATTCCGACCAGTTCATCGTCGTTGCCATCCATATCATCCAGGCCGGGAATGATATCCACTAGCGTAGTACCACCGCCAGCCACAATGCCCTCTTCCACCGCCGCCCGGGTGGCTGCCAAAGCATCCTCCACGCGGTGTTTCTTTTCCTTTAGCTCTGTCTCAGTCGCGGCGCCCACTTTAATTACGGCCACGCCGCCGGCCAACTTGGCCAAGCGCTCTTGAAGCTTTTCACGATCATATTCGGAGTCGGTTTCCTCGATCTGGCGTTTAATCTGACTGATGCGGGCATCAATTTTTTCCTTGGTGCCCTTGCCCTCCACGATCGTGGTCTTTTCCTTCGTGATCTTCACTTTGCTGGCCTGTCCCAGCATATCGAGTTCAACGTTCTCCAACTTGACGCCTAGGTCCTCAGAAATGAAAGTGCCACCGGTCAAGATGGCGATATCCTCCATCATGGCTTTGCGGCGGTCGCCGAAGCCAGGGGCCTTCACGGCGGCGCAGTTCAATGTGCCGCGGATCTTATTCAGAACCAACGTGGGCAGAGCCTCTCCATCTACGTCTTCCGCGATGATTACCAGCGGCCGGCCGGAGCGGGCGATTTTCTCCAACAAGGGCAACATATCTTGCACTGTGGAGATCTTTTTCTCAAAGATGAGAATATAAGGCTCTTCGATTAGAGCTTCCATGGCTTCGGCATCAGTGACGAAGTAAGGGGAGATGTAACCTTTGTCGAATTCCATGCCCTCTACGATCTCAACCAGGGTGTCAGTACCTTTTGATTCCTCGACAGTGATTACTCCGTCTTTGCCGACCTTATCCATGGCTTCCGCGATCAATTCGCCGATCTTATGATCGTTGCCGGCAATCGCTGCCACGTGGGCAATGTGCTCCTTGGTCTCGACTGGCGTGCTAAGCTTCTTCATCTCCGCGACCGCCTTCTCGACAGCCTTTTCGATCCCGCGCTTCAAAAAGATCGGGTTGGCACCGGCGGCAACGTTGCGCAAGCCCTCCCTGACCATCGCCTGCGCCAAAACGGTCGCAGTGGTTGTGCCGTCACCGGCCACGTCGTTGGTCTTGGAAGCGACTTCGCGGCACAGCTGCGCACCCATATTCTCATACGGATCTTCTAATTCAACCTCTTTCGCGACAGTGACACCGTCTTTCGTGACTGTCGGTGATCCAAACTTTTTCTCCAAAACAACATTGCGGCCCTTGGGGCCCAGAGTTACCTTGACGGCGTTGGCAACCGCGTTCACACCGCGTTCCAGTGCGCGCCGTGCTTCATCGTCAAAGGCGAGCAGTTTGGCCATTGTCTCACCCTCCTATTCGAACTGGTATGTAGTGTTACCTGGTAGCTAGGATATCGCTCTCGCGTACAACCAGATAATCCTCGCCGTCCACCTTCACCTCGGTACCACTATATTTGGCGAAGACCACCCGATCACCCACCTTCACCTCAGGCGCCAGGCGCTCGCCGTTATCGAGCACACGCCCTGGGCCGACGGCGACGACCTCACCCTCTTGAGGCTTCTCCTTGGCGGTATCAGGCAATACGATACCTCCCTTGGTCTTCTCCTCCGCAGTGATGACCTTGACGATCACCCGATCGCCTAACGGCTTCAGCATGGAAAACCCCCCTTTCAGTGTTTAGCACTCACCTGGTGGGAGTGCTAACAATTCTTAGTATATCCATTTTTTTCGCGCTGTCAACATATCAGTAGCACTAAAATGTAGAGCGACCAGAGTTTCGTTCAGGGCATTTTATTCGGGTAAAAAAAGCATTGCAAAGGGTGGGTATCCCTAAGGTATTATGGTTGTGGAACCAATCCAAAACCGAAGGGAGAGTACCCACCCAA
>DUQP01000057.1 GCA_012837735.1 Bacillota bacterium
ATCACGAGTATCACGACCAACGCCGAGGATATGAAACGATGCCGCTTCGAGCTACGCAACATTGATCCCAGCTCCCCGAGACTAACCGAAGCGCTTCGATGTAATCAGGACTCGCCGGAGGACTTCGATCTCCTCCAGTGCCTTCCCCGCACCCCGTACCACTGACAGAAGCGGGTCTTCAGAGATATGAACCGGCATCCCAGTCTCTTCAATGACCAGCTTATCCAAGCCTTGCAACAGGGAACCTCCCCCGGTTAAGACAATCCCCCGGTCCATAATATCCGATGCCAACTCTGGCGGAGTACGCTCCAGGGTCACCTTGATGGCCTCCAAAATGCTGGCCACTGGTTCCGCCAACGCTTGCCTGATCTCTTCGCTGGCCACAAACAGAGTGCGCGGCAAGCCGGTCACTAAATCCCGGCCGCGTACCTCCATCCCCTCACCATCGGCAGCCACCGGATAAGCAGAGCCAATTGTAATTTTGATTTCTTCCGCGGTCCGCTCACCAATCAGCAGGTTATAAGTACGCTTGATATAATTGACAATCGCCTCGTCCATCTCATCCCCAGCCACCCGGATACAGCGACTGGCAACTATCCCGCCGAACGAGATGATCGCCACCTCTGTTGTCCCGCCACCGATATCGACAATCATATTACCGGTCGGCTCATGTACTGGCATCCCCGACCCAATCGCCGCCGCCATCGGTTCTTCCATCAAGTAAGCTTCCCGCGCGCCGGCTTGGAGAGCAGCATCAATCACCGCTCGCTTCTCAACTTCCGTGACACCGGAGGGAACACAAATTACCAAGCGGGGTTTGAAAATGGAGTATTTCTGCTGCGCTTTGCGAATAAAGTAACGCAGCATCGTCTGGGTGACGTCAAAATCTGCGATTACCCCGTCTTTCATGGGCCGTACTGCCACAATGTGGCCAGGAGTCCTACCAATCATCCTTTTAGCGGCATTACCGACGGATAAAATTGCCTTTGTATCGGCTTGAATAGCCACTACGGATGGCTCCTGCAAAACAATGCCGCGCCCCTTGACATGCACAAGGGTGTTGGCTGTCCCAAGGTCAATTCCCATATCGCGCGAAAAGTAATTATAGATAAAGTCGAACACGTCCAGTCTCCTTCCTCCGGCCCAGATATTGGTAGTCAGCACCGCCCACCAGGGCGCGATTAGCTGATATTTGATTCGCGAAAGCTAACATAGCGGCCTTCACCGATGATGAGATGATCCAACACCTCAATCCCCAGCAACTTCCCAGAACTCACCAACCGCCTTGTCACTTCAATATCATCACGACTGGGGGTGGGATCCCCACTCGGGTGGTTGTGTACCAGAACAATAGCCGCTGCACTGCGACGGATCGCCTCTTTAAAGATCTCCCGCGGATGGGCCGGGGACGAATTTAAACCCCCGACCGAAACCGTGGTCACCCCCAGCACATGATTCTTGGTGTTCAAAAACACCACCCGGAACTGCTCTTGATCCAAAAAGCGCATCTCTTCCATCATCAGTGCCCCGACATCAGCCGGGCACCCCACTACCGCCCGACTAGCACACACCGCCGAGATACGCCGCCCCAACTCAATGGCGGCCTTCAACTGTGCCACCTTCGCTGGCCCAAGGCCCTTGATCGCCAACAGGTCGCTGACGGATGAAGTTGCCAAAAAGCGTAAACCATTGCTGTTGGCATCTCCGCGTTCTATCCCGTACAACAACAGGCGCTGGCCTAATTGGACGGCGGTTTCGCTCGCAGTACCGGTGCGCAATAACACCGCCAGGATCTCAGCATTGGACAGGGCCTGCGCGCCTTTGCTGAGCAATCGTTCCCGGGGTCGTTCCTCCGCCGGGATATCCTGCAAAGTGAGATGAGCAGCTGTCTTGCCCATGTCTTCCCGCCAGGTCAGACCTGGCTAATCACCTTCCTTGCGGCGGCTCGCCCGCCAAATGTCAAACCCATGCGCTGCTAATAGGTCTGTCAGCAAGGCCAAGGGAAGACCAACGACGTTAAAATAACAGCCTGCAATACTCTCTACGAGCAAGGATCCTAGCCCTTGAATTCCGTACGCCCCAGCCTTGTCTAAAGGCTCCTGGCTAGCCACATAAGCCGCAATTACTTCATCGGTCAAAGGGCGAAACGTTACTCGGGTCCTGGCATAGCCGCTCTCCAAACGACCGTTTGCCACATCGTATACCGCTACCCCTGTGATGACATAGTGCGATCGTCCGGATAGTTCTCTCAGCATCTTGCCAGCTTCCTCAGCATCGGCCGGTTTACCATAAATACGACCGTTAGCCACCACCACGGTATCGGCGGCAATGACCAATCCCGCCTCAAACTCGCTTGCGCCAACCGCAGCCTTGCGGCAGGCCAATCGCTCTGCCGCGTCTGCCGCACATTCAGCCGAGGTGCTCACCAGATCTTCCTCGACATCCTGGAGCCGTATCAGAAACGGCAATCCCAGCTGGCTGAGAATCGCTTGTCTACGCGGTGATGCCGAAGCTAGGATGATAGTCCGTGCTGTCACTTTTATCCCCGCCGCATGCCCAAAAATAGGGCAATCAAGACACCAAGTGCGCTTCCCAGATTCAGTTTCATTTGCAAACCAAACGGAAAACTAATCACGTTGAGATTGATATAGGTCGTTTGGATTCCGAAAGCAATATGCTCCTGCAAAATTGGGAAATTGTTTCCCAGTACCTCACCGACGATACTACCGGCCAAAGCTCCAGCCAGAATGCCGACGATGAACCAACCAATGCTTGTCCTTTGCCGCATCCGGCGTCAACTCCTTTAGACGCTCAATGACATATCATTTGATAGTTCTCCCTAGGTTTGACATCTCCTGTCATTTTTCAACTGCCATTCTTTGTCACAGGTAGCTTCCCCCGCCGTGAGGGTCCTATGCGGAAATGGTAGAGATTTGAAGGTTTTATGTTAAGTCATGCAGCCCGTCGCAAAGTGTCCGAAAGTCCTCTGACAGTTGCATATAGTAGTTCATAGCTGTAACATAGTGATCCGGTTCTCCCTTTTCCACCATCGCTTTCCATTCAAACACTTCTGTGATCGCCAGTTCCAGCAGGGATGGAATTTGCCCCAAGGGTTGCGTAGTCAGATTAGCCCCCAATAGTTCCGTGTGGCAAGTACGCAGAATTTCTTCTTGTTCCCCTAAGACCTGCAACGCCCGATCCCGGTTCAGTGTACCGTCCTCAACCTGAGCCCATAAATCACCTTGCTCCGCTATCACCGTGGCCAGCTGTTGGAGAGCATTCTTTACTGTCGTGAGCTGCTGCTCCGTGGCTCCCGACAAGGTCACCCCTGTTCCCCCGATCGCCAGATCCTTCACGAACACATCATACCCCAAAGCCTGCAGTTGCCCGGCACGCGCTTTGGCAGCCAACTCCATACCATAAACGCCGGCTCCCACCTGGTAAGGAGCCAGCTCTGTCACATAAGCCGGGAAGCCGGCCCGATCAAGTTCCGCCACCAAAGCCAGAGCGTTTTCCCGGTTTTGGAATGATCCCACCTGTAACCGGTAGATAGTAAGCTGCGGTAATTCAAACGTCAACCGGGCGTTGGGAGCAGCTGGCTCTTCGAGATTATCTTGTTCATTCTCCGGCGCTCCATTTGACAGGCTCGGCGGGGACAACGTTTCATTTGCTAGGAGAGTACCGAGCACAAACTTCCCAAAGACGTATCCGGTCACTATTGCCAGCAAAGACAGCACTAACAGGCTTATTATCAAAGACGTTGTTCTCCCACTCGCCCTCCGCCTTCTTCTGCTCAAGTTCCTCCCCCTTTCCCACTGACCGCCTGAAAACCGTCTAATCCAGGACTGTTTCCTGTCTGCTCAACTCCCTGCCATTTTGATCTACGAAACGGAACAGGCGCTTACCCCTTTTTTGCAGTTGTCTCTTATCTAAAACGATCACATCTTTTGGTTCCGTGACCACCGTGGTGACAAACTCCTGCGGATCGGGATCCCGTAGGAGAACGCGCACCTCCACCACATCGTGTTTATCAAGCACTTCTTGCACCCGCACACTATAGCCGCCGCTAGGACAATAACCGCGGTGCACAGCTACCATCAATGCCTCCGCGGGAGGCAGATGCGGCGGCAACAATTCCGGGCGACCATCCAGCACCCGAAAAACCGGTTGCCGGCTTTCATCTATCACACCTGCTTCAGGGAGTCTTGTAAACCGCAGCCTTTTTACCCGCGACAAGAAGGCTCCCCCCTAACGTTTCATTACCAAACTATATTACTAAAAGGGCTTGGCATTTCCTCCATTATTTACCGGCTTTTCATTCTACTTCTCAAGACAGCATTTTTGTGAGTATTCCGCGCGCCGGGCCCACTAAATACAGCGATCCCGACACCAGCAATCCCCCACCGGTACTAGATTCCAGGCCTCTAGACAAAGCCGCTGCCAGATCGGGACAGCTTTCCACCGCTAATTGCGGATGCAATGTGCGGACAGCATCAGCCAGCATCTGCGTTGACAAAGCACGCGCATTGGCGGGCTTAGTGACAATTACGCGCCTGACAAAGGGCAACAACGGCGGCAACATGGCACCATATTCTTTATCGGCCAAAATACCCGCCACGAGCGTCATATCCCTTGCTCCCAGCTCTTTTAAGGCAGCTGCCAATGCCACTGCTCCTTCCCGGTTATGGGCCCCGTCCAGCACAACAAGCGGCTGACGGGACAGGAGCTCCAGCCGCCCAGGCCAGGAAACGCATTTTAAGCCGGCTCGAATTGCTCCCGCGGGGATATCCCACCCTTGCCGGCGCAGGATTTCCGCTGCCCCAATCGCCAGGGAGGCATTCACCAATTGGTGCCGCCCCAGTAAAGGCAAATGCAGATTGCGGTAATGACCGTCCAAGCCGTGCATTGTGAAATATTGTCCGTCCCAATCCATATGCCCCGGGCAAACCACAAAATCAGCCCCAAAACGAAAGAGCGGTGCCCGTTTAGCCACCGCCACCCGCTGTATCATAGTTGACTTTTCCCCGCATAATACTGGCACTAGCGGCTTGATGATGCCGGCTTTTTCCCAGGCGACCGCAGTCAAGTCTGGACCTAAACGCTCAAGATGATCATGCCCGATATTCGTCACAATGGCCAGACAGGGATGAATAATGTTGGTTGCATCCCACCGTCCGCCCAATCCCACCTCGATCAGAGCAATATCCACCCTGGCCTGTTGAAACTCCATGAAACCTAAAGCGGTCACGACTTCAAACTCTGTCGGGTGCTGTGCCCCCATCTCCACACAGTGCGTACGCAAGCGCTTGACATGTTCCGCCAGCGCCGCTTCAGTAATCAGATCTCCGGCAATCACTATCCGCTCCCGGAATCCCTCTAAATAGGGAGAGATGTAGCGCCCAACGCGATAGCCCGCCGCCCTTAAAATACTATCCAGAATCGCCACTACCGAACCCTTGCCGTTCGTACCCCCGACGTGAACCATCGGTAAACCGGCCTGCGGGTGCCCCAACCTGCCCATGAGGCGGCGCATCCTTTCCAGACCGAGTCGAGAACCAAAACGATCCAGGGAATGCAAAAACTGCAATGCTTCATCATAACCACGCAAACCGCTATTCTCCCCCCAGCATTTGCAACCGCCTGCTTAAGGCCTGCAGATGCTCTTGCAACTCCTGACCCCGCTCCCGCTCTTTGGCCACCACGGCCGCCGGTGCGCGTGCTAGAAACTGCTCATTCGCAAGCTTCGCCTGCGCTTTAGCCACCTCAGAGCGCAGTGCGTCCCGTTCCTTGCGCAAACGCCGGATTTCGCGCTCAATATCGATCAGGCCTTCCAAAGGCAGGCAAACTTCCAGTCCGGCTACCACCGCCGTAATCGCCCGCGCCGGTCTATCCCCTTCCCGGCGTATCTCCAGCGTGCCAAGGCGAGCCAGCTGACGCAAATGGTGAGCTTGCGCTTGCACGAGCGGATAAACATCTGGACTGGCAAATGCCACGGCGTCCGCCCAGCGGCCCGGATCAACTCCCATTTCCGCCCGCGCGTTGCGAATAGCACGAACGGCCTCCATGATCAAGTGCATCTCCGCCTCTGCCTCCTGGTCCCGGGGCGTACTGGGCGTCGGCCAGGGAGCAATTGTAATCGTTTCCCCAGGCACCGGCAAGTGCTGCCAAATTTCTTCTGTTATGAAAGGCATGAAGGGATGCAACAGCCGCATCGTGGTCTTCAGGACCACATAGAGCGTCGCTTGTCCTTTTTGACGGCTGGCCGGATCAGTACCATTCAAACGGCCTTTGACAAGCTCGATATACCAATCACAGAACTCGCTCCAGATAAAATCATAAAGCACGCGCGCCGCTTCGCCCAACTCATACATCCCCAATAGACGCGTCACCTCAGCGGTAGTGGCGTCCAAACGGCTGCGGATCCAGCGATCCTCTAAAGGCAAATCGCCCTCCAACCCCACACCAGGCTGGAAACCATCCAAGTGCATAAGCGCGAACCGGGCAGCATTCCAAATTTTGTTGGCGAAATTGCGACTGGCCGCCACTCGTTCCCAAGAAAACCGCATATCATTACCGGGCGAGTTCCCTGTGATAAGAGTAAAACGGAGCGCATCCGCCCCATATTCTTCGATTACCTCCAGGGGATCGATGCCGTTACCCAATGATTTGCTCATTTTACGACCCTGGTCATCGCGCACGATACCGTGGATGAGTACATCATAAAAGGGAATCTGGCCCACATGCTCCAGACTGGAAAACACCATCCTGGCCACCCAGAAAAAGATGATGTCATAACCGGTCACCAAAACCGAGGTGGGATAGAAATAATCCAGTTCCGGTGTTTTCTCAGGCCAGCCCATGGTGGCAAAGGGCCATAAAGCAGAACTGAACCATGTATCCAGGACATCCGGATCCTGTCTCAGCTCCCCACCACCACATTTGGGACAGGCAGCAGGAGTGTCCATGCTCACGATCACTTCCCCGCATGAACAGTACCAGGCCGGAATGCGGTGTCCCCACCACAACTGGCGAGAGATGCACCAGTCGCGCACGTTTTCCAACCAATTAAGATAGACCTTGGCAAAACGCTCCGGCACAAATCGGATCTGGCCTTCCTGAACGGCTGCAATGGCTGGCGCAGCCAACGGTTTCATCTTCACAAACCATTGCCGGGAAACGAGCGGCTCCACCACCTGGTCGCAGCGATAACAATGACCGACTGCGTGCCCATGCTCCGCTATTTTGATTAACAGACCTTCCGCCTGTAAATCCGCAACCAACCGCCGCCGGCATTCATACCGGTCCATACCCTGGTATGGCCCTGCCGCCGCCGTCATCTGGGCATTCTCATCTATTACCTGGATATGCTGCAACTGATGGCGGACAGCTACTTCAAAGTCGTTCGGATCATGGGCGGGAGTAATTTTCACGGCTCCAGTCCCAAAAGCGGGGTCAACGTATTGATCAGCGATAATCGGAATCACGCGGCCCAAGATGGGCAAAACCACCTGTTTGCCAATCAGATGCTTATAACGCTCATCTTCCGGATGGACCGCCACTGCCGTGTCGCCCAAGATGGTCTCCGGCCTGGTGGTGGCAATTGTGATCTGCCCCTCCCCATCCACTAGCGGGTAATTGACATAATATAGCTTGCCCGCGGTTTCGACATGCTCCACTTCAATATCCGATAGGGCGGTGTGGCATTCGGGGCACCAGTTGATAATATAATCGCTCTGGTAGATCAAACCTTTATTATATAAACGCACGAATACTTCCCGCACAGCGCGTGAAAAACCCTCGTCCAGCGTGAAGCGTTGCCGGGGCCAATCACACGAAGCACCTAAACGGCGCAACTGCTTCAAAATGCGCCCTCCATACCGCTCTTTCCATTCCCAGGCCCGCTCCAAGAAAGCTCCTCGTCCTATCTCATGCCGGTTCGTACCCTCCTCGGCCAATGCCTGTTCCACCCTGGCCTGGGTAGCGATCCCAGCGTGGTCCATACCTGGCAACCAAAGCGTTTCATACCCCTGCATCCGGCGCCAGCGAATCAGAACATCTTGAATGGTATTGTCCAAAGCATGGCCGGCATGCAAGCTACCCGTCACATTAGGAGGCGGGATCACGATTGTGAATGGTTTCCGATCTGGGTTAACGCGGGCGTGGAAGAATTGTCCTTCTTCCCAGCACCGATACAGTCGTTCCTCCACTTGAGAAGGGTCATATGTCTTGGGTAATTCCACTCTTGGCAATCTGGATCGCCCCCTCACTCTGCTATAAAACAGCCCTTTCGTCTCGGACGAAAGGGCATACTAACCTCCCGTAACACCGCTTCGGCAGCGAAGCCAAATGTCGTTATTACCCATAAATTATATCCATACGCCGCACTAGTGTCAAGAATACCCTATTGGGCAGTGTAGAGCGACCAGAGTTTCGTTCAGGGCATTTTATTCGGGTAAAAAAAGCATTGCAAAGGGTGGGTATCCCTAAGGTATTATGGTTGTGGAACCAATCCAAAACCGAAGGGAGAGTACCCACCCA
>DUQP01000058.1 GCA_012837735.1 Bacillota bacterium
GCTCAAATATTACCCGAAAAACCTACCGCTGGTATTGTTTTTTCAGCAATCTGTCCAGTCCTAACCGCTGGAGCAAGTCCAAAGGCGTGGGCAAAGTGATCTGAATCATGCCAGGTAAACGACCGATTTCAACCGCTCCGGCCATGGTCACCCGGTTGCGTATTTCACCCCGCCCCAAACCAGTGAGCTTTTCCAGTCTGGCCAACCCGTTTTCCACCGCTTGGGCAAGATCGGCTCCCGAGCCGATCATTTGCAATGGCAGCCATTCTTCGCTCATGGTGGTTCCAAACTCCTGCGCAAGAGCTGTTGCTTTTTGCTGCTCTTCATCGCTAAGGGGCTTTGCCAGCGGCGGCAAGTCGCTCAGGGGTGGCAATAGGATCGGCCCGTCCACAGCCAGGCCCTTAATAATATCGACAATTACCTCCACCCGTGCCGCCACATCAGATGTGTGCCCAGCAATTTCGCCGTCTCCTTGAAAAGCATGTACGTCACCGGCAAAGACGCCTCCTCCCGGCACCTTTACGGGGCAAATTAAAACGCTTCCGGCCCGCACGGAGTCGATATCCATGTGGGCATCAGTGCGCGCCTCTGCCAACTGTTCGGCAGTGATGCCAAACACTTCGGCGCCAATGATCGCTTGGCCAAAATCCCCACAGTTGTTCGAGGACGGCATATCAACGCTGGGCACGGTGCCAACATTGCCGATCATCGGACGCATGCGCAAAGGAATGCCGCCTGCCATTTGCGCCTGCGCGAGCAACACTGCCGGATAAGAGACTGCTTGAGCAGGATTAAGGCCCATCCACTCGTAGGCTTTGTGAGCGATCTGCTCGGCCTGCTGGGCATCCACCGTCAAGGCCACTTTGCGTTCCTGGTCCATGACGACAGTGTAAAAGTGCGTGGGAGTAAAGGCTAGCACTGGCTGTCCACAGTGGCGGCAACGGATTGCTTCCAGGCCGGTCCCTTGCAAATAGGTATCGGGGTTCAGTCGACCACAGGCGGCACACTTTTTACCAACCGATGCGCTGCTGACAAAATGACCCGGCCGAGGCACCTCGGTTCCTGATGCGGTTGCTTTACTGATTACATCGAGACGTTCAATCCGGATGACAATTGCATCACCTGGTTCTGCGCCTTCTACCCCCACCGGTTGTGTCACGACATGGCCGCTCCGGAGTTGCGGGGTGATTTTCGGCCCGATGCAGCCTGGTTCCGTGTACAAACATAGGCGGCTGTTCGGTTTGACCCAACCGGCGAAAGGTACCGAGGGCCCGACGATATCAGATTGGGCTCTCACTTCAAGAAGATCCGACATTGAAGCCACCCCCCAGGGTCTTGTCTTAGGATATTTCTCACCGGGAGGCAGGCTTTCCTTTTCCATGCCCAGATCGCGTTTGTAAATATTCAGTTGCTATTTGAGACAATTACAATCCTGGCAAGACTGTGAAACTTGACTTCGGCGCGACTTCGGGATAGAATATTGCCACAAGTAGATGATTATTGGGCGGAAGTAGCTCAGGGGTAGAGCATCGGCTTCCCAAGCCGAGGGTCGCGGGTTCGAATCCCGTTTTCCGCTCCAAAAAAGTAGCGGCAAGGGTTTGAGACCTTTGCCGCTTTATTGAATTTTTTCGAAAATTCATGGGCGCGGTTCTTCGGCAAGGACGCAGGTTTGCTCAGCTGGACTAGATATTGATGGCGAGGCATATGACATTGTCGAAGTATTCCTTTGAGGTTGCCTTTTAGCGGTCGGTCCCTAACTTCTATTTACTCTTGTTTATCCTCTTGAAGAAGTGTCTCATACAAAAAAACATCACCGTATTTATCTGATCCTCCTTAAAATTACTTCCTCGTGTTTCGATACTTCCTGTTCAATTCTGTCCAGCTTCTCTGAAACAAGCTTGTACCCGTCGAAGAGGGCGCCAAGTTTTTCGCCGTGGGTATTTTCAATGCGGGCAACTTGCTCGCGTAGTTTTTGAATATCTGTTGCTAATTTTTGCAGTTCTTCTTTTGTAGCCATATCTTGCTTTACCGCTTGTAATTCAATGTGCAATTTTTCCATCATGAAAAGAATTTTATCTTCGTTGCCCATTTCATTCACGCTCCTTGCTTTGCTTCTGGCGCAAACTTTCTAACGAACTCACCTTTAGGGCCGTCTTTTTATCCAAAGCGAAATACTAATTTACATATATCAATGGCCTCTTTATATTCGCCTTGCTTTTCCTGGATAATAGCAAGCCAAAGAAGGGATCTTACAAAATGGAGTTCCTTTTTTGGTATTCTTTTTTGGTATTCTAGGTGTTTTTTTTGGTGTTAAGCGGATTATTTGCAGCCTTGATAAAGTCAGGTAGTCGCAAAGAAAAGGGCGGTAAAGAAGAAGGCAACATTTCATTCCCAATAGCATTATATCATTTTGAATGCATAACAAAAACGTCACAAAATGAAATTGACCTCATGGTACAAAAGTGTTTTCGCATCATGAGCAACAATCCAGGTGAGAGTCTACCATTACTACTGCTAGCTGCTTAAACCAGATGTTTCACTTCTTGTATCTATTTGCCGCTGTGAAAACTGCCACTCCCGACCAATTGTCGTGGCGGGTCCCCCGCAAATCATTCCCATAGATTAGATTGTACGTTGCCATTTCTTTTAGCAGTGTGCGGGAAAAGCAGCGGATGGCCGGGCTAGTTGAAATGAAGTCGCCTTTCATGTTATTATATCTCTGCTTCAAGGTTAAAGCCGGTGTAGCTCAGCGGCAGAGCAGCGGTTTCGTAAACCGCAGGCCATGGGTTCAAGTCCCATCACCGGCTCCATATGCAGATCGCCAGGATGGAGATAGCCAGTGTCTCCATCCGTTTTGTTTCCACGGGTGTCTTAGAAAAAGCTGTACCATAAAGCAGCGCGGAGGCTTTAGCTCAGCCCCCGCGCATTTCTATTGGGCATTCCGCACCTGGAACATTATATCGTGGCACTTCTTGCAATATGTGCACTCCACGTCGTGTACCTTATCCTCCGTCAAGCCCCAGTTGCGCAGTTCTCCCAGTACTGAAGAAAGGCTAGCTCCCATCTTACTGAGAGAGTATTCAACGCGCGGCGGAATCTCAGGAAAGACCTTTCTGACTATCAGACCGTCTTTCTCCATCTCTCTCAGCTGCTGGGTCAAAACCTTTGAACTGACTGCCGGTATTTCCTTTGAGATTTCCCCATATCGGACCGGCCCTTGCGCGAGCGCTTTCATGATCAAGATTTTCCACTTGCCACTGATGATTGCCAGGGTTGATTCGATTGGGCATCTTCTATCACTCATGGTTGACCTCCAAACACTTACCAATAAGTAAGTAAGAGTACAAAAAAGTGCCTACTTGCAGAGGTATCACAACAATATATTATACTATGAAGGACAAAAAGTACAACAATGGATCGGTCGCAGCCCACTTTCCTTATGTTACTTAAAGAAAGGGGAGTTTCTGTAGAGATGGAACAAGCGAAAAAATTAATGAAGGGATTTTGCAGAGTTTGCCCCGTATGTGATGGTAGGGCATGTGTGGGAGAAATCCCCGGTATGGGCGGGGTCGGCACTGGATCTTCCTTCACGGCCAATATGGAGGCACTGGCCGCCATCAAACTGAAAATGAAGGTCTTAACCTGTAGTACTATTCCATCCGTGCACACGACCGTGTTGGGAAAGGAATTGGCGATGCCGGTGTTGGGGGCACCTCTAGCCGGCGTGCCAATCAACATGAGCAAAGAAATCTCAGAGGAACAATATGCCATGGCAGTACTGCAAGGCTGTCACCGCGCCGGGACGATCGGCTGCACTGGTGATGGCCCTCAGGATTATGTGTATCAGGCTGGTTTCAAAGCCATCAAGTCGGTCGGCGGCAATGGCATCCCATTCATCAAACCCTGGGAGGACAAGGTTCTATTTAAAAAAGTGGCTGAAGCGGCAGAGTGCAATATTGATACCCTGGGCATTGACATTGATTCCGTAGGTCTGTGCAATGTGAAGATTATGGGCGGCTCCATCCCATTGCGGACGCGGAAACAGCTGGCGGAGATGATAGAGAAGATTCCGTTCCAAGTGATTTTAAAGGGTATTATGGGCCCTGAAGAAGCTCGCATCGCGGTGGATTTGGGGGCGGCTGCGATCGTGGTATCGAATCATGGTGGCCGGATCCTCGATTACACGCAGGGTACAGCGGAAGTGCTGCCGGATATCGTGGCCGCGGTCAACGGTGCCATCCCGGTACTGGCAGACGGGGGCATTCGCTCTGGGGCAGACGTCTTGAAGATGTTGGCCCTAGGTGCTTCGGCAGTATTGTTGGGAAGGCCATTGGCAATCTCTGTGTTCAACGATTTGGATCACGGTGCGGAAACGTATTTGCACAGGATTAAGAACGAACTGATCCAAGCCATGGTGTTAACCGGTTGTGAAAAATTGAGCGATATCTCTTCCGCCATCATTACAGATTAACCTTTAGGAGAATCGAGATGAAGATATTACAGCAGTTCGCTTATATTGTGGCCGTCTATGTGTTGTGCGAAGTGTTTCTCCTGTTTGTGAACTTGAAGATACCCGGCAACGTGCTGGGGATGTTGGTGATGTTTGCGCTATTGAATTTGAAGGTAATCAAGCTGGAACAGATTGCGGAGGTCTCTTCATTTTTGTTGACTAATATGGCCTTTTTCTTTGTCGCAATCGGAACAAGTCTGATTGCCGACTATGAAGTGGTCAAATATGCGATCGGGCCGATTTTAATCATCAGTGTTGTGGGTACGGTGACCGTGTTTGCCGTGACAGGCTATGTGACCAGGCTGACGCAAATGTTGATTGGAAAGGATGCTGGTTAATATGGCCATCGCCAGAGAGATATTGTCTATACCGCTGGCCAGTATTCTCTTGTGCATCATCGCCTATGAGATTGGCACCTGGATCAACAAAAAGACGGGCATATCCGTGTTGCACCCCCTGCCGGTGGCGATTGCCATCGTGATTTTCGTATTGGCTGTGTGCAAGGTCGACTATCAGACGTTCAACGCCGGAGGACAATTTGTCACTATGTTCGTCGGGCCGGCCACGGTCTGCCTGGCGGTGCCATTATACAAAAACGTCCAGAAACTAAAAAGGAATCTGATTCCGATTCTGGTAGCGACAACCGTTGGTTCAATAACATCTATTGTCCTGGCAGTTTTAATGGGGAAAGCTCTAGGCCTGAATGAGCAGTTGATCGTGTCATTGGTGCCCAGGTCGGTGACTGTGCCGATTGGAATCGAGATATCGAAGCAAATGGGAGGGTTTGTTTCCATCTCCCTGTTGACGATCGCAGTGACCGGGACATTGGGAGCCATGCTCAGTGTTCCGCTGGCCAAGTTATTTAGATTGAAGGATGGCGTAGCGGAGGGATTGGCAATCGGTACCTCAACCCATGCCGTCGGGACAGCGAAAGCGATGGAAATGGGTGAACTGCAGGGTGCCATGAGCGGTCTGGCCATGGGGATTGCAGCTGTGGTAACGGTGTTCCTGGTCCAATTTGTGTATCTGATCATATAGACAAACAAAAAAGTGTTGCCAGCAGCGGCAGGGGCTCCTTGGGGGCCGCTGCTGTTTTGCTATCAACAATCAATGCTGGCATGGAGGAGACGGTGCGGTGGCAACGAATCTACCGGGGAGAAAGGGAGGATGCTGAAATGAGCCAATTCATGATCTATTTCAAAGAGGCCCGCCCCCAGTTTCTGATCCTAACCCCGATTTGCGTGGCGGTGGGAGCAGCTGCCGCCCACTGGCAAGCCGGCCATATTAATCTTCTTTATTTGGCGATAGCGATGGTCGGCGGAATTGCCGCTCATACGGCAGTGAATGTATTGAACGACTACCATGATTTCAAGAGCGGATTGGATTTCAAAACGCCAAAAACTCCTTTCAGCGGGGGGAGCGGAATGTTGCCGAGACAGGAAATGCCCGCCCTGGCGGCCCTCATTTTCGGGCTCCTGGCATTGGCTGTGACCATAGCGGTGGGAATTTTCTTTTTCGTCCTCCATGGCTGGGGTGTTTTTCTGATTCTCATCCCGGGTGTGTTGCTGGTTGTTTCCTATACGGAGTGGATTACGCGCCGGCCCTTGCTATGCCTGTTGGCGCCGGGGCTGGGCTTTGGCCCCTGTATGGTGCTGGGCACTTATTTCGCTTTGCAGGGACGGTTTGACGGGGTGGCGTTAGCCGCATCAATCGTTCCCGGTTTTTTGGTCAGTAACCTGCTGCTGTTGAATCAATTCCCTGATGCTGAGGCAGACCGGACCGTGGGGAGAAGACACCTGCCGATTTTGATTGGCAAGAGAAATAGTGCGATCGTGTATGCGGTTTTTGCGCTCAGCACATATCTGTGGCTTATTATCGGGACGATTTTAGGTTTCTTCCCGCCGTTTGCTCTTTTGGCTTTATTACCAATTCCAATCGTGTTCAGGACCATTTGGGGGATCTGGCAAAGCCTTGATGAGGAGGAAGCGATCATCCCCTTTCTGGGGCAGAATGTGGTTGTCACGCTCCTGACACCGCTCTTGTTGGCCATCGGTCTATTTATTGCTTAAGACGCCTTTTTCCTGTGCGCTTGTCTTGCTTAAATACTTTTTTCTCCCAAAGGAAGCACAGCTTTTCCATGTTGGCAAACCGTCTGCCATGGGCAAGCTAAATGGCGTAGGACTCTGCTTTGGGAGGTTGGGGGCAATTGGTAAATGGGATCAAATACCTAAAAAGTACCCGCGCCATCGTCGCCAGTGTCATGGCCAACTTGCGGAAAGAACAGCAACAGGCCACCAACATCCAAGCCCAGGAAGAAATGGAAAAAAGCCTCCA
>DUQP01000059.1 GCA_012837735.1 Bacillota bacterium
CACCCTGATCAAGAGGAACAACCCCACGGCCGCCGCACTTCCCCCCCACAACAAGGGTGCCCGCCTACTGCGATGGTCCGTTAACCAACCGCCCAGCATCTGCCCGCCCACCCCTACGGCATAAAGGGATGTCACCCAGAAGCTGGAAGTAGCCGCCATTTGTCCCCGCACATCTTGCAAAAAGGTCGGCAAATATGTGAAAACGGTAGTTGTGAACAGACCGTGCAAGCCAGCTAACAGCAATACCAAAAAGACCACCGTCGGCAAGTGAAAAGACGATCCAGCCGCCGTTTCGGCTTCAGCAGCTTTTGTCTGTGGCACACTATGGCGCTGGTGCACTCGGAACAATGCTCCCGCCACCAACAAACCCGGTACCGCCCAGAAAATGAATGGGCCCTGCCAGGCAGTGAACAACAACACAACCCCGGTGACGAGCGGGCCGACCGCAGAACCAATGTTGCCACCGATCCCATGAATGCCCATCGCCTTACCATACTGCGCCTGCGGTACCACATGAGCTAAAGTTGTGAACCCGGCCGGATGATAAAAGCCCGCCCCCATCCCCATCAGGACCATGCCGATGGTCAGTTGCCCCAATCCGGTCGCCAGCCCACTGATCAGTGCGCCCAGAGAAGCGATCCCCAGGGCCATAGCTGCCGTGCGGGCCCCACCGAGACGGTCAGAAATCAAACCGGCAGGCAAACCGGCTAAACCGTAGGCTCCATAACAGACCGTCACCAGCAGACCTGTCTGTTGGTAGTTCAAACCAAATTGGGTGGCAATCAATGGCAGCAAAGGTGTGAAAAAAAGATAAAAAACGTGCACCATGGCATGGGCGCCGACCAGGGAGTTCACCTCTATGCCCAGGCGCATCTTTTTCGTATTGTCCGACAAGCTTTCCCCCTCCTCAATCCCTTTTCAGATCATCTCTATTCCACTGCCACGATGTAGTAATAGAGAGGTTGCCCACCCCGCACCAGTTCCACTTCCAGGTCCGGGTAGGAATTGGCCAGCGCCTCCTGCCGAGCCTGGGCCTCCGCCAACGCCACATCGCTTCCATAGTAAAGCGTTATTACGGCAGTATCCGCGTTCACCATATTCGCCACCATCTCCTGCAGCACATCACCAGGGTCTTTGCCGACCACAGCGATGTGACCATTGACTATCCCCAGGATATCGCCGGCTTGAATGTCGTTGTCTTCCAGATGGGAATCTCGCACGGCATATGTTACCTCACCTGTCTGAACCTGGCTGCAAGCGTTGGTCATACGCTGAACCGCTGCTTCCAGCTCCAAATCCGGCCGCAAAGACATCAAAGCCATAATACCCTGGGGCACAGAGCGGCTGGGCACCACCATTACGCGCTTGTCGGTCAAACCCACTACTTGCTCAGCGGCTAAAATCACGTTTTTGTTATTTGGCAAGATAATAACATTTTGACTGGGAACCTGCTGCACGGCCCGCAACAAATCCTTCGTGCTCGGGTTCATCGTTTGCCCACCGGTGACAATCTCATGGGCACCCAAGCTGCGCAACACTTCCGTCAACCCATCACCACTGGCCACCGCCACAATTCCAATATCGTTGTCCGCCACAGGCGCTGGGGCTTGTTCTGCCCCATTCAACAACGCTTCCTGTTGCTCCCTCATATTCAAAATCTCAATTGAGCGCATCTCTCCCCGCTGCACACAGGCTTCCATCACTGGCGCCGGGTTGTCCGTATGGATGTGGATTTTCAACATCTGCGGTGTTCCCACTACTAATACACAGTCTCCCAGGGGCAACAATTGCTCTCTCAGTTCTTCTGCCTCCAGGCCATCACCAATCAGCAACAGCTGGATATCATACGGGAACTCGATCTCCTCCAGCTCCGGCGGCAAATGGAAATCGACCTTGCTCTGCCGGGGAGCCAGATCCGCCACCGGCCTTTCGGCTGTCTGGCGTAATTCCCTCTGGGCGCCCTCCAGGATCACCACCAGACCCTGTCCGCCAGCGTCCACTACCCCAGCCTTTTTCAACACGGCCAGCATCTCCGGCGTCCTTTGCAGTGCTCGCTCCGCACCTTCGCAAGCCGCTTGCATGACACCCAAAACATCCGCCCCTTGCTCCGCCGCTTGGCGAGCACTCAGGGCTCCTTCTCTGGCCACCGTCAGGATAGTGCCCTCCACCGGTTTCATTACCGACTTATAGGCCGTTTCCACTCCACATTGCATGGCAGCCGCCAAGCCATCCGCATCAGTCTCCTGCATTCCCTCCCAACCCCTGGCTAAACCCCGGAACAATTGCGAGAGAATCACGCCGGAATTACCGCGGGCTCCCATCAGGCAACCCATGGCAACCTGGTCCGCCACTGCCCCTAAGCTATCCGCGCTTCCTAGCTCAAGTTCTTTCTCTGCCGAACGCAAAGTCAGGAACATGTTAGTCCCCGTATCACCATCCGGCACGGGGAACACATTGAGAGCATTTATTCGTTCCTCGTTGTCAGCCAGGGCTTGCACAGCCGCCCGCATCGCCCTGGCAAAGGCTGCTGCGTCTAAGATCTCCATCGTCACCGCATGGTTCCTCCTCTGCTACTGGTGCTCGCCCACCTTTACTCCTTGCACATATATCTCCACCCTGGACACCTCCACCCCAGTCGCCTCCTGCAGGGTGTATTTTACTTTTTCCATCACGTTGTTGGCCACCTCGGATATCCGGGTGCCATAACCAACCACAATATATAACCGCACACGAATGGTATTTCCTTCGATTTTCACTTCCACACCGCGACTGAGATTGTCTCTGCCCAGCAATTCAGCTATGCCATCCTTAATTTTGCGCGAGGCCATCCCGACTATGCCGTAGCACTCTGTCGCCGACACCCCGGCCATGATTGCCAAAACCTCGGGTGCAATCGTGAGCCGGCCACCACTCAAATTAATTTCCAGCGTCACTCTGTTGATCCCCCCACTTACCCGGGCTTTTTGGTCAATGAAGTTTAATTTTCGCTCTCTGTCTTGCTATCCCCTTCTTATCCTTTCCAATATCGCACCAGGTCACAAAATATGACATTTTGCACACTTTTTCCCATGATAAAAAGGAGCACCACGCAGGTGCTCCTTTTTCCCGAAAGAGTCCTAACTCCGCCAGAGCCCGTGCAGATTGCAGTATTCCCTGGCAACCACCTCGTCGGCAGACAACTCAAATTCCGCCTGCGGGACTTCACCAGGTTGCAAATAACGGCGCTCCAAATGGTCACCGGCTATCACTTCGATCAAGGCGATATAATGCTTTTCTTCCATCGGATGGGCTACACTACCTACCTTCACCCGCCAGATCTTTCCGTCCCGTTCAAGCACCGGTACATGCTTTTCGCCATAGGATTCTTCATTCTGTTCTGTCATCAGTTTCATCGGCTGTTCACAGCAAACCAATTGTCCTTTACCGCCGATCAAGACTTCGACCACATTCCCACACACTTCACATTTATAAATCTCTAACCGCTTGGCCATTTGATCGCCCCTTCCCATTGCTATAGTTTACGATAGCAGAACCACCAATCGAAACAATCATAATTCTGCTTGCGTTCTTTAGCCGCCTTTTCATCCGTTGGCGGCGGAATAATTACCTGATCAGCGATCAACTCATTGTCAGGCCAACCAGCCGGCATGGCCACCTTGTTGTTGTCCGCCAGTTGCAGGCACTTGACCATCCGCACGATCTCGTCCATATTGCGGCCCAATTCCTGTGGGTAATAGAGAATAGCGCGCACTATGCCACGCCCGTCCACGATGAATACCGCCCGCACCGTATTGGAGCCTGCTCTCGGATGCAATAACCCCAGCAAATTGGCAACATCACCATTATGATCGGCAACAATGGGGAATTCTATCTCGACTTGCAATTCGGTATTGATCCATTCCGTCCACTTCATGTGGGAAAAGATTTGGTCCATACTCAATCCGATCAATTGGCAATTCAATTCGCGAAACTGCGGATAACGTTTCTGAAAGGCAACAAATTCAGTAGTGCAAACAGGTGTGAAATCAGCAGGATGACTGAAAAACACAAACCACTTACCGGCATATTGACCTGGCAGTCTCATTTTCCCATGGGTAGTCTGCACCTCAAGCTGTGGAAAGGGATCACCAATCAGAGGCATCTTCTTTTCCATAATCAACCACCCCTTTCGAAATTGCCTTATTTTTTGGTTGTTTTCGACATCTTGGTAGTCTTTCCCTGCCAAAACAGGCCGCCCTTGTCCCAATCCGCGCAATGTGTTAAAATGAAGTTCGTTAAGCTTAGGAAAGAGGTGGATTCGTTGTCACGTCGTTGTGATATTTGCCAGAAGGGTGCCAAGACGGGTTTTCAGATTTCCCACTCCCACATCCGTTCGAAACGCCAATGGAATGCCAATATCCAAAAAGTGAAGGCCATTGTGAATGGGCAAGCGAAGCGGATTAAAGTATGTAGCCGGTGCTTGCGTTCCGGCAAGGTACAGCGGGCCCTATAACGATCCCAAAGAAGAAAGGAAGCCGTTAGGCTTCCTTTGCTCCTTTTGAGAAGACTGTTAGCATTGCGCTCAAGATCCTGCCCACAAACGCTGGCACTTTTACTACATGGACCCTCAATTCTTCCCCTCCTCTGCCTGGACTTCCGCCTCAAGCTTAGTCCCGCAGGCCCACCAAATAGTAACCAAGGGCTATCAAGAGCCCTCCTCCCGCAACCCCCCAAACCCAGGAAGGTAAACACAAAACCAAAAACACCGCCCCGCCCACGATCAAAAAGCCGCCCAGACCCTTACCCAGCAACTTCCTTTCCCGCGTCGGTATGCGCAATCCTGTCACCCCCGCCTCAAAAACCGGGTTCATGAACAGTATATTCGCCACCACGCATTTGGTGAAGTTATGCTTCAATCGCCTGGCGCAACCTGGTTAGGGCAGCTTTTCTTTCTGGTTGTCCAAATACTGCCGAACCAGCCACTAATACCTCCGCGCCCGCTTGCACAACTTGGCGAGCATTGTCTTCCGTGATCCCGCCATCGACTTCCAACAAGACCCCGGGGGCCTTCCGGGCCAGGAGTTCGGCCGCCCGTCGTAGCTTGTCCAGACCAGACGGAATAAAACTTTGCCCACCGAAGCCCGGATTGACCGTCATGATTAAGAGCAAGTCAATGTCCGGCAAGATCTCTGCCACTGTGCTGAGGGGAGTAGCCGGATTCAAGGCCACTCCCACGGCTGCGCCGGCTCCTTTGATTTGCGTCACCAAGCGGTGCAGGTGGGGGGCGGTTTCTACATGCACTGTGATCAAATCGGCCCCGGCGCGACAGAAATCCGCCACGTAAAGCTCTGGTCTTTCGATCATCAAGTGCACATCAAGGGGCAACCTGGTATGCGCTCGCACCGCCGCCACGACCGGCACCCCGAACGTTATGTTGGGTACAAAAGCTCCATCCATCACATCCAGGTGCAACCAATCCGCTCCCCCCGCTTCTACTTCCTGCACTTCTTTTGCCAAGCACGAGAAGTCCGCTGACAAAATAGAAGGGGCCAACCTGACCGGGCCCTTGCGCAAATTCACGCTTACCACCTCTTTTTCTCCTGTTCCTCCAATTCCGCCAATAATTCCAAGTAGCGGGTGTAGCGTTCTGCCACCAATTTGCCGTCCGCGACCGCCTGTTTGACAGCACAGTCCGGTTCACTGTTGTGCCGGCAGCCGGTGAACCGGCACAGACCCAGGTAAGGGATGAATTCTGGAAAACAAGTGTCCAGCTCCCCAGGGGGCAAACCACTCAGGTCCAATCTGGAAAAACCAGGCGTGTCTGCCACCCGTCCGGTGGGCCGGATAGGGAATAATTCCACATGCCTGGTGGTATGTCGACCTCGCTTGAGACGGGCACTAACGCTGCCGGTGGCCAGACCGTGACCCTCCAAGGCATTCAACAAACTACTTTTGCCGCTCCCACTGGGACCGGCCAGAACAGACAGGCGACCCTGCAAACTGGCGCGTAGCTCAAGAAGTCCGTCCCCCCGCAGGGCACTGGTGGTCAAGAACTGATACCCGGTCCCGGCAAAATGCTGGCGGCAGGTTGCAACCTGCTCGGGGGACACGAGATTAAGTTTGTTTAAACACAGGACCACGTCCAAGCCCTCCCGCTCGATTGCCACCAGCGTGCGCTCCAAAAGGGGCATATTAAGCGGGGGTTCGGCCAATGTGAAAACCACCACGGCCTGGTCCACATTCGCCACCGGCGGCCGCTCCAGGACGTTGCGCCGGGGCAGGACCTGCTCGATCGCTCCCTGACCCTGGTCTTGCACCCGCACCAATACTTTGTCTCCGCACAGCACGTTTTGCCCCTGCAAGCGCAGTCGTCCCCGCAACCGGCAGGTCAAGATGCCGGCCGCCGTCTCTACATAACGGAAATCACTGTGGGATTTGACCACCAAACCCTCTGTCATTTGTGCACTCAATCGGTAGGCAGGACCTCCTCTCCCACCTTCACCCCATTGCTATAGACCAGGACCCGCGCTTGGTTGCCGGTCCAGGATACGGTTAGTTCGAATTTCTCACCTGCGGCGTGATCGGCCTCATGAATGACACGCTGCCCATTGGCATCATCCACCACCACCCGGATCAGCTTTGTTTCGGCGCCGCCCTTCGGTACCATCACTTGGATCTTGTCGCTGCGGGCCACCCCGCCGCCGCTGATTACTAAATTGACTGTGTCACCCTTTTGCACCGGCGTCCCGGGCGCCGGTGTCTGGTTGACCACCGTTCCCGGCCGCCAATCATTCTGCACCCTGTCCAATCGACCTTCTTTCAACCCCAGTTGCGTCAGGCGGATCCGCACCAGATCGTAATTCTCACCGATGAAGTTCGGCAGCTCAAATGGTTGCGAACCCTTACTGATCACCAGGTCAATTGAAGTGCCCTCCGTGACAGATGTGCCGGCGCGCGGGTTTTGGCTGATCACGTAATCAACCGGCACCTCAGCATGGTGTTCCCGCTCCACCGCACCGACCTGCAGGCCGGCGGCTTCCAACTTGATCGTGGCCACTTGCAGGTGTTCGCCGGTCACCTTTGGCACGCCGTTTTCCACCCATTTTGGTCCATCGCTGACCACAAGCTCCACTCGCCGCCCCTCTTTCACAACCTCATCCGCCGGTGGGTTTTGCCTAATGACATGATTGACGGGTATCTCCGGATGGTACTCATGGGCGACTGACTCAGAGCGCAAACCATGCTGGCGCAATATCTGCTGCGCATTCACAACGTGCTCGCCCACCACATCCGGTACTTCTGTCACAGGCACGTTTAGCCAGCTATATAGCCCCCAGGCACTGGTAGCCACCACCCCTAACACGACCAAAGCAATTAGCACACCCCGCGGCAGCCAACTGCGCGGACGGTTTTGCTTCGGGGGCGCGGGTTCTTCCTTTTGGGGAGAGACCGGTGTGGGAAAAACCTGGGTCGGGAAATCCTCCCCAGGATACAGACCGTTGTCAGCAGTCCCTTCCCGCAAACGAACCAGATCCACCATCACATCGGCCGCGGATGGATAGCGCCGGGCGGTGTCTTTTGCCAGCAAACGTTGTACGAGCGCCTGCAATGACACCGGTACAGCCGGGTTGAGGGTCTGCAATAAAGGCACATCTTCCTGCACGTGCTTGACGGCAACCGATATCGGACTGTCACCATCAAAGGGCACGCGTCCGGTCAGCATCTCAAACAGCACTACCCCGAGCGAATACAGGTCCGACTTTTCATCTACCACTCCACCCCGGGCTTGTTCCGGGGAGAAATAGTGGGCGGAACCCACAATCGTGCCGGTGTGAACCAGCGTGGTACCGCTGACAGCGCGGGCAATGCCGAAGTCGGCCACCTTCACCCGACCGCTTCTGGTGACGAGAATATTGTGCGGTTTGATATCCCGGTGCACAATGCCGTTTTGATGGGCGTGTTCCAGGGCATCGCAGATTTGGATCCCAATGCGAATCGTCTCGTCAACACTGATCGGGGCATCACGTTTGATTTTGTCTTTCAGGGTCTCCCCATCCACGTGCTCCATCACAATGTAATATGAGCCGTTGTGTTCACCAACGTCATAAATAGCCACAATATTAGGGTGGGAAAGGCTGGCTGCGGCTTGCGCCTCCCGCCGGAAGCGACGCACGAAATCACCGTCACCGGCGAACTGGGTGCGCAACAGTTTCACGGCCACGCGCCGATTGAGAAATGTATCTTGGGCTCGAAAGACGTGCCCCATGCCACCGCTGCCAATCTCAGCCAAAATCTCATACCTATTACCGAGGATTTTGCCCACCAAGTCGCTCACACCCTACCACCTCCCCCGGTCGGGCCATAGTGCCACCACTACTGTAATGTTGTCCGGACCGCCACGGGCGTTGGCCATTGACACTAATTGATAAGCCAACGATTGGGCGCCATTTCCTTTTTCGGCTAAAATCAGCTCGGCAATCTCCGCCGGACTGAGGGCATTTATCAAGCCGTCTGTGCAGAGCAGGAAATTATCCTCGGGCCACAACAGATCGCTGGCCAAGTCCACGCGGGGACCCGCTTGGGTACCCAGGGCATTGGTCAAGACGTTGCGCTGTGGGTGGGCGCGCGCCTCTTCTTCTGTCAGACCGCCCTTGCGCACCATTTCTCCAACCAGCGAGTGATCAGCGGTTAGTTGTTCGAAGCGACCGCCACGGACCCGGTATAAACGGCTGTCACCACAATGCGCACAAATAATCCCCTTTTGGGTGATTACTAAGGCGGTCAATGTGGTGCCCATCCCCAGCTCACCCTGTCTTTCCAGAGCTGTGCGCATGATCTCTTCGTTAGCGTCCAAAAAGGCCTCCCGCAACACACTCTCCCACGCTACCACAGAATTAGAGCCCCGCAAGGCATTTCGGAAGTGCTGGGATAGGGTGTGGATGGCGATCGTGCTGGCCAGCGCCCCATCTGCACAGCCGCCCATGCCATCGGCCACCGCCAGCAGCGTGGCAGTGGTAGTTTGAAAATGGCAATAATAATCTTCATTGCTGGAGCGCACCTGGCCGGTGTCAGAGGCAACCGCGATATCCCAACGCCTCACCGTCTCCCGCCTCCTTCCCACTGCCGTCGCCGCAGTTGGCCGCAGGCTGCGTCAATCTCTAATCCTAGGCGTCGCCGCACCGTAGCGTTCACGCCCGCTTTTTCCAACCAGCCCGCAAAAGTACGCGTCTGGCTTTCCGTCGCCGGTGGCCAATCCAATTCCGGCACCGGATTATATCTAATCAAATTCACGTGGACATGCCGACCCCTGACCAGATCGGCTAAGGCCAGGGCATCCTGGGGCCCGTCATTCACTCCGTGAAACAGCGCATATTCAAACGTCACGCGCCGGCCAGTGCTCTGCTCATATTCGGCGCAGGCCAAAAGCAACTCCCGCAAAGGATAACGGCGATTGATTGGCACGAGCCGATCCCGCAGTTCATCCCGGGCGGCATGCAGGGACACTGCCAATGTGACCGGCAATTTTTCATTAGCCAAGCGCTTGATCCCCGGTACCAAACCAGCGGTGGAGACAGTCACCCGGCGCAGGCTGATTCCCAATGTCAGCGGATCGTGCAACAAACCCAAAAACTTCAGCACCTGGTCATAATTATCCAGTGGCTCACCTGTCCCCATTAAAACCACATGTGAAACCCGGCCGTCTTCCCCTTGCGCCCACAGCACCTGCTCCATCATCTCTCCGGCGGTCAGGTCACGCTGCCAACCGCCCAAGCCGGAAGCACAAAAGGCGCATCCCATCTTGCAACCGACCTGCGCAGAAACACAGGCCGAATTACCATGTGCGTATCTCATCAGCACCGTTTCCACCGCCTGGCCATCCCGCAAGCCGACTAGGAATTTCACCGTGCCATCGGCGGCCTGCTGCCGTTTCAAGATTTGCGTGGTGAATAGCACGGCCTGTTCCGGCAAGCGGGCGCGCCAATCGGCCGGCAGATTCGTCATCTCCTGGAAATTCCGGCAGCGTTGTTGATAAATCCACGCCAGGATTTGTTTGGCGCGAAACGCCGGCTGCCCCATTTGGGCGCAAAACCCTCTCATTTCCGCCGGCGTCATACCGATCAGTTTAGCTTTCCTGGCCATTATCATCGGTCTCCTTTGATTGACGCGCTGCTGACCTTTGCATATTCTCCCCCTGAAAATGCTATTCCTGCCGTGAGACCCGTTCCAGACAGGCAATAAAGAAACCATCCACCCCGTGGCGATGCGGCAACAGCTGTACCCCCATGCCCGGTTTCACAGCGGTTAGTCCCTGGAGTAGATTGGCCGGCGGGTCAACGGCTTTATAATCTGAGCGCTCCGCCAAAAAACGCGCCACCACCTGTTCGTTTTCCTCCGGTTCAATACTGCAGGTGGAATATACCAAGCGTCCTCCCGGGCGGAGACAATTAGCGGCCGCTTGCAACAATTCACCCTGGAGGACAGGCAAATCCCGGATCTGGTTAGGATTTATGCGCCACCGGGCATCCGGGCGCCGGCGCAACACCCCCGTGCCGGAACAGGGAGCATCAAGTAATATCCGGTCTGCCAAATTGGGCAAGTTGGGCAATACCCGGCGAGCATCACCCGGGCATGTCTGTACGATTGAGACGCCCAAACGTCGGCAGTTCTCGGCCACCAGGCGTAACCGATGGGCATGCACATCAATTGCCAACAGGCGCCCGCGATTCTTCATCAAGGCCGCCAAGTGGGTCGTTTTTCCCCCCGGTGCGCTACAGACGTCCAGCACAAACTGGCCCGGCCGGGGATCCAACACCAGGGAGGCCATCATCGAACTCTCATCTTGCACCTGGCACAGCCCGTCCTGCCAGGCGCTCGTTTTGGCCAGTGGCACTTCCCCTGCTTGCAATTGGAGGGCTTCAGCCACCCACCGCCCCGGCCGACAGATATAGCCGTCCCGGGCAAGAGCGGCCGCTAGTCCGGCACCATCGGTCCGCAAAGTGTTGACGCGTATAACCACGGGCGGGGGTTGATTGTTCAGCGCACATAACCGCTGCACCTCGGAAAACCCCCAGCGCCCTAACCAGCGCTCCACCAGCCAACGCGGATGGGATCCTGCCAAACTGAGGTGCCCGGCCGGGTCTTCTTTTGGATCCGGATAAGAGATTTGCCAGCGCTGGCGCAACAATTCCCGCAGCACACCGTTCACAAAACCGGCTGTGCCGGCGTGTCCGCCCTGGCGGGCCAATTCCACAGCTTCGTGCACCACCGCATACTCCGGGCTGCCGGACAAAAACCACAGCTGGTAAACGGCCGTTTCCAAAATCGCCAACAGGCGGGGATCGATCTCAGTTAACGGCCGCCGGGACACCTGCTCCAGCAGCCAGTGCAATGTGTTGCGGCGGCGCAGCGCGCCATAAACCAATTCCGTCGCGAAAGCCCGCTCCCGAGCCGGGACAGGATGTTTTTGAAAAAAGGAGTCCAGGGCCATGCCGGCATAGGCCTCCCTGGACTCCACCCGGTACAAAACCTCAGCCGCCACCCGACGGGCAGACCACTTGGCGCCGCTCAATCGTTCCGCGTTCCCCGCAGGAGAACTAAACGCAACAATTGCAAAGCTGCCATAGCCGTGGCCGCCACATAGGTCATGGCCGCCGCATCCAGCACCTGCTTCGTTTTCGCTACTTCCTGGCCGGAGATGAATCCCTCGCTCTGCAATAACCGGATCGCCCGGTTGCTCGCGTCGAACTCCACCGGCAGCGTCAGTGCCTGGAAGACGACTGCGGCTGAGAAAAAGAGAATGCCCAAATCCATTAACCAGGCGGCGGAATTAAATATGAAGCCGATGAAAAATAACGGAAAGGCCAGTGAAGACCCAAATTGGGCCACGGGCACGATCGCATTGCGCAAAGCCAACGGGGAATAACCGCTGGCATGCTGTAAAGCGTGGCCGGCCTCATGGGCCGCCACCCCGAGCGCTGCCAGAGACCGCGATCCCCAGACAGGTTCACTTAACCGCAGTACCCGGCTGCGCGGGTCATAATGGTCAGAAAGCTGCCCCGCAATCCGTTCTACCCGCACATCGAACAACCCCGCCTTGTTCAAAAGGGTTCTAGCCGCTTCTTCACCGGTGGCGCGACTGGACGCCATCACTTGCGAAAAGCGTTGAAATGTGCTTGTGACACGGCTTTGTGCCCACAAGGCAAATGCCAAGGCCGGGATTAGGATGAACCAGGTCCAATCATAGAATAACATTAATCATCCCCCCTCAGAAAATGCTCCAAGACCTGCCTGACCGCCAAGGGATCAACGCGCGTGTTTCGGCAGGGGCCCTCCGGCCGCTGGTTAAGGATTCCCAGTACCGGGATGGAACCAACATCCTGTATGCCGCTGGTCAGTTCACGTTCACAGGCCACGGCGAGGATCGCCTTGGGGCGCCTGTCCTTGACAATTCGGCGCGCCTGGCTCCCTCCCGTGGCAACTGAGATGAAGAAACCGATCTCATCATGCAAGTCCAGCAGGGGACCAACCGGGCAACGCCCACAGCGCTGGCAATTGTTGAGACGGACCGTGATTTTATGGCTGCACTCCGTATCCTGCAAGCAATGCGGCAAGAGCACCAACAACTCATTGGGCTGACAAGAACGGGCCGCAAGCCGCACCAGGTAATTGTTCACGGACACAAATGAGCGTTCAACCGGTTCTTTGCCCACGCGCAGCGCTTTTCCCAGCAAGACTACGATCGGCAGCAACAGGTTCATGGTAGTATGAATACAGTTCTCAAAGCTGGGTAACCGCCGTTCGCTGAGAATACTTAACACGATGCCCATCAATCCAAGTAGCAAAAAGGGCACTGCCACCAACAGGAAAGCCCCGATCAAGACCAGAAGGCCCTTTACCAGATAGTGCGGCCGATAAATGAAAGCATAACAGATGGCACCGCCCATCAGCGCCATCAAACCGACACCGAGACTGAGCAGCCCGATATAGATCCGTTTCGGAGCAGTTACTATCATGGTCTGCCATTCCTCCCCAGCTTCTCCCCCGTCTCCCACGGCCGCCCGCGCAGATATGCGAGCACATCCGTAGCCCGTTTGTTTTCCCTTTGCACGCGCTGGATCCGCAACAGGCCATCACCTGTCTGCACACACAGTCCACTTTGATCGGCGCTGATGATCGTACCGGGCACAGCAGGTGTGTTCTCAGGTGTGGCTTGCGCCTGCCACACTTTCAAGATCTCTCCCCGGTGGTATGTGAAGGCTCCCGGGGCAGGATGCAAGGCCCGTACCAAAAGCGCTATCTGGCTGGCGGAGCGCGTCCAATCGATTTCCTCATCGGCCCGCGTCAAGCGCCCAGCGATGGTGGCCAATGCTTCATCCTGCTTGCGTCTCGGTGCCGTGCCCGCTTTGATCAAACGGACCGTCTGCCCTAAAAGGGCCGCTCCCACAGTGCTGAGTCGATCGTGCAGAGTCTCGGCCGTGTCCTGGCTGGAGATCGGCACCGCTTGTTGAAGGATGATATCCCCGGTGTCCATCCCCTCATCCATATACATGGTGGTGACGCCCGTTTCCTCATCCCCGGCCATAATGGCACGCTGAATGGGCGCTGCTCCCCGCCAACGCGGTAGCAAAGAGGCATGCAAGTTGACACAACCCTTTGCCGGCACATCCAGCAAGGCTTTTTTCAGAATCTGGCCGTACGCCACCGTCACGATCAAGTCCGGCTGCCAGGAAGCGATCACAGCCACTGAGTCGGCCGTAGATACCCGCTCTGGCTGCCAGATCGGCAAACCCTGCGCCACCTGTTTGACCGGCGAGGGCGTAACCACTCCTTTTCGTCCCCGCGGTCGATCCGGTTGCGTGACAACGCCCACCACCGTGACATCCGGATCTTTACGCAACATCTGCAATGAGGGAACCGCAAAGTCCGGTGTGCCCATGAATACGATCCGCATTTAATCCTCGCCCTCATCTGTCAGGTCCTGTAATGATAGGGCCCGGTCAATAAAAAGGATACCGTCCAAGTGGTCCAGCTCGTGTTGCAAGGCCCTGGCCTGAAAGCCCTGCGCTTCCACCCAGATCCTTCTTTCTTGCCGGTCTAAACCGGTGACTGTCACTTGTGTGGCCCGTTCCACCTCGCCCGCCTTGTTGGGCACGCTCAGGCAACCTTCCATAGCGACCTCCCGGCCTGATGACCGTACCACTTCCGGATTAATCAACTCCAACAAGCCTTCTTCAGTTTCGATCACGATTATCCGCTTGCTCACACCCACCTGCGGGGCAGCCAAACCCACCCCGGGGGCGGCCCGCATGGTCTCCACCATATCATCCAACAGCTGGCGGATGGCGGCATTCACTTTCTTCACAGGTTGGGCCGGGCGCCGCAAAACGGGATCTCCCACCAAGGCGATCTCACGCACCATATCGACAACCTCCATCACATCATATCCATGGGGTCGATGTCCACGCTCAGTTCCCCGCCACCGACTTCCCGGCCGGCCACCATTGCCGCCGCCACCGCGGCGTCAAAACCGGGGTGTCCTGGGTGGGATCGCACCAAAACCTGCCACCGGTAGACATCTTTGATCCGTTCCAATGGTGCTGGTGCGGGGCCCAGCACATCGACACCGGCTTTTTCGGCTGCTTCCGCCACTACTTCAGCCAGGCGCGCCACATCGTCGCATTTCTTCCCCCTACATATAATCTTACCCAATCTGCCGAACGGAGGAAACCCCCAAGTCTGACGTTCACGTAATTCTCGCGCAAAAAAGGCACGGTAATCATGGCGACTGGCCATTTGGATGGCAAAGTGGTCCGGGTTGTATGTTTGGATGACTACCCGCCCCTGTTGGGCACCCCGACCGGCACGCCCGGCAACCTGCGTGAGCACCTGGAATGTACGCTCGGCAGCGCGAAAATCGGGCAGGTGCAAAGCGGTATCGGCCGCCACTACGCCCACCAGTGTCACTCCGGCCACGTCCAACCCCTTCGCCACCATTTGCGTGCCCACCAGCACATCGGCCTCGCCAGACCGGAACCGGCGCCAGATCGCCTCGTGGGCTCCTTTGCGGCCAGTAGTATCCACATCCATACGCAACACGCGGGCCTGGGGCCAATGCCGCCGCACCTCTTCTTCCACACGTTGCGTGCCGGCACCAAAGCTACGGATGCGGCTTGTGCCGCAAGTCGGGCAAGTGTCAGGCGGCCTGCGCCGCCGGCCGCAATAGTGGCAATGCAGCAAGCGATCGCTTTGGTGGTATGTGAGCGATACTGAGCAATGGGGGCAGCGGATCACTGTGCCGCACTCCCGACACAAAATAAATGTGGAAAAACCGCGCCTGTTCAAAAACAAAATCGCTTGTTCTTTTTGCAAGAGACAATTTGCCAAACCATCCGTCAAGGCACGGCTGAAGATGGTGCGGTTGCCTGACTGCAGTTCCGCCCGCATATCCACCACTAGCACCTGCGGTAAGGGCCGGGCCTCGATCCGTTCCGGCAACTCCAGCAATCGATATTCTCCCTGGCAGGCTGCCTGGTAGCTTTCCACCGCCGGCGTGGCGCTCCCCAGCAATAGCACACACCCAAATTTGTGCGCTATTTGCTCAGCCACGTACCGGGCATGATAGCGGGGACTATTCTCCTGTTTATAGCTGAACTCATGCTCCTCATCCAGGATGATCAGGCCCGGACGGTGACAGGGCGCGAATATGGCCGAGCGCGCCCCTAACACAACCCGGGCCTGCCCTGCCCTGATGCGCGTCCATTCCCGCCAGCGTTCTCCGGCTGCCAAACGGCTGTGCAGGACAGCCAACCGGTATCCGAAGCGCGCTTGAAAGACCTCGATCATCTGCGGTGTCAGCGAAAGTTCCGGCACCAGCACGATCGCCTGGCGACCTTTCGCCAGCGCGGCCTGGCAACTGCGCAGATAAACCTCTGTTTTGCCGCTGCCTGTCACCCCATGTAGCAAAAACATCTCCATCCGACCGGCGTCCAGGGCAGCGCGGATGCTTGTCAGGGCAGTGCGCTGGTGATCAGTCAGCTCCGGTACATGCTGATCGCTCTCTCCTGACCAAGAAGGGTCTACCGGCACCAGCAGGCCCTTTTGGCGCAGGGCATCCACAACACCCAAACTGACACCAGCCAGGCTGGCCAGCTCTTGCCGAGCAACGGCCCCGTGCTGGAGTACGAAGCGTAACGCCTTTTCCTGTTGCGGGGCCCGTCGCAAACGGCCGGCAGCCAATTGCCGGGCAACGTCCGGAGCCGCTGTGAACACATTCGGGCTAGCGGTTTTTTTGCGGACTGCAACCCGCAATGGGGGTGGCAACATCAGTCTCAGGAACTCTGCTACCCCGCAATGATAATATCTGGCCAATCCCTCCGCCAACTCCATGTGCGGAAGGGACAGCAAGGGGGCATCGTCCAGCACATTCAATATCGGGCGGGTTTCGCTGACCGCCGGGGACGCCTTGCGGCAGCGCAAAAATCCCAACACCCGCCGCCTGCCGAAGGGCACCAGCACCCGCGTTCCGGGCACGGCCCGGGTGGCCAAGTCCGGGGGAACCTGGTAATCAAACGCCTTGCTCCCCACTGGACCCGCCACATCTACCCAAACCTCTGCAAACGCCATTTCAGGTGGGGAAACGAGCAATGGGCCTCATCCTTTCTAAACTGATTACTTCCCCCACCCCTGGCAACAATCCTGCCAAACAAAAAGCGCCGCCAGCAGCGGCGCCATCCGTCTCAGTCGTTTCTGCTTTGCCAGACCTTTCGCACAGCATCCAGTATCCAATCCGCCACTTGCTCCTTTGGGCCCAGCGGCAACTCCTGGCAGTGGCCATCGTTCGTCAGGATCCGGACCCGGTTCGTGGCAACAGCAAAACCGCTCCCCGCCTCTCTAACATCGTTGGCCACGATCATATCCAGGTGTTTGGCCTGTAATTTGGCAGCGGCATTTTCCATCAGATTACGGGTTTCGGCCGCAAACCCCACCAGCAGGCGCTGGCCCTTCTGGGCGCCGATTTCCGCCAGGATATCAGGGTTGCGCACCATCTCCAACGTGATCGTTTCGCCGTGCTCGCTCTTTTTGATTTTTTGTGCTTCCACTTGGGCTGGCCGGTAGTCGGCCACCGCGGCCGCCTTTATCACTACATCGCTCTCAGGCAAATGCTCCATGACGGCATCGCGCATCTGGCGCGCGGATGTGACATTTATCAATTTTACTCCCGCCGGCGGCGGCAACTCAGTAGGTCCGCTCACCAGGGTCACGTTACCGCCCCTATGGTGGGCCGCCGCAGCTAAAGCATATCCCATCCGGCCACTGGAGGGGTTGGATAAAAACCGCACTGGATCAATGTGTTCCCGGGTTGGGCCAGCGGTGATCAAAAACCGCAAGGGGGCTAGATCCTGACGCCTAGCTAAACGGTCAACGATCCAACTGGTCACATGTTCCGGTTCCGGCAGTCGCCCTTGGCCCACCTGTCCACAAGCTAGTTCCCCGCTAGCCGGTGCCACGATCTCAAATCCGAAAGACCGCAAACGATCCAGGTTAGACTGCACAACTGGATTCTGAAACATATTGACATTCATGGCCGGGAATAACACCACCGGTGCTTTCGTAGCCAAAACGACCGTTGTCAACAGATCGTCGCCGAGCCCAGCCGCCAGTTTGCCGATCACATTTGCGGTGGCAGGCGCAATCACTACCAAATCAGCCTCTTGTGCTAAGGTGATATGTGGTACGCCGCCTGGCTGCTCAGTCGTAAAGATGTCTGTATAAACCCGATTCCCGGTCAAAGTCTGGAAGGTGAGTGGGGCCACGAGACGCGTGGCGGCCTCAGTCATGACCACTTGCACGTCAATCCCCTGGCGGCGCAAACCGCTGGCCACCGAGACCACTTTGTACACTGCGATGCCACCGCAGACCCCTAGCAATACCTTTCCAGGCACGGGCCTTCCCTCCTACTTGATGCCGAACTTGGTCCGTTCATATTTGACAAGCCCCTTTTTGATCTCTTCCAAAGCTACTGTGACAGGGTTAGTCGCCCCCTCATCAAACATCCCTTCATTCTCTTCCATCAGCTGGCGGGCCCGTTTCGCTGCCGCAACCACTAGCGTATACTTGCTATCAACATGTGCCGACAATTCATCCCAAGCAGGATAAATCACAAGTCATCAACCTCCAGCCGCATGATTTTCACCAGATCGGCCTCTTTTTGCCGATCGACCCGCTGTTTTTCAGCTGTGATGATCGCCTGAACAGTTGCAACCGTTTGTTCTAGGTTATCATTGATGACCCAGTAATCATACTCAGGCAGGGCCTCCATCTGCAGACACGTTTCCCGGATCCGTTGCTCGATCGTTTCCGCACAGTCGGTATTCCGCGCCGCCAAACGGCGCCGCTGCTCTGCACAGGAGGGGGGCACCAGGAAAATGAACACCCCGTTCGGGATCTGTGCTCTTACCTGCCGGCCGCCCTGAATATCAATGTCGAACAGGACATCCTGCCCTGCGGCGAGCATGTCCTCCACCACTGACCGCAGAGTACCGTAATAATTACCGTACACACATGCCCATTCCAAAAATTTCCCTTGCACCAGGCGGCGTTGGAATTCTTCTTCCGATAGGAAAAAATAGTGTTCCCCTTCCCGTTCTCCAGGTCGGGGCGGGCGGGTGGTGGCTGAAACCGAGAAACCCATGTGTGGGAAACATTCCAACAAGGCCTGGCAAATTGTACTCTTTCCAGTCCCGGATGGACCGGAAATAACAATCAAGAGACCTTCCCGCATCTGCTTACCCTCTATTCCACGCTACTGTTCTCACCAACCAGCCCGTCACGGGCCGCTAAGCGATTGGCCACGGTCTCCGGCTGTACGGCAGAGAGAATGATGTGGTCGCTGTCAGTAATAATGACCGCCCGGGTGCGACGACCGTATGTGGCATCAATCAGGCTACCACTGTCCCTAGCCTCGGAAATAATGCGCTTGATCGGGGCTGACTCCGGACTGACGATGGCAACAATCCGGTTCGCCGAGACGATGTTCCCAAAGCCGATATTAATCAGTTTTATTTCCATCTTAAATCCCCCGTTTCATCCCGAGCGCCGCTCGGGGCCTATTCCAAATTCTGTGCTTGCTCCCTTAGTTTCTCCACTTCGCTCTTGGCCTCAACCACCAGGTTGCTAATTACCAAGTCGATCGCTTTTGAACCGAGCGTATTGATTTCCCGCCACACTTCCTGCAACAAAAATTCGCACTTTCGCCCTAAGGGGCTTTCGCCAGCCAGGGTTTCCTGCAGCTGCTTAAGGTGACTGCGCAAGCGCACGATTTCTTCATCCACCGCCACCCTTTCCGCATATAGAGCAACTTCGGCCATCAGGCGCTCGGCGTCCAGCTGCCCTGTATCCGCCAATTCGGCCAATCTGCCCAGCAGCCGCTGCCGATACAACTCAGGCAAAACAGGCGCTCGTGCCGCCAGCTGATTAACCAGACCGCGCAACCGCAGCAAGCCTTCTTGCATACTGCGAGCCAAATTTGCTCCTTCATTGGCTCTCATCAGGACCAGCTCTGCCAGGGCACGGTCAGTGGCTGCTTGCAACAAAGGCCAGAATGCTTCCGCATCCTGCCGTTCCTCCGTCAGGAGAAAAACCCCTTCCATGTGTAAAAGCGCCTCTGGCGTGATTTCCATGCCAATACCGAGGGCTTTTGCCAACTCTCTTAAATTTTTATGATATTCCAAGCCCAGTTCCTTGTCAACCAGCAACCGCCGCTGTCCCGTGCTGCTGCGCTCCAACGTGACATGCATATCAACCCGGCCGCGGCTGATGCATTCCTGTGCCATCCCCCGCAACTGCTCCTCGAGCAGACTCAACTCACGCGGCATGCGGACCATTATCTCACGAAAACGGTGATTAACGGTTCTTACCTCCACAATGCAGCGGCCCAGTTCGTCATTACTCTCACCTCTGCCAAAGCCGGTCATACTGTTAGCCATAAAACCATTCCTTTCTCATCCGAACCAAAGCCTTTCCTTTCTCGTCTAAGCTGTGAATTCCTTTTTGTAACAAAAAAATGCCGCAGCGGGAATCCCGTCTGCGGCATTTTTTCTGTCGTGCGCACGAATTACCCGAGGTGTTTCGCCAGGAAGTTTGCCGCGGTCTCAGCCAGACGTTTCTCCAGATCGCTCAACTTGCCATCCCTGGCCAGAATCAACACCGAACCGGCCAGTTCCCCTTCCTGCATTACAGGCGCTGCTACTTGCCCCCCGCTGGGAAAGCTTTCGATGGCCGGCGGATCGTCAAATGTAACTGTTTCTCCTCGCTCAAGCGCCACTTGTACGCCGCTGCTCACTTTCTTTCCCAACAAGCCCTTCTTGGGAGCACCGCTGACGGCAATTATTTCATCTCGATCTGCTACCAACGCCACCTGACCGGTGGACTCGGCTAACGAATCTACGTATTCCTGCGCAAAATCCGCCAGTTCGGCAATCGGTGAATATTTTTTTAGGATTACTTCCCCATCTCGGTCGGTGAAGATCTCCAGGGCGTCCCCACCCCGAATACGGAGTGTACGGCGAATCTCTTTTGGAATCACAACTCTACCCAGATCATCTATCCGTCTCACAATACCTGTGGCTTTCATGGCTGACCTCCCAGTAAAATAAGATCGAGGCGCCCAAAACCAGCAATAACTTTGACAAAGGTCTTGTCAATAATCTTAGGTCAGGGCTTGCTGCCAGCACTATCATTATCTTACCAAGAGGCCAAAAGTATGCGAGTTTCTATAGTTTTACCGTTTGCAGAATCCGGTCGCAAGCTTCCTGCAGGCGCTCCTCGCTGATCGTCAGCGCAATCCTGATATAGCCGGCACCGCTGGCACCATAGCCGGTACCCGGCACTACTACCACACCCGCCTTTTCCAGCAACAAAGACGTGAACTCGCTGTCAGTATATCCGTCCGGTACCGGCACCCAGAGGTAGAATGAACCGGCGGGCCGTTCCACAGCCAGTCCGACCTTCGTTAATCCAGCCACGGCAATATCCTGGCGGCGACGATAGATGCGATTCATGTCTGCGATGAAGGACTCCGCCCGATCCCCAAGCGCGGCGATGCCAGCCCTTTGCACTGCCGTGAACTGACCGGAATCGGTGTTCGTTTTGATGATCCCGAGAGCGCGCAACGCCTCACTATTGCCTACGGCCGCCGCAATCCGCCAACCAGTCATATTGAACGGTTTGGACAGGGAATAAAATTCAACTGCCACGTCCATGGCGCCAGGTACCTCCAAGACGCTCGGAGCCCGATAACCATCGAAAGTCATCTCGCAATAGGCGGCATCGTGACAGAGCAGAATTTCATATCTGCGACAGAATTCCACCGCCCGTTGGAAGAACTCCACTGTCGCCACCCCGGCTGTGGGATTATTCGGGTAGTTCAAGAACAAGATCTTGGCCCGCTTTGCCACCTCGGCATCCACTTCATCCAAATTCGGCAGGAAGCCGTTCTCGGCCCGCAATGGCAAGTAGACTGGTGTCCCGCCGGCCAATAAAGTGTGTGTCCGATAAACGGGGTAAGCCGGATCCGGGACCAGCACTAAGTCACCCGGATCCACAAAAGCCCAGATGATATGGGCCAGGCCCTCCTTGGAACCAATGAGCGCCATTACCTCTTTGTCAGGATCCAACTCTACCCCGAACCGGCGCCGATAATAGGTCGCGACGGCCTGGCGGAATTCCGGGGCGCCTTCGTAATCCGGATACCGATGCGTGGCCGGATCAGCAGCCTCCCTGTGCAATGCTTCCACCACATGGGCCGGTGTGGGCAGGTCAGGATCCCCAATTCCCAGGCTGATAATGTCTACCCCGCGTTGCTGCAGAGCTTGTTTTTTCTTATCGATCTCTGCAAACAGGTAAGGGGGAATCGTGGCGATGCGTTTTGCCCTTTTCATATCAAACACTCCTTTGTCTTTCTCGTCCTGGCAGGTAAAAGAACCCATCACAGATCACTGTCGCCGGACCGGTCATAAAAACGTGCTCGTCCTTATCCCAGACGATCTGCAGATCTCCGCCATCTAAATGTACCACTGCTTCCCGCTCGCAACGGCCTGTCCGCACCGCTGCCACCAGCGCGGCGCACGCCCCAGTACCGCAAGCCATTGTGATCCCGGAACCACGCTCCCAGACTCGCATCGTCAGTTCATAGCGGTTGTTCACTTGCACAAACTCCACATTGGTGCGGTTAGGAAAGGCCGGGTGCCATTCAAACAATGGCCCGTGCTGATCCAGCGGTACTGCCGATATATCATCCACGAAGGTTACGCAGTGCGGGTTTCCCATCGAAACCGCCGTGCAGCGGTAAGCCACTCCTTGGGTCGCCATCTGTTCCTCAATCACCTGGGCTGTTTCCGGGCCTGTCATGGGAATCTGCCCCCGCTCAAAACGCGGTTCACCCATGTCCACCCGCACCAAATCACCAACCAATTCCGTGACGATCAGGCCGGCCTTCGTTTCAATCACCTGGCGTCTGTCCTTGCTCAACCCGTAATCATACAGGTAACGGGCGAAACAACGAATCCCATTTCCGCACATTTCTCCTTCCGAACCATCGGCATTGAACATCCGCATCCGGAACGGGTGATCCCGTCCCGGCAGGATGAGAATCAGTCCATCCGATCCCACGCCCAGGTGTCGGTCACTGATGGCGCGGGCCAAACCGGGCAGGTCAGCCACACCCTGCCACCCGTCCCGTGTCCCGTCAACTAATATATAATCATTACCTAGGCCATGCATTTTTGTGAATTCCAAAGCGCCTGCCTCCCCGCCTGGCGAATTTTGAGATTATCTTATCATTTTCTCTCCTTACCTGTCCAGGAACCGGAATACAACAGTGCCCTTCGCATCTCCACCAGCAGGCTGCCGGACAAAGACACCCCGCCCACCAACAACCATTCCCAAGCCGAAAGCGCCACCGTCCGGAAAGGCAACTGCAAAACCGGCCAATGTACCACGGCGATCAAGAATCCCAACGAGCAGGCCACTGCCGCCAGCAGGAATGGATTGTGGCCAAGACCAAGTTCCAAGATGGAGCTCTCTTCGGAACGACAATCAAAAGCGTGCGTCAACTGCGATAATACAAGAGTGGCCAAAGCCATCGTGCGGGCGGTGGCCAAGTCATTGCTGAACCACAAGCCGGACCAAAAAACTAACAGTGTACCGAAAGCAATGATTAAACCGCGACCCAATATCTTGCGGCCCAGACGACGAGCAAATATACCCTCTCCGGGCGGGCGCGGCGGCCTGTGCATCACTTCCGCCTCCAGCGGGTCCACCCCCAAGGCCATGGCAGGCAGGCCGTCTGTCACCAAATTGACCAACAGGATCTGAATCGGCAGCACAGGCAATGGCCAGCCAGCAGCGGCGGCGCAAAACATCACCAATACTTCTCCTGTGTTGCAAGCCAACAGGTAACGAATAAATTTGCGGATATTGTCCACCACCCCGCGCCCTTCCCGCACGGCCGCTACGATGGTCGCAAAGTTATCATCGGCCAGTATGATCGCCGCCGCCTCCCGGCTGACATCGGTTCCGTTAATACCCATCGCCACCCCGATGTGGGATTCCTTTAGGGCCGGGGCATCATTCACCCCGTCACCTGTCATTGCCACTACTTCCCCCTGCTCTTTCAAGAGGCGCACGATGCGTAATTTGTGATGCGGCTCCACCCGCGCAAAAACCTGGCAACTTTGCAGGGCGATTGCCAAATCTTGATCAGACAGTTGATCGATGTCTTTGCCCGTCAATACCCCGCCCTGCTCATTTAATCCAATCTGCCGGCCAATGGCAGCCGCCGTGTGCGCTCCGTCACCGGTCACCATCACCACCCGGATGCCGGCCCGCTGGCATTCCTGTACCGCTTTTGGCACTTCCGGCCGCGGGGGGTCACTCATGCCGACTAACCCGAGCAGGACCAGATCCCCCTCAACATCGGCAAGACCGTCTCCCGGCGGCGATTGCAGGTCTTTGATGGCCACCGCCAAAACCCGGAAGGCATCTTGCGCCATTTCATCTTGCCACACCATAAACCGTTGCCGGGCCTCGCCGGTGAGCGGACGTTGACCACCGTTGAAACGGTAGTGACTGCACAAAGCGAGTACAGTTTCCGGCGCTCCCTTTGTGATCAATTGGTAACCATGCCGATTGTCCCACACCACCACGGACATGCGCCTGTTGGCCGCATCAAACGGTTTTTCTGCCACGCGCTGTGGTCCGGTGTGAAAAAGGCCGGCTTTGCGGGCCGCCACTAATAAAGCCCCCTCAGTTGGGTCGCCCAGCACTTGCCATTGGCCGCGCCGGAATAACCCCCGGCGTCCCCGCCTGGGACGAGCGGGGCGTTGCTCCACCAAACGCGCGTTACAGCATAATGCTGCCGCGGTCAAGAACTCTCGCAAGGCCTTTTCCCTGCCTGGGTCCACCCGCACTCCGCCGCGGCTGAAGACCCCTTTTGCATTGTAACCCTCACCGCTGACATGGAATTGATCCTGGGCAGTCACGATCATTCGCACGGTCATCTCGTTGCGGGTCAGAGTACCTGTTTTATCAGTACAGATTACCGTTGTGCAACCGAGCGTCTCCACCGCCGGCAATTGCCTTACGATCGCCTGCACGCGCGCCAACCGCTGCACGCCGAGCGCCAATCCAGCCGTCACGATTGCCGGCAGACCCTCCGGGATGGCCGCTACTGCCAGGCTCACACCACTCAAGAACATCCGGTAAGGAGGAACGCCCTGGTAAATGCCAACCACTGATACCACCACGACGATCAACAGGCAGGCATCCACCAGATATTTCCCCAGCTGTTGCAACCGGGCTTGTAGTGGTGTTTGTTTTAGATGAGCAGCGGCAATCATCCCGGCAATCGCACCCATCTCGGTGGCCATACCGGTGCTTGTCACCACAGCGCGGCCACGACCCCGTGCTATCGCTGTGCCCATGAACAGCATATTGTGACGGTCAACAGCGGCCACCGCCCCGGACACAGGGTCGGCCCGCTTGCTGACTGGCACAGATTCACCTGTCAAAACGGACTCCTCCGCCGCCAGACTGATTGCCTCCAGCAGGCGGGCATCAGCAGGCACCAGATCTCCTGCTTCCAAAAGCAAGATATCACCCGGGACCACATCCCGGGCCGGAATGATCCGTTCCGTTCCTTCCCGCAGCACCCGTGCCTGGGGGGCGTGCAAACGGCTCAAAGCCTGTAAGGACCTCTCCGCTCGGTATTCCTGGAAAAATCCCAACAGGGCATTCAAAAAGACGATCGCCAGGATCACCCCGGCATCCAAGTATTCCCCACACAAAAAAGACACGACGGCCGCCCCTAACAGTACCAGGACCATGAAATCGGTGAATTGTTTGCCCAAAAAGAACCAAATTCCCGGCCGGGGGGCTTCCGCCAGAACGTTCGCCCCATATTCCCAGCGCCTGGCCACGGCCTCCGCTTCCGCCAGACCACAAGCGGGATCGACTTGCAGTTCTTTCAGCACCGCATCTGTAGCGAGCGTATGCCAAATTGGCAATCCTCTCACCTCACGGGCAGATTGAAAAAGGCGAGCCGGCGGCTCGCCTTTTTCATTTTTATTCGCGCTCTCAAAACCTTATTCCTTAAGCAGTTTTCACTTCTGCCCGTCGCCTGCGCAATAGATCTACGAATGCTTCCAGGCGGGTGCGCATCCCGGCCACCCCGGTCTGTTCGTCCAAGAAGAAAGTCAGCACGGGAATATCGTAGTCGCGGCTGACGGCCGGCATAATGGAACGCGCCACAATTTCCGGGATACAGGTGAATGGTGCTAATTGAATTACTCCGTCGAACCCTTCCTGGGCATACAGGATCGTGTGGCCGATCGAATCCTGTCCATGGCCACCGATCATCTCCGGCATGTACTCGGCAGCCGCTTCCTTAATCAAGGCGCCGTGTTTAATACCGGCATTGTCCCGAACAGCGTTATCCATTGTCCATCCGGTCAAGAAAATGGAACGATGCACCTCAACCCCCATCTCGCCCAACATCAGTTCAATATCGAGATTAGCGGCCGGTTCCAGCAAAACATATATCTCACCGATCAGACCCACGCGCGGTACCAACCGCTCATGATCCTGCGGGACCGCCCGCAGATGGTCCAAAGCAGCTTGTCTGGCGGCGACAATTTCCTCGGTTTCAAAAGCGCTATCTATAATCCGCAGGCCCTGCAGATAAGCGGCAGTGCTGGCACCGCGCTCCAATTCCCGTGGCCGCACCCGGTGCAATGTGCGTTCCAAATCATCAAAGGCCTTGATTTTCTCCCAACCGCGTTTAATGGCCCGCCCCAAAAACCACCACGATTTTCGGCCCTTAATAATTCTCAATTTGTTGATGAAATCCAACCAGTTATATTTCGGCGGCTCCAGCACAATCATTTGGCAATCATAGCCGAGCGACTCCAAGATTTCATAATGGATCGGCGCATATAGACCCGCCCGGCAAGGTCCCACCCCGCCGGTGGTGATAATCGTATCCGCCCCTTCGGCTAGGACCTCCAAATATGTGCCGAGTAGGATTTTGAGCGGCAAGCAGGCAAATTCCGGCGCATACTGTGTCCCTAGGCTGAGAGTCCTGGCAGACGGGCGCGGGGGTACCACACACTCATGTCCCAGCTCCTCGATTAACATGCGAAAGGCCATATGGGACGCTCCCATATGCGGGAAGCTGATTTTCATGAGACGCGCCTCCTCTCTTTCCTACGCCGCACCATGTCGGAAAAAGCTTCCAGGCGGGTGGCAATCCCGGCGTCCCCTGTATGTTCATCGATCATCAAAGATATGAACGGGATCGTACCACGCCGTTTCGCCTCCAACTCCAACAGCTTATCCACCACAGCGTCTGGCCCGCAGCTAAAGGCCGTAATGTGGATCACCCCATCCACACCGCCATGCTCGTAAAAATAATAGCCAGCACGTAACGCTTCATCGCTGTATGTCCAAAAAAGCTGTTTACGCACGTGCTTGCTTTGCTGGCGCAGGATTTGGCGTGGCAACATGTCGGCAGTCACAACCTCCACTCCCAGCGATTGCAGGCGCGCCACCAAATTCCCACTCACATAGGGGTCATGGATGGCATAAGGGTAACCTAAAACAGCAAAGCGTAGCGATTTGGGCCCTGTCTGAGCCGCTTTCTCCGCCCCGGTCTTAACGCCACACATCTCAGCAAACGCCTCCGGAGCAGTCTGCCTGGCCTGCAGACGGGCTTGCAATTCCTTCCAGGCGGAACGGGCAGCCCAATATGCCTTTGCTGTCCTCGGCAGCCCCGCCCCCAAAATGCGCCCGACCCGGCAAGCGATCCGCCATAGTTCCAAACGGCCCTTGCGCAAATCGACCCGGATATCGATCAGCTGGGGCAGGTTGGTAATCGAGTAGCGGATCATATCGGGCAGCCCCAAAAATTTAGGACAAAACACCAATCTGTCTCTCACGCTCACCAAGCGCGGCACGAACAAATAATCGACCTTACCGATCAGATCCGCGACATGCCCGTGGATGATTTTGATCGGGACACAGGCATCGGTGACGGCATCTTCCACACCGCGATCCAGAATTTGACGGGTTGTGGGTCGAGACAAAACCACCGATGCCCCGATACCTTCCAGAAAAGCTTTCCAAACCGGGAAATAAGTGTAGTACGCTAGGGCGCGCGGAATGCCCACCCGTGCCATTTCGTAATCTTCCTCCTTCTCCCTCTTTCTGCGAAAATTGGTTAATCTAATGCTGCTAAAGCCGCCAGACGTTCCGCTTCCGAAAGCACCCGACCGGCGCTATCCACAGCCCGGCAAGCGCCATCTACCACTTTAGTCATGCTGCGGCCAAATCCTGCTTCATTGCCAGCCAGGTGGGGCGCATCGAGGACGCCCGTTTCAATGGCCCGCGCCAGCGTCTCCCCGTCTGTGAAGGGGTCTTTCACTGCCGCCGGCGCCACATTGCGGATGGCAGCCAGTGTTAAGTTGACTTCCGCCAGCAGTTCTTCTTTGCGCTCCTGGACCCGTACGTCCTCAGCCATGTTTGGCATCCCGGACAGGCAATGCCCGATCACCCCCCGGGTAATCTGACATGCTTCGATCACATCTTCGGCCGTTGCCGCATGGTCAGCCTCACTAAAGCTCACCACATGTATGATGTGGGGCCGCAAAGCCATTTGCAAATATGTGGAGGCCGCCAACTCTCCTTTGGCGACATTCAAATCAGCAGCCAGACTGGCCAACCCGGTCCGTACTTGCCGCCAGCTGGTAAATTCCTTGTTATGCAGTGACTCGATCAGTTCAGCCTTGGCCAGCATTTTGGCCAGATCCATCACTCCGCTGGTGCCAGGCGGGGTATTAAACATATATTGCGCCACGTAGTTTTTTACTCCGGCCGCGCGAGCGTTATAAGCTGCCAGATAAGCCGCCGCCACGGCAACAGTATCGGGCGCAGCGCGCAAGCTCCAGTGATGCGCCTCATTCACTTCCACAGGCACCGCGCGCTCAGCGTGCCAAGCCATCAATTCCTGCGCCTGGGCGATGGACACCCGGACAGGCCGGGTGCCGCGCCCGTCAAGCACATTATACCAACAAAGGGGGACTGCACACCAGGCATTGTTAATCGTGCGCAGCAAGAGTTCGGCAAACCGGATCACATCCGCCGTGCCGCTGTAGCAACGCATCAATGGGTAGTTTCCGCATCGCGATGCCTGGTACAGTGTTGCCAGGTCAGCCTCAGTCCGGATGGGCACACCGCCGGCACCATCTTGAGCCGGATCCATGCGCTCTGGATGAAAAAAATGGGCCTGGGCATTCTGGTCAGGCCCCAGGGAAATAACATCCAAGACCTGGGCCATGGCAAGGCGGGAAATCCCAGCTATCGTCTTTAACAAATCCGGTAGGCCAAAATGGTGCCGCAAAACTGGGTAAGGAGCTTGGCTCCTGATCCGGGTCACCAAATCTTGCGGATAGTCGCTCGCGCCCGGCCCGATTTCCTCCCCACGTAAAAAAGCAATGATTTCTGCCTCCGTGCTGTGACTGCTGAAAGACCGTTCAAAAAACCCCGTTTCCTCCCCCACGGCACACACCGGCGGCGTACCCCCCAAAATGAACCGCCGCTCGCCCGCTCCGGCCTGCTGCACCGCGGCAGCCAACTGGTCAAACAACCGCCGGGCCGCCTCCGGGGAAAGCCGGTAACTAACGGCCACCAATTCCGGTTCCGCTTCCTGGATCGCTCCCACCAGTTCTGCCACTGAAGTGGCCGGCCCTAAAAAGGCCGTCTCCCAGCCCTGCTGCTCGGCCAAATGCAGGAAGTTCATCACCCCTGCCACATGCACGCAATCGCCAAGCGCACAGGCCACGATCAGTCCTTTCTCAGCCGCCACGCCGACGCCTCCCTTCCATGACCAGCTGCCTGACCTGCGCGACCGTCATACCCTTCAAGCCGAGCCGCTCCACAGTGCGTCCCTCCTGCCAGAAATCCACATCGTGGATCAGACCAGCCAGATGGATGATATGGTCAATAGTCGGGGTTGCCACCCCATATTCCCACCCCAAAGAAGAGATGGGCACGAGACTGCTGGGCACATCTTCAAATATATAGCGGTGATAAAGACTGCGGGGAGCTTTGATGCCTTTGTAACCGGCATTGTTTAGAGCCGCCTCAAATAGGGTGGAACCAACTGCCCCATAGGCCAGCTCCAACCACTCGCGCGCCGAAATGGCCCGCACCCCAAGCGCACCGGCCACAGTGGTACGCTCCCTGTCCATCGCTTCTAGGATTTTGGCCACTGAAGGGGTTATCCCTTCATGGTAGTAATCGAAATCCCCGTGGGTCGATTCAATGCGGCCAGCATTTAATATCGTCAAAGCGGGGTGGAAAATTGCGCCCATATTATCCATGCTGGTCTTCAAGACATTGGGGGCGGGCACAAACTGCGGGAACGCCTCCCCGGTGACCTCAATCACCCGTTTTGTGAGAGTGGCAGGCAAAGCGGCTACAGGCACAGAGTTTTTGATCCGGAAGATCTTCGACTGTGCCGGTCCCACAGTGCGGGAGGCAAAGATAAATGTCTGCGCCTCGGCCACCACCACCTTACATTTCGGCGCCAGTTCGATCAAAACCGCATCGAACTCCAATGCCCCGCCTGTCCGACCGGGGTTGAGCAGGATGATCTGGTCATCGCGCAAGTGTGGCGCACAGCGCACAGCGACAGAATGCTGAGCTGAGGCCGGTACGGCCACCATCACCACATCCGCTCCCTGCAATGCCTCTCCCATATCCGTTGTGACGACGGGGATGCGGCCAAAGCTACTCCGCCCCTCGGCCTCCAGCTCGATCCCGCCGCGCGCCTTGACGGGTGCGATCCTCTCCGGAGTCTTATTATACAAGTGCACCCGGAAACCTTTAGTAGCGAGATAGGCCGCCATCGCTTGTCCGCCATGGCCGGCCCCGATTACGCAAAAAACCGGGTAATCGTGTTGTTTAACCAGCGGCAGGTGTCCGCTGAAATGGACCGGCTTAAAGCGTCCTGGCATACGAACCCCCCTTTCAAAAGTCAGAAAACTTATTACCATTATAGTGCTGGGCTGGCAACCCGTCAAAAGGTACCGCCACTCTACCCCTGGCCGGGACCGGCGGTAATGCGCTATACTAAGATATAATTATGGGGTGATGCGGATGGCATTTGACGGCTTGGTCTGTCGTCTGGTATGCGAAGAATTGCAGCAAGTTTTGTCGGGTGGTCGCCTGGAACGGATCCACCAACCCAACGAGCACGAAGTTCTGCTGGTGATATTTCGGTACGGCGAGCGGCACCGTTTGCTGATTAGCACGCATCCGCAAAGAGCACGTCTCCACCTGACAAACGCCGAGCGGGAAAACCCGGCTCGCCCGCTGCGTTTTTGCCAAGTAATGCGCAAACACCTTTCTGGGGCGCGCATCCAGGGTTTCTCACAACGCGCCCTTGATCGCATTGTGGAAATAGAACTGGTGGCTTGGAACCGTTTCGGCGAACAATGCCAGCCCCGTTTGATCGCAGAGTTGACCGGGCGTTTCGCCAACCTGGTTCTGGTTGACGAAGCGGGCATCATTTTGGATGGAATTAAACAACTGGGCGGCCCCACAACCGACAGCGAACGGGATGTCTTTCCCGGTGCACCGTACCGTTATCCTCCCTCCCAAGCCAAGCTTTCCCTGGACAAATGCTCTGAAAGCGCCCTGGCCCAGGTTCTCCGCCATAGCTCCGGACCTGTTTGGCGAAGCCTGTTGCAAACCGTGGACGGCATTGGCCCCTTGGTGGCACGGGAACTCATCCGACGGGCCGGTTTCCCGCCCGATACCGATGGTCCCCTGACAGATATTAGCCCGCTTTGTAATGTGATCACAGCATTGCACCAACAAATCGCGCAGGGCGATCTAAAGCCCGTCCTACTCCGGGACAGATATGGATTGCCCCGGGAAGTGGTAGCCATTGCTATCACGGCCTGGGAGGGAACAATAGAAGAAAAAGAATCCATCAGTGCCGTTTTGGATCAGGTCTATAGCCAACTGGAAAAAACAGAGGCTTTTCGCAGCCAGGCCGGTAATTTGCAGACCATCATCAAAAAACACCTGCAGCGGGCGGCCCGCAAACTATCC
>DUQP01000060.1 GCA_012837735.1 Bacillota bacterium
CTCCATGAATTGGAGCAGATGCTTGGCTTTATCGATCAGCGCTGTGAAGAAAAACAAGGTCCAGGATGATGCTTCCGTTGTTGATCGGCGGCAGGTTTTATTGCAGGCAGGAAAATGGCATTCCCCGCGGAAATAATCATCGGTTGCAAGGGGGAGTAGTTTTTTGGGCCGAGTCAACATACTGGGAAACCTGGCTCTGCCGGTCGCTGTGACTAAACGAGACCTTTGCCGTCCGCTATGGGCGAACAGTGGTCTCGTTTTCGGCTGTTTACGGAATCATACATCGGGGGTGTGTTGATGCTGGCGGCGTTTGGAATCTCATGTGGCATGATTTTTCTGGCTGAGTTGGGGGACAAGTCGCAGCTGATTTGCCTCACCCTTTCTGCCCGTTACCGATGGACGATAGTGCTTTTAGGGATTACAATCGCCACCGGCTGCAATCATTTGCTCTCAGTTGCGATTGGCGGCGGCCTGGAATCATTACTGCCTATGTTTTACGTCAAACTGATGGCCGGATTGGCGTTTTTTATTTTCGGGGCTTGGACTTTGCGCGGGGATACAGTGGATGATGATGAAGTGAAAACCGTTTCGCGCGGTATCTTATGGACGATCGCCCTCACATTCTTTCTGGCCGAGTTGGGTGACAAGACTATGCTGGCCACAATCACATTGGCAACGACCTATAGCCAGTTTTGGGTTTGGGTGGGCTCCACATTGGGGATGGTCTTGTCGGATGCTTTGGCATTGATCATCGGCGCGGTGCTTGGCAAGAATCTGCCGGAAAGGTTCGTAAAGATCTCCGCGGCCGTCATCTTCTTCGCCTATGGTGCTTTCCTGGTGGGCGAGACATTGTGGTTGGGAGCCTAGGGTTCTTGGTTAGGGGATTATCTGCACCACCATGGCGAAGTGGGCGGCGGAGCCAAAAATGGTAAACATGTGAAATACTTCGTGGAACCCGAAGCGGTGCGGGAAGAGATCGCAACACTTTGTAGCATAGATGAGGGCCCCGCCGGTGTAGCATAACCCTCCTGTTACTAACAAGGCGATGGCTGTGGGGGGCAGAGAATGCCATAGCTGAATGAAGGGGACGACCGCCAACCAACCCAGAAAAACATAAAACATAGTTGACCAGGAACGCGGCAAATTGAACAGCGCCACCTTCAAGACCACCCCCAAAATGGTCAGCGTCCAAATTAAGGCCAACATCACCAACCGCCACTTGCCCACAAGGCCAAAATAGAGTACTGGTGTGTATGTGCCTGCGATCAGCAAATAGATGGCGGAATGATCAAGCTTGCGTAGACCTGATAATACTCGCGGCGATGAGCGGACGGCGTGGTAAAGCCCGCTCGCGCCATACAGCAAAGCTAGGCTGCCGCCATAAATCAGCACCACTGTGCAGGCAGGGGCATTTTGCCATGTTTTTGTGACCAGGTAGACGGCCCCGCCGATGGACAACAGGCAGGCAACCAAATGGCTGATGGCGTTCACGGGCTCTCTCATCCGGGCACACTCCTCATTGATGCGCGGGTCTTATGATACATCTTTCATCATGGGTAGCGGTAATCCTTTTGCCTGAAGATGTGGAACAGACAGGGCGCCATCACCGTCAGTCTGGAAAAGGGGGCTAGCCGATGAGGAGGTTTGCTTGGCAGCGGGTAATGGTAAGCGCTGGTATCAGCCTGATGGCGGTTGCACTGACCCCCTTCATTTTTGCCAACACCGTTTTTGGACAGGAGGACTTGCAGGCGCTGGCGTTTGGCTGGCCCATCCCCTTTGTCCAGCAACAAAGTGTTCTCACCCCACCTGCTGATTGGTTTCCGCAACGCCTGACGATGCTCAACCCTTGGGAGAATCCGACCGATGTGCTCTGGGGACGTTTTGGTCTCTCGGTGGCATCAGTCGGTATTTTTTTATTACTGGGCTTTTCCCTGCTCAGTCAGTTCAGCTGCCGGGTGCGGCGGGCAGGTTTAATAGTTGCTCTTGGCTTCATTTTACTGTTGGCGGTCAGTGGCTATCACATCCTGGGTATAGCTGGCCTTTGGCCGGGCGGCGGTTTTTGGCAGGCGCGGATCGAGGTGCCGCTGATGGTTTCAGCCGTCGATCATAATGGGAATGGCCGGCCTGACGCGCTTGATATCGTGCAGGGGGCGCGGGCCGAGGTGGAACGGGGGACTATCTATGACAGTTCATATTACCCGGATTATCCGCCTGAGGGGCGGGGCGCGTGCACGGATGTGATCTGGCGAGCGTTATCCTGGGCCGGGTATGATTTGAAGGCCATGGTCAATGGGGATATCCATGTTCACCCTGGTGCCTATGGAGAAACAGGGGAGAATCCCGATTCGAACATAGACTTTCGCCGGGTGCGCAACTTGCAGATCTTTTTTCTTCGTCATGGCCAGTCCCTGACGACTGAGCTTTTGCCAGGTGACGTTGAGAATCTGATCCAATGGCAAGCGGGAGATATTGTAGTGTTTGGCGCACCTTGCGAACACATCGGAGTGATCTCGGATCGCCGGCGGGCGGATGGGGTCCCCTTTTTGATCCATAATGCCGGCCCCCGGGCGGCCGAGGCTGATTGTCTCTTGCGCTGGCCCAGCCCAATAATTTATCATTTCCGTTGGCCATAAAGAGGATTTGCCGCAATGGGCAGAAAATAATCCCACATAACAAAAATGCTGAGGAGGGATCGCCCTGTTGCGCGTGCCGTATGAAAAACTGCAAGCGGAGTTTAGGCGGGTCTTGGAGAAAAACGGTTTTGGGCATGATAAGGCGGAGCTCTGTGCGAAGGTTTTTGCTCAGAACAGTTTGGATGGAGTTGCCTCCCATGGTCTGAATCGGTTTCCTGAATTCATCGCGCAAGTCAGCGAGGGTCTGGTTGACGCCACAGCCAGCCCCACCCTGGAGGAGCGCTTTGGGGCCTGGGAGAGATGGGAGGGCAACCTGGGGCCGGGGATCTGTAATGCCACGTTTTGCATGGATAGAGCGATTGCTTTAGCCCGGGAATACGGGCTGGGCGCTGTGGCTTTGAAAAACACCAACCACTGGATGCGCGCTGGTACATATGGTTGGCAGGCGGCTGAAGCGGGTTGTATTGGGATATGTTGGACGAACACCCCCCCGCTTATGCCACCATGGGGTGCGAAAGAAACGAAGGTCGGCAACAATCCGCTCGTGATCGCAGTGCCCCGCGCTAATGGGCAGCATGTGGTGGTGGATGCCGCCATGTCGCTGTTTGCGATCGGCAAAATGCACTCTTACCGGTTGAGCGGTTATTTGTTGCCTCTGGATGGTGGCTATGACGAGCAGGGGAATCTGACCCGGGACCCGGGCAGTATCCTGGCGAGCAAGCGGCCGCTGCCAATCGGTTATTGGAAAGGGTCTGGTTTGGCGCTCTTGCTGGATTTGACGGCAGTGGCGCTTTCCGGCGGTTTGAGTACCCGCCAATTGGGCATGAAAGACACCCATTATAAAGCGTCGCAGGTGTTTTTGGCTTTTGATATGTCAAAGCTGCCGGATGCGGCACAATTCCAGGAAGAACTGGAGTTGATCGTGGCGGACTTTCAAGCTGCGGCTCCCGTGGCAGACGGTCAAGCGGTGCGCTATCCTGGTCAGGGGTCCTGGCAAACCAGGCAAGAGAACCTGGCCCAGGGCGTCCCCGTGGAACCGGCCATTTGGCAAAAGGTATTGGCGATGTGAGGGGAACGCTACTCCTTGCTACTGGCAAGCGATGAAGCATTCATCTGCCGCATTCCAGACCAGCTCCATGTCCAAAACGTAGCGGCAGTCTGGTATCAATGTGTTTTCCCGCGGTAGCAATTCCATACGGTAAACGAGCAAGCGATCCTGGCCGATTTGGACGGCGCGGTTTTCCCAGTCAGATGCTTCTGGCCAAACCTTTTCCCAAGCCGTGGCTGTGATTCGGTAAAGGGCGCCGTCCCAACTGCTCCAGCCCTGGTAGGTGGTGCTGCCAGCAAAAAACAGGTAGTTGTGTCGCTGGCCGGAAAATATCTGCATGGCTCCTTCGTCAGCAACACAATGCAAAACCGGTGTGACCATCTTGCCATCATGGACATTGAAAACCGCCAAATAGGCATTATAGAATCCCTGGGCGTGGGCTAATTCATCTGCCGGTCGTCGCACCAGGACCATCATCTGCTGTTCCGCAATAAATTCCCCAAAAGTGATTCGCTCGATGAAGAATGTCTCGCCGGCGGCAGTCCTGGCATAATTGCCTTCGTAATGGGTAAAATCAAACTCCGGGAACATTTGGGCAAAAATAGTTTCGCACTCGCCAGCAATTGCGGGGGCTTTCTGATTATCTGTACTGCAACCTGCCAGAGCGGCGGCGACAAGCACGATTGAAAGTAGGACTGTGATGGTGATTGGCCGGTGCAACCGAATTCCTCCCCGGATGGCATTTATCCGCTTTGACGTCGGCCCCGGCGGAGTTGTTCCGAAAAAATGAGGGCCAGTGGCCCTCGCGTCCAGTTTACATTCGTTTGCGATCTGCCATCATCTGTTTCAGGGCATCGTAGCTAATCTCAGTCACCGGCGGACAGCATACCCGTAAACGGTTTACCTCCTGAATCAGCTCCTCACGGGACATTGCCTCGGGAGCCTTTGCTTTGGCGCGGGAGTCAATACCAGAAACGGCAACCCTTGGTCCTCCGAAAACGGAAAACGTAGCCATCTTCCCACTCCTTTCCCAAAATTGCACATTGGTGTTTGGACTTACCACCGTTAAGCGCAAATTGCCTGCCAGGAAGGAAAAGAGAACGTTGTGGCGAATGTTACCAAGCAATAGCCCAGTAAATGGGTTCGACATTGAGGGGGATTACCCTGCTGATAAGGGGGGGATTCCGAGGGTAGACGTTGCTGGACATTCTCCGCAGGAGCAGGCGCCAAAGAGAGGATCACGATAGCATGAGTTGGAGGTTGGAGAAAGTCCCGCCCACCGAGTAACTCTCCCGGGAGAAAAGGTGTTAGCGGGTAAAAAAATCTCAAAAACAAGGAGGGCGATGGTTTTTGAAAAAGAGGTATCTAATTCCTCTGGTGACGCTGGTTGTCTTGTGTATGGTGGCAGTAGCTGGCTGTGGCCCCGACGAGCCCGCAGGGCCCGAAATGATGGAAGGCTCCGGGCAGTATGTTGGACAGGTGGACGGAAACTTTGTTGAGATTATGCTGCCGGACGATGAAGCCAAGGTGTTCCAGCTTTCCGATGAGCTGAAGGAAGGCCTGGCGGAATTGGGCTTGGTGGAAAACGACGCGGTTAATTTCACCTACTATGAAGCCGAAGATGGTAACGCGGTGCTGGTAAGCATCGGGCTTGCTGACGCTGAAGAGCCCGCTGATGAAGCTGGCGATGAGGATGTTGAAGGGCCCGCCGGTGAAGCCGATGAGGATGCTGAAGAAAACGTCGACGAAGGCGACGATAGTGAGGAAAGTGAAGAGTAAACTCCCGGGCCCCGGAAACGGGGCCTTTTGATTTTGACGCAAATCCAAAAAACAACGCCTTCCTGATTAACAGGAACAAAATGTCAGGGAGCGTCTTGTCCCGCTCCCCTTATAGTTTCCACCGCTGGTTGTGTGCATCTACCCACCCGGATTTGGTCTGACAGGAAAAATGCTGTACTAGCAAATCTTTCAACGTCATCTGGGCCTGCTTGATTCTATCCCGGTGGACGGCAAAGCCATCTATCGGGAAGAATATGTTTTTACTCTCAGGCTGAATACTGCCCATTTGGCTCTGCCGCCAAATCCAGCGGCGAGTTCGGACGCGGTCTCCACTGGCATAGACCAACTCGCCCGGTGCAACCGTCTCCGGCTGATCAGCACCAAAGGGAATGAAGGAATCTCCTGCCTCTGCAAAGCGGACTGTCAGATCATCCTGCAGGGCGTCGATGTCATGGGCGCCCATGGGCAGCATAAAACGCAGTGAGACTGCGTTTGCCAGGTCTACCACTGGATTTATGCTGGGTAGATCACTGCCTTTGATGATCCGTTTCGTCATCGCTTCCACAGAACTGGGATATTTATTGGGGTTAATGCCCAGTTGTTGAAATGCCTGCCGATAGGGAGCAAAATGAGGGTGATCCTTTGGGCTGGTCCCCTGCATGGCGACCTGCAGATCGCTGATCGCGGTTTGGAGCAGCTTGGCGATGGCCGGAACGGGTTTGCTGTTGTCTATCCCGTAAGCCGCCACCACGCCAAAGCAAACTGTTGGCATTTGTGCGAACACCTGGCTGGACACGACAAAATACATTGGCAAAACCCCTTTGGCATGTTCTTCAAGGTAATACTAACAAATATGAATATTTGTCTGCAAGCGGAGCTGCTTTCAGAAAGAGGTTACCAGCCCACCACACGCGAATACAATTAATAACCGCTAAATAAGCTCCAGGTGTCTCGCCATGGGGCGAAATGCGGCCGCTGGAGTAAGGGGGTGGAGGAAAATGGCCTACCCGAAATGTCCGCACCCGAAATGTGAAGCGAGGTTTTTTGAGGTGGGTGAAGTCTTGCCTGATGGGCGCCAAGACCCTGTACAAGTGCTGCAATGTTCTCGCTGTGGTGCTGTGCTGGGAGTGTTGGAAAATTTGGCCCCAGTGCAGCGAGAACTGGCAATATTGCGTTCGTTGCTGGAAAAGCCCCAATAGCCGCCCTGTTTAGTTGCCATAAGTCAGGGTAAAGTGGTATTATGAAAATCCGGTTGGAGAAATGGGGAGAGAAGCTTTGACAGCCAATTTGCGGCGCTACATCGTTCAGGTGGGAATGGGCGTTGATCAACATGGCCAGGACATGAATCGCGCCGCCCAAAAGGCGGTTGCAGATGCCATCGCCCGTTCCTGTTTAACCGGGCTGATTGAAATCATTGGGTTACGGGATCCAAATGACATGCTGGTACATGTGAAAGTGGCTTGTCCATATCCGGAGCAGGTCGACCGTGAGGCGGTGCTGGCTACCCTGCCCTTCGGACAACGCCAGTTGGAAGTGGTGGCGGGCGGAATGACCGCCAGTACGGTAGTGCAACCTGAACTCGGTGACAAAAATGACCAGATGTTGGTTGCCACCGCTGCCGTTACCGTTTGGGTGCCTGCGCTCTAATTTGTGAGGAGTGTGGAGAGATGAGTTTTTGCGGCATGACGGAGTTTGAGCCGGAGGATGCTTTAAGCAATGAGTTGCTTGTTGGCTGGCTGAAAACGCGCGGCGTGACTATAGATGAAATAGCCCTTTTGGTGCTGGATGCCCAAAAGCCATATTTACCCGACATTACCCTGGCCGAATGCCGGGAAGCCATTTTGCGCGTGTTGGACAAACGGGAAGTGCAAAACACCATTGTCACCGGACTGGCATTGGATGCGTTGGCAGAAAAAGGGTTGTTGCCGGAACCGCTCGGGACATTGCTGCGCAGAGACGATGGTTTATATGGGGTCGATGAAATGGTGGCGATCAGCATTGCCAATATCTATGGTTCGATCGGGGTGACAAACTTTGGTTACCTGGATAAGGTGAAACCGGGTGTGATCGAAAGGATAAATGGTTGCAAAGAAAATAGTTGCAACACATTTCTGGATGATATCGTTGCTGCCATTGCCGCGGCCGCTGCCGCCAGAATTGCCCACAATGCCGTTTGCCCCCCACAAACACCGCAAAAACCGGCTTGAAAAAATGGCGGGGGAGAGCTTTCTCCCCCGCTTAGTTATGGCAGGTATGGCCTGGGATCGACGGGCGTATTATTGCGCCGCACCTCAAAGTGGAGATGTGGGCCGGTGCTGTTGCCGCTGCTGCCGGAGAGGGCGATCCGTTGTCCTGCGGCCACCTGTTCCCCTTTTGTAACCAGCAAGGAAGAGTTATGGGCATAGACTGTGGTGTAAATGTCATTGTGTCGCAGTGTGACCATATGGCCATAACCACCACGCCAACCGGCAAATATCACCTGTCCGGGGGCAGCTGCGCGAATGTCCGTTCCGTGCGGCACAGCGATGTCCAGCCCGGAATGGAGGACACCGGCGCGATATCCAAACGGGCTGGAGATAGTACCATGGACGGGCCAGCGAAATAGTCCCGTTACTCCCGGCCGGGTGTTGATACTGGCGGGACCCAGCGTTATTTCCCGCTCCCGGGCGGGGATGATCAGCACTTGGCCGCGCTTTAGCACTGCGCGCGGTTCCAACCGGTTAGCCCAGGCCAACGTTTCTACATCAATCGCATAGCGCATAGCAATGGTAGCGAGGTTCTCCCCGCCATTGGCGGTATGCAGGACACCTTGGCAATTGAGCACGCACAGTTGCCAGCCCTCAGATATGGAGCTGGAATCAGGTAAGTTGTTCGCTTTTACTAAAGTCGCTACGTCCGTACCATAATGGCTTGCGATTGACGCCAGCGTTTCCCCGCTGCGCACGGTGTGCACCTGCAAAAGCGGGTGCCCTGGGCAGGCAAGGTCATATATCGGCAGCAAAACTGGCTTAGCTAGTGCAGGAGTAGTTAATAAGGACATCCAAGTCAGGGTAGTGGCTAGAAAGCAAGCTATGAAGTGGGGGCGAAGCCAGGACGGATTCAATTCCCATCACCTCACCACATTAATATGCACTGAGGGCAACTTATGGTATTACTACAGATTAATTGCTGTGATATAATGCATTTGGAAAGCGAAGGGGGTATGCGATAATATGAAAAAACAGCACTTTTGCCACATTAAACCTGTGGAAACAGCGCAGTTACACCAGGTTTCAAAAGAGGAAGGTTGCGGTAGTTGCCAGACATCCTGCCAATCGGCCTGCAAAACTTCCTGTACAGTTTCCAACCAGGGGTGTGCCAAGGAATAAAGCGATTGGAAAGTCTATCCCACCCCGGACGTCCCTGTCCGGGGTGCTTTTCGTTCGCAATGAAACGGAGGGGTTGGCTGGTGATACCCAAAAATGCCCAACTGCACCTGTTCACCATCCATAACAGACACTTCGCTTTCGATGTGGGCAGCGGCAGCCTCCATGCGCTCGATGAAAACGCCTGGCAAGTCTTATCATTGTTGAACGAGGGTTATAGCGCTGAACAAATTAAGGAGCTGTTGGCCAATCGCCTCCCTGCTGTGGCGCAAGTGTTGGCGGAGGTAAAGACCTTGCAGGCCGATCAACAGTTGTTTGTACCCGACCGGCTGGCCGAAACCGGTTGGCACCAGCAGGCTACTCCTTTGAAAGCCCTTTGCTTGCATGTGGCCCATGATTGCAACTTGCGTTGTACTTATTGCTTTGCTGGTAAAGGCGGTTATGGCGGTCCGCGTGGTCTCATGTCACCGGAAATCGCCTGCCGGGCGATCGATTATTTGATTGAGCATTCAGCGCAACGCAGGCTATTAGATGTGGACTTCTTTGGCGGGGAGCCATTATTGAATATAGCGGCCGTAGCGGCGGCGGTCCGCTATGCGCGTCGGCTGGAAAGCCAACGGGGCAAACGCTTTCATTTCACCCTGACCACCAATGGCACGTTGTTCACCGATGAAAACATTGCTTTCCTGCAGGACAACGACATAGATTTGGTCGTCAGCCTGGATGGGCGGCCACAGGTGCACGATCGCCACCGGGTGGACAAAGCCGGCCGGGGAACGCATGCCCGGGTCGTAGCCGGGTTGCAACGCCTGGCCAAGCGGATCCCGCCGGAGCGGTTCATTGTGCGGGGGACTTTCACCCGCCATAACCTGGATTTTACTGACGATGTGGCCTATTTTCTGGCCCAGGGCTGGACGAATCTTTCCCTGGAACCGGTAGTGGGCGACCCCAGTGATTGTGCGTCGCTCACAGAGGAGCACATCCCGGACATCGGCGCGGAATATGAGCGCCTGGCGGAATTTTTTGTCCAGGAACACCTGGCCGGGCGACCATTTAGTTTTTTTCACTTCCGCCTCGACTTGGCGAAGGGCCCTTGTTTGGCCAGGCGATTGACCGGTTGTAGTGCTGGTCACCAGTATTTGGCGGTGGCGCCAGACGGATCTTTATACCCGTGTCATCAGTTCGTGGAACAACATGCTTACTCGCTGGGGCATGTGGAGCGGCGTGGGGCGGATCCGGCTCTGGGCGAGCAATTCCGGGCGGCTCATGTTTATCGTAAACAGGCTTGCCGAACCTGTTGGGCGCGTTTTTATTGTAGTGGCGGGTGCCATGCCAACAACCTGCGTTTTAGCGGGAGTTTGCTGGGCGTGCACGAATTGGTGTGCGCCCTGCAGAAAAAAAGACTTGAGTGTGCGCTTTGGGTTCGGGCCAACTTAACCGAAAACGGTTTTGATAATTTGGCGTCAGAATCAGAAAGAGAGATTAATTGCCAAAAAAGGAATGAAAAACACTTATTTGCGGAATGTTAAAGACTGTCAACTTATTATTTGGTTACGTTGGCAGGAATTTCAGTTTCCGGGGCAGAATTTTTCTGCGGGTCTTATGGCAGGAAGGAGGGGGTGCTGATTAGGACAAGCCAAGGTTGGAAGGGAAAAGGATTTCTCGGAGCGTTAGTAATCCTGATTACCTTCGGTGCCCTGGCTTTTGCCAGCGGATCACATCAAGCATTTAACATAGCCTACGCAGTGGTAATAGATGGCGAAGAGATTGGTTTAGTGCAGGATCAAGCTGAAGTGCACATGGCACTTGGAGAAATTGAAAAATGTGCGGCAGCTGAATGTGGCCTGGAAGTAGAGCTTGCCTCTGCACCGGTCATCCAGTGTCGTCATCTTTCCGAGGATGAAAGCGCGCAAGCGGCGTTTTTATCTGCGGAGGAACTGCGGGACAGGCTTTCTGAGAATGTAATATTGACCGCACCAGCGGTAGCGATAATTGTGGATGGCGTCACAGCAGTGGGCGTGCCAGACGAAAAGACAGCCGCAAAC
>DUQP01000061.1 GCA_012837735.1 Bacillota bacterium
GATAAGAGGCATCTGCTCCACCTCCAGTTTTATTTCTCGTTCTTGGATAGACAGGCTTGGCTTACGTTCTTGTAAGCCTAACCCAACTTCACGCTCCTGGACAGACAAGGGGATCACCCCCGCCCATGCGGGGACCACTCCTTCAAGTACAGTGTATCTCCCTCAATCCGGGGATCACCCCCGCCCATGCGGGGACCACCTATTTGAGCGGCTACACTGGCTGCAGCTTGTAGGATCACCCCCGCCCATGCGGGGACCACGTTATCTCGCCTCGAATTGTGGCCGAAGATTTGGGATCACCCCCGCCCATGCGGGGACCACAGGTTCGTCGTAGCCATAAGCACGATGAAGTTGGGATCACCCCCGCCCATGCGGGGACCACTTCCACATCTTACCGGTCCGGTCCTTGAACCCTGGGATCACCCCCGCCCATGCGGGGACCACTTAACGCCAAACTCGGTAGAACGCATGGAAGAAGGATCACCCCCGCCCATGCGGGGACCACTTCTGCCCAATGGCCAGCAGGTACGTCCTTAAAGGATCACCCCCGCCCATGCGGGGACCACTAGCTGGGAGTGCCGACGCTATTGCCCAATCGGGGATCACCCCCGCCCATGCGGGGACCACCATGGCAGTAGAGCCCCACATCATTCATACCTGGGATCACCCCCGCCCATGCGGGGACCACTCTAAAAAAACCCCCATAAATCAATCTTTTTCAGAATTGGAATTCATATAATTAATTAGTTTCTCATAAAGAAGATGCGTTGTTTCGCAATCGGCAAATCTGCGCTGCATCTGCGAAACCTCGATAGAAAAATATGTTGCAAGGGTTTTTAACTTATAGTCGCTCACTTCCTTTACCATCCTTTTTGAGAGTTTCAGGGTATCAATAGTTTTATTAGCAAACAGCGGCAAATCACAATCAGCACAGGCCTTACGCAAAAAAGCGTAGTCAAAATCCACGTTATTCGAAACCACAGGTAGATCTCGCAAAAAAGCCATGAATTTTCGAATCGCTAAGGAAATTTCCACACCCTTCTGATCCAATATCTCGTTAGTTATTCCAGTAATCTCTTCAATTTGCCGAGGGATGGCGATTTGTGGTCTAACAAGTATTGAGAACCTTTCAGCGATACTGTTTGCCTGAACTTGAACTGCGCGGAGTTCAATAATCTCGTGTTCTTCAGGGTTGAGCCCACTAGTCTCAACATCAATTACAACATAGGCATCAGGGAAATCTTCAGTCTTGATATTACGCCGCTTTGCGAAACGTTTAGTCGCTTGGCGTTTACTCGCTTTGCTGAAACCCATACGCAGTTGCCCCAATTGCTTTGTACGAGATGGACTCGGTCTCATAATAAGCTTGAGCCCGTCAAAATCAATTGGTTCCCAAGTACTATTATGAACGCGGAAATCTAACCCTTGCTCATTGTTTGTGTTGAATACCATCGTTACTCTGCCGGATTTGGTTGTATCCTGGATACGTTCCCACAGCTTATCCCGCACCCTTGCACTGACCTGCCCAACAAATACTCCGGGGCTTATTTCAAACAGCCATTTAGTAAGATCTCCGCGCAAGTTTATTGGGCAATCAGTCATTGTGATTGCAATCATGGCGATTCCTCAAACAACACGCCGTAACCCTCTTCCAGCTCCGTATCCTCTCCAAGTTCATCCAGCTCTTTCCCGTACGAAACCGCGTTTTTTACAAAGCCATTCTTGTCATCCCAAAGATGCACGATGTTAGTCTCGAGCTCCGGTACTTGCCTCGGCAAGCCATCTTCCCCAATACCTAAGAGCAACTCACGGATATCCTTAACCATTCGTTCCAATATACGTCCATCAGCAATAGCATCACGCACGGCGCGTCGGGTTACCGCTCCAATATCCTCTGGTTCTTTTGAGGCCACTTCAAAGGCAATTGGAATTGATATTTGAGATTTATAAAGATCTGCAACATCATACACGAAAGAACGCTCGTGTCCTGTGTGTATGAAACCAAGTCCGGGAGCGCACCCCAACGCCGTAATCACGCTGTGCGCTACGCCGTAAAGGCAGGCATGTGCTGCAGAAAGCGCCATGTTCACGTGATCACTGGCAGCGAAATCGTCCGGATCATATTCCCGCCCATTCCAAGGAACCCCGGTAACCTTTGATGCACGGCGGTAGACAGCACGAATCCTAGCCCCCTCTCTCCCGCGCAGCTGCTGCATAGTCAATTTGGAAACATCATCATCTGGAAAACGCATGCCATACATTCGCCGCGATACCGCCAAACGACTTCGTTTATTAGAAACCAGTGCCGCTTGCGCCGTCAATAGGCGAGAAGAATGGGTCAAAGGACGTCCGTGTGCATAATACCTCACTCCGCGCTCACCAACCCACAGCGTGCTGGCTCCCACATCACCAATGAGCTCCATCGCACGATGCGAAATGTTTGTGCCTGGCCCTAACAGGATTACGCTCAGTGCCGCTGCCGGAACATGCACTGTACCGCGTATATCGGTAACGGTGATGGCGTTATCTTGCCGGTTAACCAGACAGCGCTCAAGATATAAAAACGAAATCCGTTCCTTCATGGTGGGCAAAGCCTGTAGTTCAGGACGCTCCAGCCCCGGAACCCGGTTCATGATGGCACCTTCGCAACAGTAAGCAAACCGCACCCGTAAGCTTTTGCCCGGCCGATGCCACGGATAAGGGCTTCTTGGAACAATGGAGCATCCGTTACCTCCAAAATCCCATCAAAGGTTACTGTTCCGAGCGTCACCGTCTCACCTTGGCGTTGAAATCGCTTTGTTTCCCGCTGAATTACACGAAACCACTCCTCCTTCAGGAAGAAGCCATATTTCCCCGCACGTTCAAGCAGCCACCGCTCCTGTTGTTGCACTGTCGTATGCGCGTACACTTTTCCGCGCCTGGCGTCTTCTTTTTCCTCCGAAGCAGTCTTTTGCTTAACACTGTGCACCGGGTTCGCGCGCAGCCTAAACTGCCATTTTTGACCGGCCTGTATCCTGTTCAACAACCTTGTGTAATCCTTGGTTTCCCAACCCTGTCCGGAGTTCGGCCAGCCATACTGTTCCACAACATGTGTAAAATCTGGCTTTGCGCCACTGAGTACAAGGAGATACAGATTGTTACCCAAACGATCAAGCCGCCAAAGATTGCGCACACCGGTCGCAAAACCCGGTGGAAAGCTGCTTTCCACTGTAGCATGAATTTTATGCGGTGAAGCAAGCACAGCCATCGTGTTTTGACGTCGCTTGTTCAAGGCTACCCGAGATAGATACATTCCTCTATCCCTCCCATCCAGCCATTGCGTCATGATCTGTTTCAGTATCTGTCGATTGTTTCATATGAACAGCCACAGCATCGGGGATATCCACTACCCTTCGGAAACCATACCGCCGGTGCCACTGGTCAAAAGACTCCGGCACATCCCGCCGAAGAAAGGCTGCCGTCTCATGGCTATTTGCATCGCACACTATGGTCAATTTGACCTGCCCAAAGCGTTTAAATTGTTGCTGTTGGAACCACTCACTGGCTTGCCAATCCTCTTCTTCAAGGGCTTGGCGCAATGGCTTTTCTCGCAATCCCAATACCAATAAACCTTCTGGAGGGCAGGAACGCCGCCCCAAATACAAGGGGAACACCGGGTTTTTCAATGCCGTTGCAAGCTTTTCCAGAAGTTCCCGATCCCCCTCTAACCCAACCAAAAACACTGCATCAGCCAAGTAATACCTTGTTGTCACATCAGGGTTTTTGCTTCCCGCTTTTTTCGCATTATGCCAATCGCGCAGAATAGTACCCGGTTGGTCTATCCGTACACCGAAAGAAAGCCTTGCCAAATCGTCTAACGGCTCAGCGCGATTACGTCCCAATGCCGCGGCCAGAAGACCAATTACTCCGCTTTTGGTAGGCTCACGTGCGGTATCGCGTGTGTTAAATTTACTGACGGCTCCCCACGACTGTAGAGGTGCAGCCAGCCGCAATAATAAGGTGCTCATGTCCGTACGCCGTCCTTTTGCAGAACGCTTTGCACAGTTTCCTCCACTTTCTCTAACATGGCAGAAAGCCCCAGAACTTCACCGAGTCCGGCAAGCTCATCGCCAATACCGGTGGCAAAAGCTGTTTCTGGCGCAGGGAAGAGTCGGTTGTAAAGAGTTTGTGCATACTCGGCCAATCTTTTGGCAGATTTCACCTGATATCCACCTTCTCCCGCCCTAATCGGCGCCTCGAACGCACCCACGAGATTGACCGGTGTATCTCGCCGGAGAGCAGTCAACACTGCATAAGGCGGAGTATTGTTGGCAAAAGTGTTTAGTTTTCCGGTAGGCATAGCACAGATGAAAGCGCGCAGAAACTCCTTGACAGCTCTTGCTGTGGCGGTGGCGTCCCCCAGATTCTTTTCTAGATCATGCACAGCCACTGTCGCATAGCGATAAAGGGTGGATGAATTGAATTCAATTGTGCCCAGCATTCCCGCTCCTGCCTGATCCTCCGGTGAGCGGTCATCCAGCGCAGTAAAATAATCATACTCATTTTCTATCTTGTGGGTTGAAATCGCGTGGGCAACCTGCGCCGAAGCATCAGTGTTAAGGGAGGGGTCATCAGCAACCATACGACCAAAAAGAGCGATGTCCACGGCTGTTCCCACCCTCAATGCTTCCTGCGCCTCCCGTTTACCTGGCATTGGCTCCTTGAGCGCGAGATTGGCCAGATTCTCGGCCTGCTTTGGACTCATAAAGAAAAGGGCTTTCGCTTCCTGATTATCAGTGCTCACCCCAGCCAGGTTGATAACCTTTTCAGCTAATTCCATTGCTTCTTCCCTGCCGACATACCTTAGCAGACAAATTTGGTCGGCGACTTTTTCGACGATCTTTTTCGTTCGTTCCCCCAATTCACTTTCATCAAAGTTTTCTTTGAACATTTCTCGCATTGCATGTTTCCAGCACTGCGATGAGACCCGTGCCCGGCGCACACCCCCATACATAGCCGTCTTGGGGCTGCCGGTATCATCCCTGTTCACACAACTTGGCGGCAACGATTGAATCACATGCACGTCAATAAAAAAACGGTTGCTCATTATGACAACACTCCTTCCTTTTGTTCCATTTTCGTATGCATAACGCGGTAATAATCCTCACCCCAGCGTAGGCGCACCCTGTTCCTGGCCTCATCGAATTGATACCGATAGAGATCGAACGCGAACTTAGGGTAATCAAGAGGAATATCCTCTGTTTTTAGTAATTGGATGAGACCACGGGCATGGTGCGCAAGTTCTGTAAACTCGTCAGCTGTTAACACGGCATCAAAACGGCGCTTGAGTGTCTTTTCGCGGGTCATATCCTTTCTTACCAGTCGCCCTACTGCTGCACCCAAAGAATCTCCCGAGGTTTCTCCCTCTCGCTCGCCGCTTGCGCTCATTGGCCGATCCTTGCCCTGCTGATGCAGAGAAAACAGGGTCAAAGCAGTGTAAATCGCCCAGATTTCTCGGCTGGGTTCGCCTCCTTTGCCGAAAAATCCCTCCGGCAGATTTTCAAACACGATTTCAAATAGTTCGGGGAGTTCTCCCGGTTCCTTCCCAATCCCCCGCCGCAGCTTGGCCAGCATGGCCCGGCTCTCAGGGCCTTGCGTCAATAGGTGGGTGATTTTCCTTTGCATCTCCCTCTTTATTGCTACGGCCATGCTTTGCTCGCTCATAAATCAATCCTCCTTTCAGCATTTTATGAAGACCGTTTCGGAATTTGGCTAGCGCTGCCGAGGCGGAGAAATGCTCTGGCTCTCTCATATTTCTCCTCAACACCCAGCGCCCTACCATTGCCTTGTTGCCAGCTCGATACACCATCTCCTCTCCAATCTCTTGGAGAACCCGCTGTACCAAGTACCGCCAACTCTGCTCCGCCTCTGTTTTGTCCGTTTTGCTCGGATCAATACCGGCCAACCAACTCCGGAAAGGCATGTCCAGCTTGAAGTAGGCTTCAGCCTTTGCCGCCCGGCCGATTGCTTCCCCAGCACGACGACCCGGGCCATCACTGTCTCCAGAGGCCTTGGCCAAATCAGAAGCAAGTGTGTCCAGCAGTCTAACGCTCTTGTCTGTGATTTTAAGGAGGTTTGAGATCCTTGGAATCCAGGCTTCGCCAAGCTCCGACAAGAGCCCAGCATTAATCTTTAGGCTGTCCGCAAAAACATGCTCAATAGCAGTGTTTTTTGTGTAATTGACTCCTGCCGTGTGAAACCGTATCAGCGGTAACTGCACTCCTCCTTCACTCTGTAAGGTATGAATCCATCTCACCACTCCCGGGAGTTCTGCACCATCCTCCTCGGAAAAAATTGCGGCGAAATCCCGCCACATCTGTTTTTCGGAAGAATGTTTCTTGGGTAGCGTATTATCCTTTTTTCGCCAAACGGTCATCGGCTCATAAAACGCGTCTCTGAAATCCGGCACGATCCCCGACCAAAGCTCGTAACCTGTTACGCCTCTTTCCTCACGCTGTAAACGGATGCGCCGGAACTGCATCGTATAAAGCTCAGCGGGACTTCTTGGGGGGTGAAAAGCGATATCTTTAATCGTATCGGCGGTGAGTTCTTCGTGCGCTTCCCAATACATATCACCAACCGGCCACGGATTGTCTCTCTGATCGAGGAGAACAAAATTGAACATCAGGGTTTCAAATAAGTTATCGCCAGTTGCCCAGATGATGCCAAGCTGACTGAGCCAGGGCAAACCATAGCCCTTGATAACCCTTTTGTTGCCAGGGCTACCGGCAGGCGCAACGCCAAATGCGTGGGTGTACAACAACCACCGCGCTGCTTCCGCAAAACTCAATTTATTTGTATCCCGGCGCCCTGCAAACAGGCGCGGAACATTGCCGCTTTCAGCAACATCTCCCGCCAATTCGCAAGCATATTTCCACGTAAATGATATTTCTTTACCGTCCGTATCTTGAGGCGGTTCCGGAAAAGCCACTTGATAAAAAGGATGTTTCGGGTGAAAGAGATAGAAGCGCTCTATATATGTACCCAGATATCTCTGGATCGGCCCAGTAGGGAAGCGCCCCAGTTTCCATAAGCTCAGCCAGCGTTCCAGCGCTTCCTGGGAAGTCCTAATTGTCTTGTGGTTTCCATGAATATCTTCCCTAACAAAAGTTCCGTACAGGGCCGCGAGCAGCAAACGCAAAATCGTGACGTCTTGGGTCGGCAATTCTCCGGCCAAACCAACAAATTCATGCGCTCGCTCTAACGCCGTCAATAACGATACCGTTTCCGTCATTCCCTCCCCGTTCAGAACCACAATCCACGGCTCGTGAAGGAGATTAAAGGCCTTATCCTGCATTCACATCCCTCTTTTCAATTTTTTCCGAACACAGCCCGTAACGCCTTTCATATACCAGGCGATACCCGCAAAGCTCAGTGCTAAGCTGTTCATCTAACACCAAAAATAGATCACCTTTGAGCCAGGGGGATTCCTGCCACGCCCGCAATTGGACAATCGAGATTTTTTCAAGTTCGCTGATGGTCCTGTCAATCATCCAAGCTACGCTCAGTGCCTGGGGAAGCTGCACGCTGCACTGGGCCATGGCCCTGGCGAGTTGGGTGTCAGGCGGCACGTCAACAGGGATCTCCCGCTGCGGCGAAAGCCAGGGAAGCAAATAGAACCGATTGCCCCGCCGCTGCACCACCAAGACTTCGAGCGTAGTGTCAGAATCTCGTACAGTCGCCTCACCCCGCTTGCCCGATGGATCATCTTGAACGCTCATATCCAGCCAGCCAATCAAGTGCCCGAATCCTTCATACGGTAGGGCGATTTGAAAACTCCTGGCCCGCTGCTCCTTGTCGGCAACCAGCTGTTGTTGGTTCTGTTTGGCCTTGTCGTATTCTGTCTGGGGCTGTGGAGGTTCGAATAATCCCTCAGGACGGTAGGCTTCTTGTACCAGTCGAGGAATATCGTCGGGCAGCTTAATCTGAGACGGCAGCAGTGCCCTTGTGTTCATAAGCAGGTACTTGCCGTAAACTGCCTCCGTGCCGGGATCGAAACCTGAATCATTCATTCCTGTCACAAAACAATACGGTTGCTTCAGTTTGCGCGGGCGGTTGGAATTGTTTTTGGAATGCCGATGCAGGCGACCAATCCGTTGAATCAGCAGGTCCATGGGACAGATGTCCGAGAATAACACATCGAAGTCCAGGTCGCAGGATTGCTCAAAAACTTGCGTGCCCACCACAATGCAAAAATCCGGCCGATCACCGTCTGGCCCCAATCTAGAATGGAGCTCCTTTTCACTCCGGGCCCGGTCGATGGCGAGAAAACGAGAGTGGTGCAGCCAGACATTGTCATCCCCAAATCGTTTGCTGAGCGCAATTGCAAAATCTTGAGCACGCTTCACAGTATTGACAATGATGCCGGCACAGCCACCTTCGGAAAGTAGATCTTCCAAAATCAATACCACTTGTTCGTCATCAAACAAAGTCTTGAGCTCAACAGGTGGAAGCCGCCGTTTAGCATCGATTTCTTTCTGATACACCTTACCACCATCGGTATAGGTAATGATTGGATATGAACTAGTTGTAGCCCACCCGGGCGATGAGGTCGCTTCCGGTTTCGAGTCGTATTGAGGATCGGAATCAAAATTGGCATTCAAATAGGCTTTAACAAGTTTTCTGCGCTTATCTCCCGGTAGGGTAGCAGAGAGTACAAGCACCGGCACTCCGTATTCGCCCAGCCAACTCAGAACCTTATAAAGATATTGGCTCATATAAGCGTCGTAAGCGTGACATTCATCCAGGATTACCACTTTATTGGCGAGCCCCAGATGTCTTAATGCCAGATGTTTCTGTTTAAGGCCTCCCATTAGAACCTGATCTATTGTTCCCATAGCGAATTCCGCCAGAAGACCCTTCTTGCGCCCTGAAAACCAATCGTGCACGATGATGGCATCTTCGTCGGTTTCTTCCCCAGCTTCAAGTCCCAAGGAAAAACGACCTATTTCTTTCGTCGCTTTTTTCACCTGATGATACAATTCGTTGAGATCCGCTTTGCCGTGGACAAGCTTGACAGCATGGTCAACACCGTCTTCCAGTCGCATGATCCAACGGCAGAACCTCAAGAAAAGACCATTTGCTGAAGCCTGCGTGGGCAGGGCGAAAAAGATGCCGTTCCGTCCGGTCTTCTGGGCCATGATCTCGGCAGCAACCAAAGCCGCCTCTGTCTTGCCCTCGCCCATAGGGGCTTCCAGGATCACAATCCCCGGGCGAGACAATTCCCCCATTAACTGCTTCATAGCCGTTTGCACTGGTCGCGGCTGATTGATAGAAAAACGTTTTTTATATAAATCCACACTCATCCAATCTGTCCCTGGCATCCATGATTCTGGCAGTTGTATCTTATCCCAGGCATCCTTTGCCCGCCTGACAGATGGTTTTGCCCATTCCGAGAGACGCAGATGCGGAAAAAACCCTTCGTTGCTGGCGATCCAATCGGCCATGATGATCATACCGTTTAACAGCACCTGCGTGGGCAGATCCGGTCGCCAGGCCTGTGCTTCTTCTTTCGTCACACCCGCCAGTTCCAAAGCATAGGATAACAGCTCCTGCTGCACCTCCTGGCACCAAACCTCTCGGTCCCAGCCGAGATGATCCTTAAAAGCGGTCTTTAAGTCTCGCAATTGCTTGTTGTTTGGAGGTATTCCATGGTGGCCACCACAAATACCCGCCAGCTTTTTATCAAACCCAAACTTCTCCAGCAAAAGCTGGGAGGCCCAATAGTGTTTTGCTTTGTTTGTATGTATTGACATCAGCAGCGGCAGATTGGCATCACAGAGCGTTTGTCGTAGCTGCTCGTCAAATCCAGAAGGAAGCAGTTTACCCTGAAAACCCGGTGTTGCTTTCCCTAAATCGTGCACCGCTGCCAGAAAAACAAAGCATTTTAACGCCAACTCTTCCAAATTACTGAAACTGGATAAGCAAAAACCAAGCCCCTCGGTGATTCGTCGTTTGGTACCATCAGGAAGCCAATCGCGCCACATAAGCCTTGCCACTTCCGCTGTATCCGCCATATGTACAATAAGCGGAAGCCAGCGTTCCGCCTCGCCGGGTTTAGCCTTCTTTGCCCAAAGTACGTCTGCTGCCCACCGCACTGAGCTTTTACATCCTTTCCAGTGAATTTGTTCAACTACATTTTTACTCTGTGACAGCAAAAACGGGACTAACGCGATGTGGAAACTGGGGCGATCAAATCAAGAACGCAGCAAAAAGCAGGACAACATAAGCGCGGGAATAATTGCAAATCTAGGTTCCTGTATTTGACACTTTCATTAATTTACCTCTTTTCTTCCAGTTCTTTTTCCAATCTTGGTTATTTTTCGACAAAGCGATGCAATCAGAATGTTGGCAGGAGGAGTAAGCGGGAAAAGATTGTTCTCGATTGGCTGCCTTTGACAACTGTGTAGCGACGGTTAAAAAGTCACGCGCACTGACGGCATGGTGTCACCGTGAACGCCTGACTCTAAGTTCAAGCGCTGGAGCGGCGCTAATGGGGCCGTAATGCGATAGTAGCGTGCCAAGGCGGTAACCGTTCTAAAACATCCCCCGCCTTGCCAACACAAACGCCGCCAGGCTAGAAAGCCCGAGGGCAATCAAGAGCACAAACAAAAACGCAAACGGCCTATCTTGCAGCGGCAGCAAGACATTCATGCCATACAGCGAAGCAACGATCGCCGGAATGCTAAGGATGATCGTCACCGAGGCCAAAAATTTCATCACCATGTTCAAGTTGTTGGAGATCACAGATGCAAAGGCATCCATCGTGCTGCTGAGAATATTGCTATACACCTCGGCCATTTCAATCGCTTGCCTGTTTTCAATAATCACATCTTCCAAGACATCCTGGTCTTCCGGATACATCTTCACTACGTCACCTTTAATCAGCTTGTTGAAGACGAGCGCGTTCGCCTTCAGGGAAGTGGAAAAATAGACTAGACTCTTCATCAAAGACAACAGCAAAAACAGCTCTTTGTTGCGCGTGGAGCGGTGTAGTTGCCTCTCCACTTCGATGCTCTGCCGGTCGATCTGCTTCAAATATGATAAATACAAGCTGGCCACCCGGAACAGGATCTGCAGCGTGAAGCGGGTGCGTTTGTATGTGAAAAAACCGCGCACTCTGCCCAGGCGGAAATCCTGTAGCACGGGGTGATCCTGCAAGCAGACGGTGATGATAAAATCGCCTTTGAAGATAATCCCGAGCGGCAACGTTTCATAAAAAAACTCACCCTGTGACTCATTGCGCACTGGGATATCAATAATCAACAGCACCTGGTCTTCTTCCACTTCAATCCGGGCGCTCTCATCATGATCCAAAGCCGCGCGCAGGATATCCTCCGGCACAGCGAGGCTATCGCTCAGGAATAGCAGTTCATCATCGCTCGGTTGCACGATGTTGATCCAGCTACCTGGCTCAAATTCCTGCCGTTCCTGCATTTTCGGATTATCCAAAGGCGTACGTAATATCGTATACAAATCATCACCCCCAAAAAGCAAAAAACCGGTGGTTACAAAACCACCGGCCAGTAAGCTAATGGAGCGGAAGACGGGATTTGAACCCGCGACCCTCGCCTTGGCAAGGCGATGCTCTACCACTGAGCCACTTCCGCACCTGTCAACTTCAACATACCGGCCGTTGCACATCCCGGCATCGCCGGCAGACAATATAATAGCATAATCATGAGCGCTTTGCAAGCTAACCAACCGAAGAAGCTACTTCTTCTCTTTACTTGGCCAGTTCGTGCTCACGAACTTGCTGTGTCACTACCTCTTCGCCAAAAAAACAGCGCGGCACATGGGGGCCAACCAATACGCGCCGGACTGGGAGCATAACGATATCGCCCACTTGCGGACCAGCATGCATGAGATCCGTGATGTCTAAAGTAGTGTGCTGCATACCGACGCGACCCAGGACAGGCACGGGCCGCGAATTCCAAATGGCTTTTTCTGTCACGCGTCCGTGCCCAATATAACGTAAGAACTGCTTGGCGCAGTTGCGCAGTAGCTCTAGCATGGTTTCCGGCGCTCTTGATGGTTCCATACCAAACCCTTCCGCGCAACCGACCGGCACCACCGCCACCCTGGTATCACGCCGCAGGCGCACGCCATTGCCGTAGCCAATCCGCTCGCCTTTCCGGTAGCTGGTAATATGGGTGATGCGGGTACATAACTCGAAGACCGGCTTCAGCTCCATGCCGGATGGAATTTGATGGTGGCTTTGCCCATACAGCATGGTGCCGATCCGCACCATATCGAGCCGGGCTTCCGGCACCGACAACAACGAGCCACTGCTGGCAGCATGGCGCAATGGGATGGGCCTGTCCAGTTCTGGCAGAGATGCCAAAAACGCAGCCAACTGCCGTTGCGCAGCCTGCTTATTCGTGGGACCAGCTGAGAGATGCGTGAAGACCCCCTCTAAAAAGAGATAATTGCTATTATCCACCCTCTCCGCCAGAGCCGGGAGCTCCGCCGGTTTCATCCCGTACCGGCCAAGACCGGTGTCCACCTCCAGGTGGACCCTGGCCTGCTTACCAACCCGGGCGGCCGCCTGCTCGAGAGATTGCGCTTGCTGCGGCGTGGAGACGGCGACAGTGAGGTCCATTTCCACCACCGCTTCGGCTTCATCCGGCGCAAATGCTCCCATCACCAGGATCGGCGCCATGATGCCGGCAGCCCGCAGCTGCACCGCTTCCTCGGGCTTGAACACACCTAACCAATCTGCCCCACTGGCCAAAACGGTGCGCGCCACCGGAACAGCGCCATGGCCGTAGGCATTTGCCTTTACGACCGCCATCAATTGCGTGTCAGGGCCGATCAAGTCTTTTACCGCCCGCGTGTTATGGGCTATATTCGCCAGGTTGACTTCAACCCACGTTTCCGCCAATTCGGCCCCTCCTCACTCAACGCGCGCCCTTTTGCGCAACGTAGCCACTCGTCGCAAGACACCGCGCATAAATGGCTCAGCCCGGTTGAAGACCCAGAACGGTAGCTTGGCTACCGGTAAATCAAATTCGCCGATGAACTCCACGAAATCCCCGGAAAAACCTTTCTTAAAGCGATATAATCCGTATAACGGGTTATTTTCATTCAGATCCCCGGAAACACCGCGGAAATCATAGATCTGGCAACCGCTCTCCTTTGCCCAGCGGATCATCTCCCACTGCAACAGGTAGTTCGGCATCACATTGCGGTGCTCATTGCTGGAAGCGCCGTACAAATACCAGACCTTGTCGCCGCAAATGAAAGCCAGCGTGGCAGCTATAATCTTCCCTTGATAGCGGGCCATAAACAGTTGGGCGTACCCTTTTGTGATAAATAATCGCCAAATGTCATCAAAATAGCGGGCCGAACGCACCAAAAAACCATCACGCTCGGCGGTCACCTCCAGGATCTGATAAAACACCGCCATATCTTCCTGGCGCGCGCCGATTTCCACTTCCACCCCGCGCCGGCCAGCCAAACGGATATTATAGCGCGTTTTTGGGGCGAAGTTGGCTATAATCTCATCCAAGTCCGGTTGCAAGGCAAGACGGAAAACGAACCGCGGTTGCGCCCCCTCAAAATTCAAGCCGCCCGGGCGAGGCTTAAAACCAGCTCTCAAAATGTTTTCCCGCACGCTCGGGGTAGCGACGGGCAAATCGGGATCAATGCGGATCCCCAGGGCACCGTGGGCCGCTGCCTCCTGCTTCAAAGCAGACATCAGCATAGCAAAACGTCTTTCATCCTGGAAGTCCACCACCGGCCCGCGGGGAATATACCACAGTGAACGGCCTGTCCCCGGCACTTTCCGGCTCAGCACCAGTGCGGACGCCACCGGTTGCCCGCCTTCTTCCAGCAGGTAAGGGTAGAACTGCCAACCGGTCCCCGCTTTCAGCACCCCCCACTCGTAAAGCTGTAAAAAATGGGCCTTTGGGGAAGCCTGGACAAAGTTATTAAAAACATCACGCTCAGCGGCAGAAATTCTGCGTAGTGGCAACACTGTGGCCCTCCTCCGTTGATACCAAAACAGCATACCAAATAATTATTAAGCCTTGATGACATCCGGCCCGACTTTATTTGCCAATAAACCGGGTTGGCCGCTTCTCGAAAAAGGCCTGCAAACCCTCACTGAAATCATCGCTCTGGGCATTCTCAACAACCAGTTTTTGTTCCAGAGCCAGCTGGGTGGCCAAATCGTTCTCCAAAGCCTTGTTCACCAATAGCTTAGCAGCGGCATAAGCCTTGGTCGGCCCATTGGCAAAGGAAGCGGCCACCTGTTCCACGGTTTGCGCAAACTCTTCCTGGGGTACAACCTGATTCACGATGCCCAGGCGCAAAGCCTCTTCCGCAGCCACCACCCGACCAGTGAAAATCAGATCGATGGCCAGGACCGGACCCAGGGCCCGCGTCAGAAAATAGCTGGAACCGCAGTCCGGGCTGAGGCCGATGTTAACATAAGCCTGGTTGAATTTCGCGTTTTCGGCCGCGATCCGATAATCACAGGCCATCGCCAAGCTAAAGCCCGCTCCACTGGCAAAGCCCTGGATGGCTGCTATGACCGGTTTTGGCAGGTTACGCAGCGCCATGATGGGCGGATGACAAGCATCGATCAAGGCATCAAACGCCGCCCCGAAATCCTCGCCCAGGTTGTCCCGCATCCATTTCACATCGCCCCCGGCACAAAAGTGCTTGCCGGCGCCACTGATCAAGACCGCCCGCACCTGTTCGTCTTCACACTCCCGCACTGCCGCCTGCAATTCCTCTCCCAAGCCGATGTGGAAGGAGTTGAAATTCTCCGGTCTATTCAGAGTCAGCCGTGCCAGCGGCCCTTGTTTTGCCAGCGTCAAATACCGATAGGACATCGTTGCTGCCTCCTCCGTGCAAATTTTTGACGTCCCGTACCCTTCGACACCGGCGGTCGAAAACCTCTTGCCTAAAGGGAAGGGCACCCGCAGCGCGAGTGCCCGAAAAAAGCCCATCTACCTACGATTTACTTATGAAAATAATCTTCCAGTTCGCCCGCCAGGTACGCCTGGTAAGCACCCAGATCGAAGAAACCGTGCCCGCTCAAGTTAAACAAGATTACGCGCTCTTCATTCTTCTCCCGCGCGTCCAGTGCTTCGTCAATCGCCGCTTGAATAGCATGGGCAGATTCCGGCGCCGGTAGGATACCTTCGTTGCGAGTGAACATAACTGCGCCGGCAAAAACGGCATTTTGCGGCAATGCTTTTGCCTCCATCAAACCGAGACTATGGACGAAGCTGGCCAGAGGGGCGGCACCATGATAACGCAGGCCACCGGCATGGATCCCCGGGGGCATGAACTGATAACCGAGCGTAAACATCTTCAACAAAGGAGTCAACTTGGCAGTATCACCATAGTCATATTCATAGTTCCCACACGTCAGACTGGGACAGGCCGCCGGCTCCACCGCCACGCAGCGGGTGCCTTTGTTATTGCGGATATTCTCCCTGATGAACGGGAAGGCCAACCCGGCATAGTTGCTGCCACCGCCAAAGCAGCCGATCACCACATCCGGATAATCGTCCGCCAGCTCCATCTGCAACAAAGCCTCTTCACCGATGATCGTCTGGTGCAGCAACACATGGTTCAAAACGCTGCCCAAAGCATATTTACTGTCCTCACGCGCAGCAGCATCCTCCACCGCTTCGGCAATGGCGATTCCCAAGCTGCCGGGGGTATCCGGATCCAAAGCCAGAGCTTGCCGACCCACTTCCGTATCCAGTCCGGGGCTCGGGCTGGCCTTAGCGCCCCATGTCTCCATCATCGTCTTGCGATAGGGCTTTTGTTGGAAGCTGACCCGCACCATATAAACGCGGCATTCGATATCAAACAGTTGGCAAGCAAACGACAGCGCACATCCCCACTGACCGGCACCCGTTTCAGTGGTCAGCCTTTTCACGCCGGCCTGCGCGTTGTAATAGGCTTGGGCGATAGCGGTATTCGTCTTGTGACTGCCGGGCGGAGAGACTCCTTCATATTTGTAGTAGATCCGCGCCGGCGTTTGCAACGCCTTTTCCAACCGCCGGGCCCGGAACAACGGCGACGGCCGGTACATCCCGTACATATCCATTACCTGGCCGGGGATAGCCACATACCGGTCCATGGTCAGTTCCTGTTCAATCAGGCTGTCGGCAAAGAGCGTCCGCAAATCATCCGGGTGCAGCGGCTCGTTGGTCACCGGATGCAAGGGAGGCGGTGGGGGCTTTGGCAAATCAGCCGCAATATTATACCAACGATCAGGCATCCGTTTCGGATCGAGATCAAAACGCGTCTTTTCCATCATGTCGTCACTCCTCATGGTTTAGTTTGGGCAAAACAAAAAGCGCAGCCATTCAGGGGCGAATGACTGCGCGGTGCCACCCTGCTTTCAGCCCGTCACAAATCGGTGGGAAAAAACGAAAACCCTTCGTTGTCTGGGACGAAGGGCTACTCCGCGGTGCCACCCAATTTGAGGCCGAGCCTCTCTCAACCAGGTACGGACAGTTTCCTGTCGATACCCTCCCCTTGTCACGGTGGGGATCCGGCTCCCCTAGCACGGCTACGCCGCTTCAGTTCGCTGCTCGCGGACCCATTCGCCGTTTCACCTACGCACCGGCTCCCACCTTGCCCGGCTCTCTGCAGCGCGTAAAAACGGTTACTCTTTCCAGTCATAGCATTTGTCTGATTACTTTGCTCGGTATTATACCACCCGGGTGGCAAAAAAACAAGGACTTTTTCCCCACCCGAATTCCTGTTCAATTAGAATGTATCACCCTCCGGCGGCACGATGCACATGAACCGGAAAACCTCATCACCGGAACCGGCGTTATACAGGTAGTGCTTGTTGCCACCGGGAATAAACATATAGGATCCGGCCTCGACCGGGTAGTCTTTGCCTTCGTATACGATAATGCCCTTACCCTCCAGGATGAACACCCAGTGTGACCAGGGATGTTCATGCTCGTGTGTACCGCCTCCGCGCTCCATGGTAAAGACCCGCATGACACTTGTATCCCAGCAATTATCCGGAGAAAAAACCACGCGCCGGACAGTGTTATCGGCATGGTCCGCCGGAACAGGATAAGCAGGCAGATCGTTGACATGACCAGTGATCATCTTCATCTTAAAACCCCTCTCCAATAACAATTCTTTCTGGGAAACTTCGCCCTTCTGGACCCTATTCCTGCTCGCTACCAAAAATGCACAAAAACAGGAAACAGCGCAACCAATCATGGCTGCGCTGTCTCGCCCAAAAACTTACTCCGTAATAGTCCCCATTTCAGTCATATCGGGGGCGTTGAGCGCCTCTTCCGGCAACTCGATTTCCATCGGCTCATTGAAGCCGCTTAGCTCCATGTTCATATCCATCATGATCCGGGCACTGGCAACGGCCTCTTCCGGTCCTTGAATGCCAATATTGACATCCATAACGGTGTTTATTCTGTGTACCATGAAGTCGTCCTTATCCACCCAGTACCGCACGGAATAAATATTGAACTCCAAGTTTTCCAGACCGGCCGCGAGCAAACCGCCCTGATCAAACATCAATTCCGTCAGTTGATCCATCAGCATTTCCTGCATTAATTCCGCCGAAACCTGTGCATCTAACACATAACAGGGACGGCCTGCTACCACTTCGTCCTTCAGCAGCGTGACCTCTGCCTTCTCCAACAACTCCATTTGTTCTTTCATGCGGTCCCCTTGTGCCCACATCTGCTCCGTCAAGGCTTCCGGAATCTCACTCTGCGCCCACATATCCATGATGCTCATGTACATATAGACTTTGTTCTCAACAAAATACATTTCCGTATCAAAGCTAGGCATTTCAAACTCTTCTTCGCCCGGAATATCCGCCGATTCCACAGTGGTGGTCATGCTCATATATAGTCTTTCCGCTGCCATGTCTAACTTGCCCGCGCCCGTGATCGTATTATGCATTGCTACCGTTTCGCCGCTTTCGGGATCCTGAAACTCCAAATCCTGCGTAGCATCCATGACAAATTCGTATGACTCGAGCGATTCATAGCTTTCCATCACCTTGTCGACGACCTCTTCCGCCGTAAGCCCCTGTTCGCCGCCGCACCCTCCCAGCAATAGCGCTCCGATCATCACGAGCGCCAACAACCCGGCCAGCCTGCTGCGCATTTTTATTACCTCCCTTTGCTCACATGCCAAACAATTCGTCCCCGCCCAACCATATGCCTGCTGGCAAAAAAAATTCTCCACATGAGACAAGCTGTGACGGGAGGGGAAGATAAGCCGATATCATTATTGACACCTGGGAGCCGAAAAAGTTCCCGATGTTTACGATCAATCGGGAAAGATCCGGCCGCTCATCTCGCTCCGCTATCCTTTCCATGGCCTTAGCCATGCGCTCCATCGCATTCACCAATCGGACTACCAGGTAAATGAACAAAGCCAAACGGGCCAGCGGCAAAGCGTTGTAATCATTACCATGAACCGCAAGCCCACACCCAAACCTGGAAGAAGTTCGCCTGTGGCGAGCAGATGCGACCTGTGATATAGTAATAGCGATGGCGCCTGCGCAACGGGCGTGATCCACGGGGGCCAGGCACCCTGTGCTGGCGAAAGGACTGGTTCACCATGAGCAAACACCAACAGGCGCCACACTATCGGTCACCGCTGCGCACATGGCTCGGCAAAACATATTTCACCTGGCGACGCTACCTGGTTTGGTTGTGGCAATGCCGGCATTACGCTACCAAAAGGCAACCGGACCCATTACCATATTTGGTCGCCGGTCACCAAACGCCCCTCTTGCGCCGGTTAAGGGATGTTGATATGTGGTTGCAACACAACAAAGTGGTGAACTTGAAAATAGCCAGCCAGCACTTGCACGGGGTCATCCTGGCCCCGGGACAGGTCTTGTCTTTCTGGCGCTGTCTGGGCCGGGCCACCGCCCGCAAAGGGTATCTGCCAGGGATGGTTCTGCACAACGGCAGCTTCTCGCCCCAGGTGGGCGGTGGGCTGTGCCAGCTGTCCAATCTGATCTACTGGATGACGCTCCACACCCCGCTGACAGTCACCGAGCGCTGGCGGCACAGCTTTGATGTGTTTCCAGATGCCGATCGCACCCAGCCTTTCGGCAGCGGTGCCACAGTGTCCTACAACTACATTGACCTGCAAATCCGCAACGATACTCCCCATACCTATCAGCTGCAAGTCTGGGTGGGACCGACCCATTTGCGCGGGGAATGGCGGGCCAGCACCCCGTCAACCTGCTCTTACCAAGTCTATGAAAGCGAGCACCGCATCACCCATGAGCCCTGGGGAGGATACGTGCGCCATAATTGTATCAGGCGGCGGGTATGGGATCAGAAAGGCATATTGTTGCGAGATGAGTACGTAACGGAGAACCACGCGGTGATGATGTACGAGCCACTGCTGGCAGAGAGCAAGCCCAGTTGACAGCTGGCAGACCCCATCTCGCCCAAAACGAGCAACGGGGCCGCCCCCTGGACAGCCCCGCCGTTTCGTTAGAAGTTTTCGCAGTATGGCTCATAATAAGATTGGGGATGGGCACAGGCCGGGCACAGCTCAGGGGCCGTTTTGCCCTTGTGGATATAACCACAGTTCCGACAGTGCCACTTGATTTCTACATCACGCGCAAAGACCGTGTTGCTCTCAACCCGGGCCAGTAAGGCGCGGAAACGTTTCTCGTGCTCTTCCTCCACTTCCGCCACTTCTTCGAAAAATTCGGCGATTTCGTCAAATCCTTCTTCGCGGGCTTCCTGCGCAAACTTTCTATACATTTCGGTCCACTCATAGTTCTCCCCAGCCGCGGCCGCTGCCAGGTTCTCGGCCGTGTTGCCGATTCCGGACAGGAACTTGAACGCCCTTTTGGCGTGCTCTTTTTCGTCATCGGCTGTCTCGAGGAAAATGCCCGCAATCTGCTCATATCCCTCTTTTTTGGCAGCACTGGCGAAGTAGGTGTACTTGTTTCTGGCCTGGGCTTCCCCGGCGAAGGCCTCCATCAGATTGGCTTCCGTCTTTGAACCCTTGAGTTCCAAGTCTGTCCCCTCCTTGCCGTTTATTTTCCTGCGTTTTTACACTTCGCCTATCGTAATCAGTTTTCCTTCCAATGCAGACCAGCATGATCTCTCATGATACAACGATCCATGACGGTGACCAATCCGGCCGCCCGGGCGCTGGCGGCCGCCTCCTGGTTTATGATCCCGTCTTGCATCCACACCATGCGTACCCCTTTGGCCACTGCTTGTGCCACGATCGGGGGCACGTGCTCAGAACGCCGGAAGATGGTTACGATGTCAACGGGCCCCGGTACATCCGCCAAACTGCCGTAACACCGTTTGCCGAGCACAGACTGACAATTCGGGTTGACCGGGGTTACGTCGTAACCCGCCCTTTGCAAATAGGTTGCCACCTGGTAACTGGGCCGATTCCGATCCGGCGACAAGCCCACCACCGCCACGCTATGGCTAGTCTGTAAAATCCGTTTTACTTCCTCCCACATGCTGTGTGCTACACCTCCTCCAAGATTACCCCGGCAGGGGCAGGACCATTACAATAAGTTATGTAGCGCACAGGCATCTTGCCCTACCAGCTCCCCGCCAAACCAGTCATATTTTAATCTGGCTAATTTCCCAGTATAATTTTATCACAGCAGACTCCAAATGCTGATTTGTTGTCCCCGCCGGGGTGGACAAATCAGCCGATTTCAAGTAGGCTGTGAGTAAACCCATACTGCTAAAATGGAGGTCGACACATGAAGTATCGTACACTCGGGAGGACCGGCTTAGAGGTTTCTGTGATCGGTTTCGGCGGCATCCCAATTCAGCGCGTGAATCATGCTGCCGCTAAAGAGATTATGGAAAAAGCCCTGGAAGCCAAGATCAACTTCTTTGACACCGCCCGGGCCTATTCCGACAGCGAAGAAAAGATGGGCCAAGTGTTGGGCAAACACCGTGATGAAGTGATCATCGCCACCAAATCACTAGTGCGCAGCAAAGAAAAAATGGCCAGGGACATCCAGATCAGCCTGGAGAATCTGCAGGTAGATACGATTGACCTTTATCAAATCCACAACGTGCGCGATGTGGCCACCCTGGAGCGCGTGATGAGCCCCGGCGGGGCCTTGGAAGCGCTACTGGAAGCCAAGCAAAAGGGTTTGGTGAAGCACATTGGCGTAACCAGCCATATTCGGGACGTAGTCAAGGCAGCCATGAAACATGAAGTGTTCGAGACGGTCCAGTTCCCGCTCAATGTGGTGGAGGCCGAAGGAGCAGAAGAAATCCTGGACATGGCCCGCAAGACCAATACCGGTACCATCATCATGAAGCCGCTGGCCGGCGGGGCATTGACAAACGCTGATCTAGCATTACGCTTCTTGCTCTCTTACCCGGTGGACACCATCATCCCGGGCATGGATACTGTGGAACAAGTCTTGGAAAACACCGGTCTTGTGGACAAGCAGCCCCTCAGCGAGGAGGAACTGGCCGCTCTCCAGGCGGAGGGAGAACGTCTCGGCGATACATTCTGCCGGCGCTGCGAGTACTGCCAGCCTTGCCCGCAGGGGATCAATATTCCGATGGTGTTCCTGCAGGAAGCCTATTACACCCGCTATGGGCTGACCGACTGGGCCAGCAGTCGTTATGCCTCGTTGCCGGCCAAGGTGGAAGATTGTAGCGAGTGCGGGGAATGCGAGACCAAATGCCCGTATGATCTGCCCATCCGGGACATGTTGAAAGAAGCTGAAAAAACACTCACAAGTTAAAAAAGGGGCCGCGAAGGCCCCTTTCCTACGCCTGTCTAATCACATGGGGACCGACATCCGCCAGAGTCCGGCAGCCGGTCAAAACCATGGCCCGCTCCAATTCATCCCGGAATTGCAGCAGTTGCGTGCAAACGCCCTGTTCGCCATTGCCAAAACCGGCCACCGTCAAGGGCCGCCCCACCAAAACCGCATCTGCCCCCAGAGCGAGCACTTTCATCACATCGAACCCGGATCTAATCCCACCATCCATCAGGACAGTAATCCGCCCCTGCACCGCCGCTGCGATCTCGCCCAGGACCTCTGCTGTGCCCGGGGTATGATCGAGAATCCGGCCGCCGTGGTTTGACACCACGATCCCGGCCACACCTGCTTCAACTGCCTTTTCGGCATCATCAGCCGTCATGATCCCCTTCAAAATGAACGGCAACTTGGTGCTGGCCACGATATCGGCAATTTCGGCCTTCGTCTTCGGCCCGACCCGGTAGCCGGCCCGCCGCATCATCAAAATGCCAGCCGCATCGATGTCCATCGCCAGGGCTACGCAACCCGCCTGCTCTGCCTGTTCAATCTTGGGCTGCAAGTCCTGCAGGGGCAGCGGTTTCACCACCGGAATACCATGCCCATGCACATGCTGGATAGCACGCAAGCCGGAGGGAAAGGTAGTGGGATCAGGCCCGTCCCCGGACATGCCCAGTGTACCTGCCATTTTCGCCCCGACCACTGCCCAGCGCGCCAGGTCTTCTTCCGTACCCACGGCCGGGAAGTTCAAACCCATCCCGGCCACGGGAGCGGCTAAAACAGGAAAATCCAGCTGCAGGCCAAACAGTTCCACCCGCAGATCGGGTTCCATCACATCATGCAATGTGCGCATATTGAGTCTGATCCGCTGCAAGGCGGCGACGTTGTTTTGAAAACCCGCCCCACTGCCTACCCCACCCATCCCGGGGGTTTCTCCGGCACAGACCACGCCATTACAGACCCGGCACAGACGGCAACTTCCTTCCATACGCTGGCGTGCAATCTCCCTGATCTCTTTCAGATTCACTGATCATCCTCCTCACTTCGGCAGCTATCTCCAGGTCTTTTTCCGCATCACAGGAGCTCTTTCCTTTTTTGTCTCTCCCGTACTGTTTCCCAGGCGATCAAAGCCCGCTTGCGTGCCACTCCCCAGCGATACCCGTGGAAGGCACCGGTTTGCTTGATTACCCGGTGGCAGGGAATCAGCACTCCCACCGGATTGCTGGCCAGCGCGCGGCCCACTGCCCTGGCTGCGCCGGGCTGACCGACCGCCTGCGCCAGCTCACCATATGTCACCAGAGTACCGGCTGGAATGCGCAAGAGCGCCTCCCAGACCCGGAACTGAAAGTTTGTGCCCATCACGAATAAATCGAGTTTGCCACCGGCAAAAGCCTCTGCCACCAGCTTCCCGGTCAGGGCTTCATCTTCCCGCAAAAATGAACGTGGCCATTGTTCGCGCAGCTCGCGCAGACTGGCCGTCCGCCCCCTGAGCACAAAGCTGAGATGACAAATGCCACGCTCGGTGACGCCCAACAGGCATTCGCCAAATGGGCTGGGATGAAAACCGTAGGAAATACTGACCTCTTCACCAATGCGCTGGTATTCACCGGGCGTGATACCCTCCAGCTTCACGAACAAATCATATAATCTGCTCGGGGAACTCAGTCCGACCGCACCGGTGGTCTCCAAAGTGCCCTGGGACTCGGCCAGCAGTCGCTTGGCATGGCTGAGCGTAGTATATTGTAGGAAGCGCTTTGGGCTGACACCGACCCAGTTTGTGAACACCCGTTGCAGATGATATTTACTGACATGCAAAGCATTGGCCAGCTCTTCCAACTCGGGTTGGCCCTGGTAATTGGCATCCAGATAACGGATGGCCTCTTCGACCAGCTGATAGGATGCGTTCCGTTCCACACGCAACCCCCCTCCTGACAGGGATTATAGGATATCTGAGCGCAGTTTCGCTACCCAATAATTGCGGAAAAATCATAAAACCCCTTCCAAATGAAGGGGCAAAAATTCTTGACATAAAAATGGTGCCGCAGGCCAGAATCGAACTGGCGACACGGGGATTTTCAGTCCCCTGCTCTACCGACTGAGCTACCGCGGCACTCACTTGTTTGTTATATGGCGGAGGCGACGGGATTTGAACCCGCGATCTCTAGTGTGACAGACTAGTATGTTAGACCAGGCTACACCACGCCTCCGGATGATACCGTGTTCCTCATGGTGGGCGGACCAGGTTTCGAACCTGGGACCTCCCGGGTGTAAACCGGACGCTCTTCCGCTGAGCTACCCGCCCAATTCTTGACCGGAAGTATCAACGCCCATTAGTATAGACGATTTTCGCTGCTAAGTCAAAATGTCTTTTTGCGGCACGAACATTATATCATGCGATTGTAGGCAAGTAAAGGGTCGGTGACCGGCGGCATTTCTTAATGACCATAATGCCATTTTGTTCGTGTTTGCATAGTATGCAGCTGGGAGGAGGAGCAAATGATGGGAAGCTACGCAGCAAAAGTTTCATTAGTTTATCACGGCCCGCCAGACGAACCGGCCAAATTGCGCATTGACCGCGCTCTGAACGGCGTGCCTGGTATCAAGCATTATCTGGTCACGGACAGCAGGCGCATCGTGCGGGTGTTTTACGACCCGGAGATCATCCAGCGGGAAAGAATCCGGTTCTTATTGCTGGGAGTTGGCTTTTCATCCGTTAACTTTACATGACGGAATTGCTAAGGGGACCGTCGGTCCCCGAAAACTAAGTGCCAGATTCTTCTTCCACCAGCGGTACATCCCGATTGCCATGTTTGCCACCGAGCGTTTCGGAGAGGCGCATCATGTAATTGGCCCGTTCTTGTTGTTGTTCTGGCGAGCGCCAGCCCATAATCTCAGGCATATCGGTTGTGTAACCATAACCTTTTGTCATTTCCCTTTCACTATCCATCAAAGTGTTCCGGTCATCGCGGCGGCGGTGATCCTGCTCTCTGGTATTGTGCCATCTTGTCATGCTCATTCACCTCGCTCTCAGCCTGGAACTATTATTCCCCGGGTCCTGCCGGGGATTAAGGGAAAATTCTGTGCAATTACCGCAAATAGACTTGTAGCCCACCTTTGCTTTATGTTATGGTTTTTTGGGACAATCTTTTACAAAAACTCGTTTTTGAAGTAATAGGAGGTTATGGCATGAAAATTCTGGTTCTCAACTGTGGCAGCTCGTCAATCAAGTACCAGCTCCTGGACATGGAAAACGAGTCACTGCTGGCCAAGGGACTATTGGAACGGATCGGTTTGCCAGATAGCATCCTCACCCATCAGGCCACCGGGCAGGACAAGTATCGTCAGGTGATGCCGGTCAAAGACCACACTGAAGGAGTTAAACAGGTGTTGCACATCCTGTTCGATGCCGAACGCGGTGTCATCAGCGATGCGAAAGAGATCGCCGCCGTCGGTCACCGCGTCGTCCATGCCGGTGAGGAGTTCTCGGGTTCGGTCCTGATTACCCCGCAGGTGAAAGCCGCTTTACAGCGTTGCGTCAGCCTGGCCCCGCTGCACAACCCCCCCAACCTGCTTGGCATCGAAGCCGCCGAACAAGCGCTGCCGGGCACCCCGCAGGTGGGGGTTTTCGATACAGCTTTTCACCAGACCATGCCCCAACATGTCTACTTGTACGCTTTACCGTACGAATTGTATGAGAAATATGGTATCAGGCGCTATGGGTTCCATGGCACCTCACATCGCTATGTGGCGCAAAGAGCAGCAGAAATGCTGGGCAAACCGTTGCCGGACCTGAAACTAATCACCTGCCACCTGGGCAACGGTTGCAGCATCACGGCCGTTGCCGAAGGCAAGTCGTTTGACACCTCAATGGGCATGACCCCGTTAGAAGGCCTTGTCATGGGCACCCGCAGTGGCGACGTGGATCCAGCCGTCCTGCCCTGGGTGATGCGGGAAGAGGGCTTGGACACGGATCAAATCGACAACTTGATCAATAAGAAAAGCGGCCTGCTAGGCGTTTCCGGGATCAGCAATGACATGCGGGAAGTGGAAGAGGCAGCCAGTGCCGGTCACAAACGGGCCAGGCTGGCCTATGACATGTTCATTTACCGCCTGCGTAAATACATCGGCGCCTACGCGGCCGCCATGGGCGGTGTTGATGCGCTCGTGTTCACAGCTGGTATCGGCGAAAACTCGGCCAGCGTGCGCAGCGCCGCCTGTAGCGGTCTCGGTTTCCTCGGGGTAGCGATCGATGAAGAAAAAAACCGCAGCCAGGAAAGAGAAAAGGACATTGCCCTGCCGGAAGCAAAAGTGCGGGTTTTGGTGATCCCGACAAACGAGGAATTGGTAATCGCTCGGGACACAGCCGAGATCGTCCAACAGAACCAGTAAATACAATACGGGCGCGCCACCCGGCGCGCCCGTTTCCTTTTCTAAAACTATAATTTTTCTTACTCATCAGGGCCGACAATCGCGGCCACCGGGCACACCTCGGCGCAAGCCCCACAATCCGTGCACAGATCAGGATCGATCACATAGATTGGATCACCCTCTGCGATCGCTTCGACGGGGCACTCCGGACGACAGGTATCACATGCCAGGCATTCATCGGTAATCCTATGCGCCATGCTTTTTTCCTCCTCTCATACTATAATTCAACCAACATTCTAACACCCCTACCAGAGGTTGACAAGCAACCGATCCTAGTTCAGGACTTCCAACACCAAATCGCCAATCCGCTCCAGCTCTTCCATCCCATCTTGCTCAAGGATCGGCGCAAAATCTCCCCGTTTGTCCCATGTCACCACATCATCATAAACCTGAATCTGGAGCGTGACAGAATCCTCCGTACCGGATTCGCTCACCGTGACCCGGAATTCATTGCCCGCCGGGTAATAAAAATCCTTCTTGAAAACGAAGTAATCATGCTCATTGACAAGTACTGTCCAGCCCGCAGCATTCAAATAGGCTAGCTCTTCAACGATGGTTCGGGCCGCTGTGACAGCGCTTTGGCGCAGTTTTTGTCGGACCAGGCAGCTCATGGCAGCCACTCCTCCTTTTCATGCTGGGGTCTCAACAACACACGCAGATATTCGTTAGCAAACCACCAATTCCTCCTTTTCTTGCCGCCATATCTTTTCAGTATCTCTGCCCAACGCCTGAGTAATACTATTTGTGCTACGTTCCCAAAACAGGTGATCGGTCCTTGGTCCGATCCCAAAAAGAGGTGAGGCAGATTGTCGAATGGCAGACTACCCCTGATGTCTGAGCAACTAAAAGAGGAACTGGCCCGTGAACTAGGGGTGTATGATACGGTACACCGGGAAGGTTGGGGCGCAGTATCCTCCCGTGACTGTGGTCGCCTGGTGCAGCTGGCCATCGCCCGGGCTGAGCAAGCGATCGCTGGGGAACGTTAGCATTGCCGGGGTGGTTTATGCCACCCCCGCTACTTCCCACATTAACGCCTCTATAGCTAAACACCCCCACCTGCGCTATAATGCAAGCAAACGCACTCTTTTTGAGGTGACCAGTAAATGCCTGCCGAACGACCACCGGTCTTGGTGAGCGCCTGCCTGCTGGGACACAAATGCCGCTACGACGGTCAGGATGCGGCGGACAAAGGTGTCCTGGCCCTGGCCGATCATTTTCATTTCATCCCCGTATGCCCGGAGCAACTGGGCGGATTACCGACCCCGCGTTTGCCCGCTGAGATCGGTGGCCGGGACGGGGCAGATGTCCTGACAGGAAAAGCACGCGTGCAGCGGAAGGACGGGGCGGATGTGACGCAGGCATTTTTGCAGGGTGCCCAAGCGGCACTGGCGATTGGCCAAGAACATGGCATAAAGCTGGCCATCTGTCAGGAACGCAGCCCGTCCTGCGGTGTCCACCAGATTTATGACGGCAGCTTCAGCGGCCGGTTGCAGCCTGGCTCGGGCGTATTCACCGCGTTATTGAAAGACCAGGGCTGGCAAGTGCTGGCCCCCACTGATCTCCCTTTCCAAAAACCAACTGGTTTATGATAATATATTGAGTGTATTTGTGAAGGAGGAGATAACCAGTGGCACGCATTGTTCCCTTCCCCGGCTTGCGTTACGCAGCAGAAAAAGTGGGAGACCTGGCGACGGTCGTCACCCCCCCGTATGATGTGATCGACGCCACTGCCCAGGAGCGTTATCATCAGGCCAACCCGGCCAATATCATCCGCTTGGAACTTGGCAAACAATACCCGCAGGATCAGCCCGGCGATGACCGCTATAGCCGCGCAGCCGCCCAACTGCAAGATTGGATCGCAAGCGGTGTGCTGAGACACGAGCCGGCTCCGTCCATTTACCTCTATCAACAGGAATTCTCCGCCCTGGGGCGGACGCTGGTCCGGAACGGTCTCTTGTGCGGATTGGGCGTCGAACCATACAGTACGGGCACCGTCCTGCCGCACGAAGAAACGCTCTCCAAACCGAAGCAAGACCGGTTGCAGTTAATGCGCGCCACTGCCTGTAATTTCAGTCCCATCTTCGGCCTGTATGTGGACCCCCAGCAGCAAGTGAATGAGGCCTTATTCGCAGCTGCCGCCGGCCGCCAGGCCGATGTGGAGCTGACGGATGAGTTCGGCGAACAGCATCGCTTGTGGGTGATCACAGATGCAAATGTGATTACCCAGGTGCAGGCGATTTTGGCCCCGGCCAAGATCTATATCGCGGATGGGCACCACCGCTATGAAACGGCCCTGGCTTACGCGGCCGAGCAAAAGGCGGGTTATGACTACATCATGATTACGCTCGTCAATATGTATGATCCGGGGTTAGTCGTGCTCCCGACGCACCGGATGGTAAAAGACCTGCACCCGCAGGCTCTGGATGGTTTTCGGGCCCGCTTGGACGAATTCTTCCACATCACACCCTGCCCAGAACGGGACTTGGAAGCGGCCCTGGCCAAAGCCGGGCAAAACGGGCACGCCTTTGCCATGTGCGACCAGGATGGCCTGAGTGTGCTAGTGTTGCGCGACGTGGAAAAAGCGCAAAAATTATTGCCCGGGGAACGCTCCCAGGCCTGGCGGGAACTGGATGTGGCGATACTGGACAACTTGATTTTGGAGCACCTGCTCGGCATTACCGCCCAGAAGCGGCGCGAACAAGTCAATTTGACCTACACGCGCGATATCGAGCAAGCAATAGCGGCGGTGCAGGACAAATCGTACCAATTGGCCTTCTTCTTAAACCCGCCGGCCGTTTCCGAGGTGATCGCGGTGGCAGAAGCCCAGGACAAGATGCCCCAGAAATCCACCTTCTTTTACCCAAAGTTGATCACTGGGTTAGTGATCAACGATCTGGCCTACGCGGCGGGAGACAGATAATTACAAGAAAAAACGGGAATTTTTGGCCGCTCTGCCCGGCGGCCTTTTTTTTGGCAGGAGCTGGGCAAAGCGAACGCGAAGCTAGGGTCAACAAGGCAAAAGGAGGGATAAGCGAAGTGGCAGAGACGATTCTGATGAAGGGGAATGAAGCGGTGGCCGAAGCGGCCATTCGGGCCGGTTGCAAGTATTTTTTCGGCTACCCGATCACTCCGCAAAGCGAAGTACCAGAATATATGTCTCGGCGCCTGCCGGAGGTAGGCGGTACATTCCTGCAGGCCGAGAGCGAGATCGCCGCCATTAATATGGTCTACGGCGCCGCCAGCGGCGGAGCGCGCGTCATGACCTCTTCCTCCAGCCCTGGTCTCAGTCTCAAAATGGAAGGTATCTCCTGTATCGCTGGTGCCGAATTACCGTGCGTAATCGTCAATATGGTGCGGGGTGGACCCGGGCTTGGCACCATCCAACCTGCCCAATCCGACTATTACCAGGCCACGAAAGCCGGCGGACATGGTGACTACCGGATGATGGTCCTGGCCCCCAAGTCCGTACAGGAAATGGTCGACTTGACGATCGAGGCTTTTGACCTGGCCGACCAATACCGTAACCCGGTGCTAATCCTGGCCGACGGTCTAATCGGGCAAATGATGGAACCCGTGACATTTCCGGATTGCCCGGATAAGCAACCACCGGCAAAACCCTGGGCCCTAACGGGCAAAGGCCCCAGGGCACGCAACGTGGTCACGAACTGGAAACTGGCGCCTGATAAAATGGAGGAAATCAACATCAGGCTGTTCGAGAAATACTCCATCATGGAGCAAGAGACTCGCTTTGAAACAGAACAAACAAAGGACGCTGATCTGGTGCTGGTGGCCTACGGCTCCACGGCCCGCATCGCCCAAAACGCCCTGCACAAAGCCCGCGCCTCCGGTTACCGGGTGGGTTTGCTGCGGCCGATCACCGTCTGGCCCTTCCCTTACGCAGCGGTGCAGGACCTGGCGCGGCGCGTGCAGGCTTTTCTGTCCGTGGAGATGAGCATGGGGCAGTTGGTGACAGATATCCAATTGGCCGCCGGTGAAACGCCCGTGCATTTCTACGGCCGTTGCGGCGGCGTCATTCCGACGCCGGCTGAGGTAATGGAGAAAATCGTGACAATTCTCTCCGGGGGAGGTAATGGCAGATGACGATCGTCTTTTCCCGTCCTGAGAGTATGCTGGATGTGCCCACCCATTACTGCCCCGGTTGCTTGCATGGAGTCGCCCACCGCCTGGTGGCAGAAGTGTTGGATGAATTGGCCCTTGACCAGATAGCGATCGGTGTGGCGCCGGTAGGTTGCGCCAGCATGGCCTTCAGGTATATTGACACGGACTGGGCGTCAGCGGCCCACGGCCGGGCGCCGGCGGTGGCCACCGGTCTGAAACGCGTTCATCCCGATAAAGTGGTCTTCACATACCAGGGAGACGGCGACCTGGCTTCCATCGGCACCGCCGAGATCGTGCACGCGGCCATGCGCAATGAACGCATCACAGTCATCTTCATCAATAACGGCATTTACGGCATGACCGGCGGCCAAATGGCCCCGACAACGCAAATCGGCCAGAAGACCACCACCAGCCCATTCGGGCGTGATCCGTCCCATTCTGGCTACCCAATCAAGATGAGCGAGGTCTTGGCGCAAATGGAGGGCGACAACTACATCGCCCGCTCCACCCTACACAACCCGGCCGGTATCGTGCGGGCGAAGCGATTTATCAAAAAAGCGTTCCAACACCAGTTAGACAAACGCGGCTTTGCCCTGGTGGAACTGATTTCGAACTGCCCGACCAACTGGGGCATGACGCCGACGGAGAGCATCGCCTACATCAATGAACACCAGATCAAATATTACCAACTCGGCGAATTGAAAGGGTAACGAAAAAGGCCCGCTGCGGCGGGCCTAACAATACAATTGGCTGGGGCGGCAGGATTCGAACCTGCGCATGCGGGATCCAAAGTCCCGTGCC
>DUQP01000062.1 GCA_012837735.1 Bacillota bacterium
GGCGGCCCGCAAACTATCCGCCCGCCAATCCCAGTTACTGCAAGCGGAGGATGCCGATCGCCATCGCAGGGCAGGTGAACTGTTGACCGCCCACCTACACATGGTGCGTCGGGGCATGACGGAGGTGACGGTACCGGATTTCTACGACCCACAAGGTAGGAGGGCACAAATCGCGCTTGATCCGCAGCTGGACCCGGCAGCAAACGCCCAGTCCTATTTTCATTTGTACCGCAAAGCGCAACGCACGATTGCCCAGATCAGTGAGCGCATAGACGAAACAAAACAAGAAATATCATATCTGGAAGGGATCGCCACAGCCCTAGCACAGGCGGAAACACTAGCGGATATCGAAGCGATCGCAGACGAGTTGACAGCCCAGGGATACCTCAAGAAAGGGCGTTCCCGCCCGCGTGCCCAAGGACAATCCCAACCACGCCGCTTCCGCTCTTCGCAAGGCTACTTGATCATGGTGGGACGCAACAATCGCCATAATGACTATCTGACGTTGCGTTGGGCACAACCGGATGATGTCTGGCTTCATACCAAGGACCTCCCCGGTTCCCACGTCATCATCCGCCGGGACAACCCGGCGGCAGAAGTTCCCGCCCAGACCCTGGGTGAGGCTGCCCGTCTAGCCGCTTATTTCAGCAAGGGGCGCTGGTCCAGCAATGTACCGGTCGATTACACCTACTGCCGATATGTGCGCAAACCGGCCGGTGCTAAACCCGGTTACGTAATCTATGACCACCACCGCACCATCTTTGTCACTCCAGAGCAGACCGAGGTCATGGCGCTACAGGACTGATGACTGGCGGGATCGAACAGGGATATGCCAAAAGTAATGGAAAGGGGCCAATGATATGTCCCAGATCGCCCTGGCCCTGGTCGCCTTCATGCACGCCGGCTGGAACTGGGCCGCCAAGCATCTTTGCGGTGACTTGACCGCTTTGTGGCTGGGCATCAGTGCCGCCTCATTGGTGGCATTGCCTTGCGCCGGTTGGTGGGCCCTGGGAGCAACATTCCCGCCTTTGGCCTGCCTGTGTTTGCTGACCTCGGCCATCCTGCACGCCTTTTATTTCTGGTTCCTGTCGCAGGTTTATGCCACCGGCTCCCTTTCCGGCATGTACCCGCTGGCGCGTGGTACCGGTGTGGCCGGCACGGCCCTGCTGGCATCGCTCCTGCTCCGTGAAGCGATCTCACTCAATGGTTGGTTAGCGCTGTTTTTGATCATGCCGGAATCTTTGGCATCTCCACTGGTACAACTTGCCGGGGTGATGTGCAGGCCCTGCGGTTCGCCCTCATGCAGGGTGTTTGCACGAGCGGGTATTCGATTTGTGATAAACTGGGCGCCGGGCTGCTCGATCCGGTTCCGTATGTCATTTTGATGTTCCTACTGACAGCTGCCCTTCTGGCACCGGTTGTCTTAAGAAGAAAACGCGCTGCCATCCTGTCGGTATGGCAGCGGTGTAAATATCATGCCCTGTTGATCGGCCTTGGTTCCTTCGGCACATACCTGGTGGTAGTGACAGCGTTCCAATTCTCAAACGTCAGCTATGTGGTGGCAGCACGCGAATTCTCCGTCGTGATCAGCGTTCTGCTGGGCTATTTCGTTTTGCAAAAGTCGGTCTCAATGGCCAGGTGGTTGAGCCTCGCCACCATCACCATCGGCCTTGGCCTGCTGCCTTGGGCTTGATAATCTCCGCATAGATATTGCGCCCACCGGTTTCTTTCAAAAGCAATGAGGCAATCAGGGCCATCACGCAGAACCCCACACACAACAAAAAGCCCAGCTGGTAAGCCTCAAGCGGATAGACTTTCGCACCGTCCAATATCGCCCCTTGCCAGCGCAGATCCAACGCCCAGCCAAACAAGGGCTGTAAAATGGCGCCGCCGATAAAGCCCGCTGAGTTGACCGTCCCCATGGCCGTACCGGCCACACTGGGAGGATTAACCTCCTTGGCACAAGCCCAGGTCAGGATAAAGCCCGAGCCCGCCAAAGCCAACACAAACATCAACGGGGCCAGCATACCGACCGGCGGTTTACCACCATTCCAGAATGTCATGACCAACCAGACCAGCAACAAAACGGCTGCAGAAATCACGTACGGCAGTTTGCGGGACCCCATCCGGTCGGAAATGAATCCTACCAATGGCTGCCCGACAATATTGCCGACCGCAAAAATCATCATGTAATTGGCGGCTTCCGTGCGCGTCATGTCATAAATCTGCATTAAATACGGCACACCCCAGATACCGGAAAACGCCATGATTGTGCCATAAATACCGGCAAACCCGAAAAACCCCGGCCAAGTGTATTTGTTCCTGAGGATAATCTTGATACCTTCCCAAACACCAATTCGTTCCCCAACCTGTTGTGGTTCCTGTTCCAGCGCTCGGCCCTCTTCCCAGGCAACGATCTCATTAATGCTTGGCAACCCCAGTTCCTGGGGAGTATTTTTGACCAGCACGATGACGCCCGCCAGGACCAGCACCGTCAGCAGGGCGGTAAATTGAAAAGACATCCGCCAACCAAACGCTATCACCATGAAAGCCAACGGGGTGGCCGCCATAATCGCCCCTAAATTGCCCAACACGCTGTTCAGGCCAGTCATGGTGGCAAATTCCCTGGGGCGAAACCAACTGCCCTGGATGGTCAACACACTGATGAAGATCACAGCAACACCTAACCCGGTCAGGAAGCGCCCCAAATACAGGAACCACAGCGAAGTGGCAGCCGCAAATGCTAAAGAGCCGATGGCCGCCACCACCATTCCGGCAATCGCCGTCCGGCGGGGGCCAATCGAATCATTCAAGATCCCGGCCGGGATCTGCATTGCTCCGTAGACATATAAATATATGGCAGATAAATTGCCTAAAGCAGCGCCGCTGATTGCAAAATCGGCCATTAAGCGGTCAGCCACTACGGCTGGCGCGACCCGGTGGAAGTAAACGATCAAAAAGCAAATACTCATGGTGAACCAGATCGGCCAGCGCCTCTTGAGCACGGCAGCAACCTGGTCGGCAAAGTTGTTGGATGCATGTTTTTCCAAAGTAACATTCCCCCACCTTAATGCTTGATAACACGACAACACCCATTAGCATTCGCTGATTAAAGAGCGTTTTCCTCCACAGGGTGATCCGCACAGCCATCAAGCAGGTATCCTGGTCAGGGTTTCTTTTGGCGCAGAAATTCAGCGAAATTTGCCACCTGTTTGACCTCCTCCGCGCTCAGACATGACAGATCAACTTCGCCCTGTCCGGGGAGATCCCGGGGGCGTCGACCCCGCAGGAAATAGGTGGTGATTGTTCCGGTCAACATGCCCAGAAAACAAATCCCCACCATCATGACGAACGCCGCTATTAAGCGCCCAACCGGAGTGATGGGAGTGATATCCCCATATCCGACCGTTGTGATGGTGACAAAGCTCCACCACAGGGCATCCGCGAAGCAAGTAATGGTATGGCCGTATTCCACCGCATAAACGCCGATCGCTCCCAGCACGACTGTCACCACAGTCAAATACAGCACATATATCAATCCGTTCGTGCGCCAGAAGCTACCAGCACGACGGAAGAAGACAAAGCCGAAAGCCAAACCGCGCACAAGGCGGAAACCCCGCGAAACAGAGCCGAGCGGCAAAATAGCGATCAGATCCGGGATGTTGTTCCGCATGAAAGCGCCCCTGTCCGGTGCCCGCGACCACCGCAGGATGTAGTCGAGCGCAAAAATAAACAGAATCAGGCGCTCCGCCCAAACAAAAAAGCCATGTGCAACCAGGCTGCCCGGCTCCATCAGCTCTGCGCTGGCAAAGCCGACCGCCAACAGGGCCAGAAGGGCCATGGTCAATTCATAGCTGGCCAGCAGGATTCTCATGTCGTAGCCCCTTAGGAGTTCTGGCCAAACTATATGCACTGGCGTAAAAAAATAGCCGTCCCGCGGCTACCAGGCTCAAAAAAAGGGGCCGCGCTGGCGCGACCCCATCATCACTACTAGGCAATTTTGCCAATTACAGCGCCACTGGTTTGGCCAGGAAGCGGCAGAGCAGCTCACTGGCCGCCGCCATATCCCGCAAATCGGCTGTCTCAGCAGGAGTATGCACATACCGCACCGGGATGGAAACGGCTCCTGTCACAACACCCTCTCTGGAGAGGTGGATCGCCCCGGCATCACACCCGCCCTTTTCTAACACCTCCAGCTGGTATGGGATGTTAGCCTCGCCCGCAGTTTTTATCAGCGCTTGCCTTAACAGGGGATGAGTAATGATGGATCGGTCCGCCACCTTGATTGCCACTCCTTTGCCCAGGCTAACAGCCATTGGGTGCGCCCCCGGCGTATCCCCGGTAGTGGTCACATCCACGGCAATCCCAATGTGCGGCTGCAACCCAAAAGCAGCCGTCTGGGCGCCGCGCAAACCCACTTCTTCCTGGACAGTGAATACACAGCAGACCTGGTTCGGCGACCGGCGCATTTGCCACAAGACGTGCAACAGAATAGCACAGCCCACCCGGTCATCCAAAGCTTTTCCGGTCACCCGGTCGCCCTGCCAAACCAATGGCCCCTCAGCCACCAGGCAGGTACCAGGCGCAACATCCGGACCGTCCAGGTAAAGCTTATTCCATGTAATATCCTTCACGTCCTCAAATTTTTCTACGCCCACCGCCAATACTCTCCCATCGGCGGTCCAAAACCGCTTCCCGGGCAGAAAATGATAGCCCATCCCGCCGATGCGCTGCAGGCGCAAAAAGCCCTTTTCGTCAGCGTGGGTGACCATTAAACCGATTTCATCCATATGTGCTGCTAACATCACTACTGGTCCCTGGGGATTACCGGTCCTGGCGATCAGGTTCCCCAGCGTGTCGACCTCGGTGAGGGTGCCGGCCCGGTGCGCTTCCTCCTGCAGTAAGGCACGCACTTCCTCCTCGTGACCGGAAGGCCCGAAGGATTGCGTCAACCGCCGCAGCAATTCAACAAACTCTTTCATCCTACACACCTCCCAAAGCCGCCAGGAACCCCTGTGCCAGCTTGCGGGTATTATGGTAGTCCTGCTGATCGATGATCGATACCGGAGCATGGATATAGCGGGTGGGCACGGATAATGTTGCCACCCGCACCCCCGGTCCGGTGGTGGCAATGCGGCCGGCATCATTCCCCCCGGCACCGCCCTGCCGGAATTGATAGGGAATAGACAGCCGCCGGGCGGTTTGCTCTAACATGTGCACCAATCCTTTATCAGCAATGACGGAGTTATCCCTGATCGTCACTGCCGGCCCCTGCCCCAGTTTTGTCACCTGACATAGCTGCTCATTGTCCGGCGTGTCCGCACAGGTGGTGGCCTCCAGGACCAATGCGATGTCTGGCTGCAATTGGAATGCCGCCACTCCGGATCCGCGTAACCCCACCTCTTCCTGGACGGTGAACACTCCGTACAGGTCAAACTCATACCTGTCAGCCAGCAGTTCCGCCAAGATCGCACAGCCGACCCGGTCATCAAAGGCTTTCCCCTTCCAGCGCCCAGTCCCGAACTCACCAAAGGCGGTCGCGAAAGCCACATAATCCCCCACAGACACGATTTCCCTGGCCTTTTCCCGGTCAGCCGCCCCGATATCGATGAATAAATCCCGGCGCCGAAATGGTTTTTTGCGCTCCGCCGGCTTTTGCAGGTGAATTGGTTTCGCGCCAATCACTCCCGGCACCCGTTCTTTCCCCACCCGCACAGCTTTGCCCACCAGCACGCGCTCGTCTATGCCGCCCACCGGTTTGAAACGCAGTAAACCGTTTGCCTCAATGTCGGACATAATCAAGCCTACCTCATCCATATGAGCGGCTACCATCACGCGCGGTCCCCGGCGGCGGCCACGGCGAAAGGCAATCAGGTTGCCCAGTCGGTCCACCTGCAAGCCATCGCTATCCTTGGCCAGATGCTGGCGCAGTATCTCGCCGACCGCCCGTTCATTCCCGGATACCCCGTCGGCTTCGCTTAACCTCTTCAATAGCATCGCATTCCCTCCAGATACGCCCTGTCCAACTGACCGGCAAAAAGCGCCAACAGGCGACCGGTGCTGATGATATCCTGCATTTGCACGACCTCCACCGGGGTGTGCATATAGCGCAAAGGAATGGACAGCAATCCCGCTGCCACCCCGCCGCGTGAGATCTGAATCGCGCGCGCATCCGTACCGGTCGGTCCCGGAGCCACCTCGATCTGGTGGGGGATGTGGTGTTCTTTAGCTAAACGGATCAGGTCCTGCCCGATGCAAGGATGGATATTAGGTCCGAGCGCGATAGCGGGACCCTCTCCCATTGCGATCGTATCCTCCTCCGGTAACCCGGGCATTTCTCCGAAACCAACATCGACAGCGATGCCAATGTCCGGAATCAATCCAAATGTGCACACCGTGGCCCCCCGCGTACCGAGCTCTTCCTGTACGGTGGCCACGACAAATATATCTGCCGGTACCCGCACTCTCTCCAATGACCGCAAACAGACATACAGGGCGGCCAACCCGGCCCTGTCATCAAGTGCCTTGCCAGTCCAGGATTCCCCACTCAATGCCTGCGGGTCACGCTTCAGCACAATTGGATCGCCGATTTGCACCACATTTTCCAGCTGCTCCCCCGGCAGCCCAACATCAATGAATAAGTCCTCCAGGCGGGGCGCTTTTTTGCGCTCTTCCTCAGCCAGCAAATGGGGAGGTTTGGCGCCAATCACCCCGGGCACATCGCTCCGGCCAAGCACAAGCACCTCCTGCCCGAGCAAGATACGCGCATCGATGCCGCCCACAGCCGTAAAACGCAAAAATCCCCCTATTTCAATCTTGCTGACCAAAAACCCGATCTCATCCATATGGGCGGTGAGAAGTAAACGGGGCCGCGGCTCAGGTCCTTCCCCCCGGCGGCACATGACTAAATTGCCTAAGGAGTCCATACGAATCTCCTGCACGTACGGCTCAAACCACTGCTTTAAAAATAAGGCCACCCTTCCCTCCTGGCCGGAAATCCCCGGGATAGCCACCACCTGGGCCAAAAACTCTTTCAACTCGTCCTTCATTGCCCACACCCTTCCGGACGGCTGCCTGGTTTTATCGCCGGAAGGCCCTGTTTACAAAGCGGGCAATCCTGCGGCGGGTATGTGGTGATGTCGATCTGCAACAACGACTGCAGGGGATAACCGAAGTCAGCCTGGCCATCGCTGCGGTCCACCAATACGCCCACCCCGACAACCTGTCCTCCCAGGTCCCGTACTAGCCGGATCACCTCATGCACGGATCCGCCGGTAGTGATAACATCTTCCACCACCAACACACGCTCGCCCGGCCTGATTTGGAAGCCACGCCGCAAAGCCATCGCACCATCCTGTCGTTCGGCAAAAAGAGCTCTCGCCCCCAAATGGCGTGCCACCTCATAGGCCAGAATGATGCCACCGATGGCCGGCCCCACCACCACATCCACCTGGTCTTTTGCGAAACGGCCGGCCAAAGCCTTGGCCAACCGGCTCGCCTCCTGGGGATATTGCAACACTTGCGCACATTGCAGGTAGCGGGCACTGTGTCGCCCGGATGTGAGCCGAAAATGCCCTTCCAGCAACACACCAGTGCGCTTCAAAACCTCGCTGACTTCCCCTTGGCTGATATCACAGCTCATGCCAATCCCCCTTCCCCGCTGATCTCGGCGGCAATATTATTTATCGCTTGCAGGGGATCATCAGCCTGGGTAATCGGCCGCCCGATTACCAAGTAATCAGCTCCGCTGCGGATCGCCTGGGCCGGTGTGCCGATCCGCACCTGATCCCCCGATGCACTTCCCGCCGGACGAATTCCGGGTGTAACGATTAAAAACCTTTTCCCCAGGGCTTGGCGAATACCGGCCACTTCCTGGGGTGACGCCACCACTCCATCCAACCCGGCTCCTTTCGCTAACCTGGCCAGGGCCAACACTTGTTCCGCTGGCGAGTGGGCCACTCCCAGTTCATTTTTTAACGTCTCACTGTCCATACTGGTCAAAACGGTCACCCCCAATACCTGCGCAGGTGCCAGCCCAGCCGAAAATGCTCCTTCCCTGGCCGCCTGGACAGCGGCCCGCATCATGGCACTGCCGCCGGAGGCATGGACATTGATAAAATCCACCCCATAAGCCGCTGCCGCCCGCACCGCTGCCCCCACCGTATTCGGAATGTCATGGAACTTCAAATCAAGAAAAATGCGGCCGCCCCGCTCCTTGATCTCTCTAATCACCTGCGGCCCGGCCGAAACGAATAACTGTAATCCGATCTTGAAAAAACCGATGTGCGGCTGCAGCTTTTCCACCAGAGAAAGGGCCTCTTTTGGTCCTGGATAATCCAAAGCCACAATGATCCGGTCCATGGCATACTTCATGCTATTCCCCTCCGTGCCAAACCAATGATATCGCTCACAGCGGTAAAGCCTTCTTCCTGCAGAAAAGCCGCCATTCCTTTCATCACCTCAAAGGGAGCCCGGGGATTGGCGAATGTGGCTGTCCCGATCGCCACCGCCGAGGCACCCGCCATCAAGAATTGCAGGGCATCTTCAGCACAGGTGATGCCCCCCATTCCGATCACCGGGATGGAGACGGCTCCCGCCACCTCCCACACCATGCGCACAGCCACGGGCCGGATCGCCGGTCCGGATAAACCACCCACTATGTTACCCAGCGCCGGACGGCGCGCCCGCACGTCGATCACCATGCCCAACAATGTGTTGATCAGCGAAACGGCGTCCGCCCCGGCTTCCGCCACTGCCCGGGCCAGAGCAGCGATGTCCGTCACATTGGGAGTCAGCTTGACAATCACTGGCAGGCTGGTAGCCTGGCGCACCGCCGCCGTCACCCGGTGGGCGGTCAGCGGATCGCTGCCAAAGGAAAGCCCTCCTTGGCGAACATTCGGGCAGGAGATATTTACCTCTAAAGCTGCTACGCCCGCAGCATTGTCCAACCGCCGGGCTAACTCGGCATATTCCTCGATTTGGTGAGCAGCGATGTTCACCACCACGGCCGTATCGAACTGCCGCAACCAGGGCAGTTCCGTGTGCAGAAAATAGTCCAGGCCGGGATTTTGAAGACCAATCGCATTCAGCATCCCCGCCGGCGTTTCTACCACCCGGGGAGCCGGATTACCTGCCCATGGCACCAGGGAAGTACCTTTCACCATTATGCCCCCGAGTTGGTTTAAATCCAAGATATGAGCATACTCCCGCCCGTATCCGCAGGTACCAGAAGCGGTCAAGACGGGGTTTTTCAACCGTAGCCGGCCGATATCCACTGTCAGATCAATCATAATTGCACCTCCCGGGCGGAAAACACCGGGCCATCCCGGCACACCAGATGGTACCCATCTCCGGACTGACAGGCACATCCCAGGCAAGCCCCCACCCCGCAGGCCATGCGCTCTTCCAAAGAAAAATAGCATTCAACGGCGGTGGTCATCTCCCGCACAACCCGCAACATCCCCGGTGGGCCGCAGGCGAAAACCAACGACGCCCCTGGCAGTCGCTCTGCCAACAGTTCTGTGACCAAACCCTGACGGCCGTAGCTACCGTCCTCCGTACACGTGCTGACGTCTATTCCCGATGCCCGCAACCGCTCCACCAACAGCAATCCGGGCGCATCTTGCGCCCCCAGCAATAGCCCCACGTCCCAGCCGGTCCGGGCAGCCTCCAGCAGAGCGGGCACCAGGGGAGCCACACCCACTCCCCCAGCCACACCCAACAAATCGCCTTGTTTCTGTTTTTGCCATGGGCGGGGGAAACCGTTTCCCAGGGGTCCCAAAACATCCAAGACCTGGCCTACTGGTTGGCTGGCCAACCAGGCTGTTCCTTTGCCAACCCGCCGCACTAGCAGTTCCACTTCGCCTTCCGCAGGTAAAATCCCCGCCAAACTAAAGGGACGTCGCAGTAGTGGCCAACCATCACCGCCGCACCGGACGTGCAAGAACTGTCCTGGCCGGGCCCGAGCAGCCACCGGCGGTGCTTTCAGGCCCAATAAAATGTGCCCATGAGGAAGTTCACTCCGCCTGCTGATGACCGCCTGACATTGCTGCCATGTCAATCGCGGCACCTCCCAAATCTAGGTATTCCTGTAAGGAGCGGACGGTAAAGATTCGTTTCCCGCCCTGCAGGATGCGCAGCAAAGCGGCCGCTGTATCAAGCGCAGTGACGCAGGGGACAGCATGTTCGGCCGCCGCGCGGCGAATCTGGAACCCATCCCGCTTGGCATCTTGACCGCGGGTGAGGGTGTTGATCACCAAGCCAATCTCTCCTGCCCGCAGCACATCGACGATATTGGGCGAGCCTTCCCGCACTTTCTTGACCTTTTGGGCCGGAATGCCGGCGTCCTGGCACAATTTCTGCGTTCCTGCCGTGGCATAAAGCACAAATCCAAGCTCTGCCAGACCAGCTAGGATCGGCAAGGCCTGTTCTTTGTCTTTATCGGCGATTGTGGCCAATATCGCACCTTCTGGCGGCAGCCGGTAACCAGCGGCTTGAAATGCTTTGAAAAGCGCTGCGGCCGGGTCCGGATCGATCCCCATTACTTCTCCGGTGGACTTCATCTCCGGTCCCAGGTAGGTATCGACTTGCGACAACTTGGCCCAGGAGAAAACCGGCACTTTCACCGCCGTGAACGGCTGATCAGGCACCAAACCGCCCTGGTAGCCCATTCCCCTTAGTGAACGGCCCAGCATCACACCAGTGGCCAGCGGCACCAGCGGGATGCCAGTCGCCTTGGTCAGAAACGGCACTGTGCGGCTGGAGCGCGGGTTCAGTTCCAGGACATAAACCTGGCCATCGGCCACCACAAATTGCACATTTAACAACCCTTTAATGCCAGCCGCCAAAGCCAGTTTAGTGGTACAAGCGATGATCGTATCCCGTTCCGCTGCCGTGAGCGATACCGCCGGGTAAATGGCGATACTATCGCCGGAATGTACACCGGCCCGCTCCACATGTTCCATGATACCAGGAATCAAAACCTCCTGGCCATCCGCCACCGCGTCCACTTCCACTTCCTTGCCCGACAAGAACTTGTCAATCAAGATTGGGCGGTGCGGTGACACAATGATAGCGTTGTTGATGTAGTCTTCTAGTTCAGTATGGTTATGGACGATCTCCATCGCCCGCCCGCCCAACACATAGGAAGGGCGTACCAGGACAGGAAAGCCGATCCGCTCCGCCACTTCATGGGCACTGGAGGCAGTAGTAGCAGTGCCGCCGGGTGGGCGCTGAATACCGAGTTCGCTCAGGAGATGGTCGAAGCGGTCTCTGTCTTCCGCCATATCGATTGTGTCCACCGAGGAGCCGAGGATGGTCACCCCCCGCTCCGATAGGGGGCCGGCCAGGTTGATGGCAGTCTGACCCCCGAACTGCACAATCACACCGTCCGGCTGTTCTTTTTCGACCACATTTAAGACGTCTTCCAGTGTCAAGGGCTCGAAATAAAGGCGATCAGAGGCATTGAAGTCCGTGCTGACCGTTTCCGGATTGTTGTTCATGATCAGCGATTTGACCCCCTGGGCGCGCAAAGCCAGTAGGCCTTGTACGGAACAGTAGTCAAACTCGATGCCCTGTCCAATCCGGATTGGGCCGGCCCCTAAAATGAGGACCTTCTTCTTCGCCGGCAGCGCCCTGGCCTCATCCTCCTGCTCGTAGGTAGAGTAGAAATAAGGGGTGTTGGCATCGAATTCCGCCGCGCAAGTGTCCACCATTTTGTAAGTCGGCGTGACGCCATAGCGTTGCCGCCAATACCGTACCTCGTCTTCGTCCCGCCGCCCGGCCAGCGCTGCAATGGCGGTATCCGCCAGCCCGGCCCTTTTGGCGCGTTGCAGGATTTTCCGCCCTAAGACTGCGCCACGGCTACATACCAATTCTTGCTCGATCCGGATCAGGTTCCCGATTTTGTTCAGGAAAAACGGATCTATGCCGGTCAGGGTATGTAGATCCGGGATGCTGATTCCGCGCCGCAGGGCTTCCCCGAGCAGGAAAAGGCGCTCATCGTCAGCCCGCTGCAAACGCCGCTGCAACTCTTCATCTGTCATCCAACCCAATTCTCGCCGGAATAAACCATCGCGACCGATCTCCATAGACCGGATCGCCTTCGATAAAGCCGCCTCCAAACAGCGGTCGATCGCCATTACCTCGCCGGTGGCCTTCATTTGACTGCCCAGGATGCGGTCGGCCCGGTTGAACTTATCGAACGGCCAGCGCGGAATCTTCATCACTACGTAGTCGATTGTCGGTTCAAAGCAAGCTGAGGTGGTACCTGTAACGGGGTTCCGGATTTCATCCAATGTCAACCCGATCGCTACCTTGCTGGCTACCCGGGCAATTGGATAACCGGTCGCTTTGGAAGCAAGGGCACTGGAACGGCTGACGCGCGGGTTGACCTCGATCACATAATATTGTTCGCTCTTGGGATCCACCGCAAACTGGATGTTGCACCCGCCTTCCACTCCCAGGGCCCGGATGATCTTTAAGGAAGCGGAACGCAGACGTTGAAACTCCGTGTTATTCAAGGTTTGACAGGGAGCCACCACTATGCTGTCACCGGTGTGGATCCCCATCGGATCCAGATTCTCCATACTGCAGATCGTGATGCAGTTATCGGCCCCATCCCGCATCACCTCAAACTCAATCTCTTTGTATCCGGCGACGCTCTTTTCAATCAAGATCTGCTTGATCGGGCTTTGGACCAATCCGCGCGCAGTGATGGCTTGCAACTCTTCCACATTATAGGCCATACCGCCGCCGCTGCCCCCCAGGGTGTAACCGGGACGCACGATCACGGGGTAGCCGATCCCCTCGGCAAAGGCCACTGCCTCTGTAACGCTGTGCACAATAGCGCTTTCCAGCACCGGCTCACCGATCTGGGTAAGCATATCTTTGAATTCCTGCCGATCCTCAGCGCGTTTAATGGTCTGCAGCTGGGTGCCGAGCAGTTGCACCCCGAACTCGTCCAGGACCCCTGCTTGCGCCAATTCCACCGCCAGGTTCAAACCGACCTGACCGCCGAGAGTTGGCAACAAGCCGTCCGGGCGCTCCCGGGCGATGATGCGCCGTACGTGTTCCAGGTTCAGGGGCTCCAGGTATGTGCGGTCCGCCATGTCGGCATCTGTCATGATGGTGGCCGGGTTGCTGTTCAAGAGCACCACCTCCAGGCCCTCTTCCTTCAAAGCCTGGCAGGCCTGGGTGCCGGCATAGTCAAACTCGGCGGCCTGCCCAATCACGATCGGGCCGGAACCGAGCACGAGCACTCGTCGCAAGTCTTTCTTTGGCATTACTACCACCCCGCTTTCAATCTATTGGAAGGGATTAATGGCTCGCCATCATGGCCAAAAAGTCGATGAAATGATGCGCTGTATCGTGGGGCCCGGGGGCTGCTTCCGGATGATATTGAACGGAAATGATCGGTAGTTCTTTGTGCCTCATCCCCTCCACCGTACCGTCATGCAAGTTGATGTGGGTGGCACGGAAACCGGCCGGGGGCAAGGTGTCTTTGTCGATCACATAACCATGATTCTGAGAGGTGATCCACACCCGCCCTGTCGCCAAATCCTTCACCGGGTGATTGCTGCCGCGGTGCCCATATTTCATTTTGCAAGTGTCCATCCCGCAAGCCAGGCCGAGGATTTGGTGCCCGAGACAAATCCCGAAAATCGGCACCTTGCCGACCAACTCTTTCACCGCCGCAATCCCGGCGGGGACACATTTCGGATCACCCGGTCCGTTCGAGAGCAACACCCCATCCGGCCGCGCAGCCAAAATCTCACCGGCAGTGGTATCGGCCGGCACCACTGTGACCTGGCAATCCAGATTGGCCAGGCTGTGCAGGATCCCGCGTTTCACGCCGAAATCAACCACCACCACGTGCGGACCATTGCCATAAATGCGGTATGGCTTTTTCGTCGTGACCGCACTCACGGGCGGTACCGGCCGGTGCGCCCGGAGCTGGGCCGCTAATTCCACGGCACTGGTATCATCGCTGTCCATGATCCCCATCATGGTACCGTGGCGCCGCAAGTGGCGGGTCAATGCGCGCGTATCGAGGCCGGCCAACGCCACTACCTGGTGCTCGTGCAAAAACCCGTCCAGGCTGCTGCGGCTTTGCCAGTTGCTGGGGTAATGGCAAACTTCCCGCACAATCATTCCCTTCACCTGGGGGCGGCTGGATTGGTGCTCATCGTCATTTATTCCGTAGTTGCCTATCAATGGGTATGTCATGATGACGATCTGTCCGGCGTAGGAGGGATCTGTCAAGACCTCTTGGTACCCGGTCATACTGGTGTTAAAGACCACTTCTCCCACAGTAGTACCCGCCATCCCAAAGGCCTCTCCCACCCAAACGCTGCCGTCTGCCAGGATCAACCGTCCTTTCCGCCTTGGCCCGTTCACAGTTCTCCCCCCAGAAAGCAGTTTCTCACTCACAGGACGATCTCGCCAGCCTGGGCCGCCAAGCGACCGCCCACTATGGTGGCCGCCGGCCAACCCTTTAAAGACCAGCCGGCAAATGGGGTATTGCTAGACAAAGAATAAAACCCTTGCGGGTCCACCCTTTGTTCCCGCTGCAGATCAATCACAGTTACATCGGCAGGGCTGCCCACCGCCAGCGTGCCCCCCGGTACGCCCAGGATCCGGGCGGGATTTGCGGTCAGGCAGGTGATCGCCCGTTCCAATGGCAGCAACCCCTCTTGAACCAGCTTGTCCAGGATGACCGGCACCGTCGTCTCCAAGCCCACCATCCCGAAGGCGGCCCGGTCATATTCCACCTGCTTTTCGTCCTGGTGGTGCGGGGCATGATCACTGGCGATCACATCGATCGTGCCATCATTCAGGCCGGCGATCAGGGCCTGCCGGTCCCGTTCGCTCCGCAAGGGCGGGTTCACCTTGGTATTTGTGTCGTATTGCGACTGATAGACGGCTTCCTCGGTGAGCACCAAATGGTGCGGGGTGACCTCCGCTGTGACGGGCAAGCCCCGCCGTTTAGCTTGCCTGACCATTTCCACCGCGCCCGCCGTGCTGAGATGGGCGATATGGAGTGGCGTCCCGGTCAGTTCCGCTAAAATGATATCCCGCGCCACCATCACTTCCTCGGCGGCAGCCGGGATCCCGGCCAAACCCAAGAGAGTGGAAATGCGGCCAAAATTCACCACCCCGTTCCCAGCCAGATCCGGATCCAGGCAATGGGAGATCACCGGTACTGAGAACATACCCGCATATACCATGCCGCAGCGCATCACTTCCGCGTTCTGGACAGCATCGCCGTCATCAGAAAACGCTACGGCGCCGGCGTCTTTCATTTCCCCCATGACGGCGATTTCTTTGCCCTGCCTGCCTTTGGTGATCGCCCCAATCGGGTAGACCCACACCACCGCTGTGCGCTTGGCTTTTTCCAACACCCACTCCACCTGCACGCCATTATCCAACACTGGGTCGGTATTCGGCATGCAGGCCACCGCTGTGAAACCGCCCACCGCCGCCGCCCGGGTGCCGCTGGCGATCGTTTCTTTCCATTCATACCCCGGTTCCCGTAAATGGACATGCATATCGATCAGACCGGGCACCACCAGACACCCCGTCGCATCCACCACTTGACATTGCTCGGCAGGCAAATCCGCCCCGATCGCCGCAATCACCCCGTTGTCCAGCAAGAGATCGCACCGCTCATGAATCCGCCCGGGGTCCAGGCAAGTACCACCCTTAATTAACAGCTTCATCGCTCTTCCCTCCCAGCAGCAGATACAGCAAGGCCATGCGCACTGCCACACCGTTCGTGACCTGCTCCTCAATTACAGAGCCATTACCATCCGCCACATCGGTACTGATTTCCACCCCCCGGTTCATGGGCCCGGGGTGCAACAGGATATGGTCCGGCTTGGCCAGGGACAACACCCGCCTATTGACGCCCCAGTAGTGCGCATACTCCCTGGTGGTCGGGAAAAGCCCCTTGCGCTGCCGTTCCAGTTGCAACCGCAACACGTTCACCACATCCGCCCCAGCCACCGCATCTTCCACCCGGTCATAGCAGGCCACCCCCAGATCCGCCATTTCCGGGGGCAATAGCGTTGCCGGACCGGCCACCGCCACCTGGGCACCCATTTTCGTCAGGCCCCAGATATTTGAGCGGGCCACCCGGCTATGCAGGATGTCGCCAATGATGGCCACCCGCAACCCGCGCAGGTCCCCTTTGTGTTGCTTGATTGTGAACATGTCCAGCAAAGCCTGAGTGGGATGTTCGTGCATGCCGTCACCGGCATTGATCACCGATGCGTCCAGGTGGCGGGCCAGAAAATGCGGCACCCCGGAGCTCTGGTGGCGGATCACCACCAGATCGATGCCCATTGCTTGCAATGTGCGGGCCGTGTCCAGCAAAGACTCGCCTTTTTGGACACTGCTGGTGCTCGTAGCGATGTTCACGGAATCAGCACTCATATATTTGCTGGCCAGTTCAAACGAAGAGCGAGTACGCGTGCTCGGTTCGTAGAAAAGATTGACTATGCTCTTTCCCCGCAGCGTGGGCACCTTCTTGATCATCCGGGTCATGATTTCGCGCATGGACTCAGCTGTCTGTAAAATGAGCTCGATCTCCTCCACCGTCATATCTTCCAATCCCAAAACGTCTTTCCCTCTCAGTCCCATACTCACCCCTCCCGCCATTGGTCAAAAATAAGGCCGCCCCCAGGGCGGCCAAAGCGTCATGTGACAGCTTCCACGATTTTCACTGCGTCTTCTCCATCCAGTTCTGCCACCTCCACGTTCACCAGCTCATGCCGGGAAGTGGGGATGTTTTTGCCAACGAAATCCGGCCGGATTGGCAATTCGCGGTGCCCGCGGTCCACCAGCACCGCCAGTTGGATGACCTGCGGACGTCCCAGGTCCATCAAGGCATCCATGGCCGCCCGAATCGTGCGGCCGGTAAAGAGCACGTCATCAACCAAAACAACCCGCATGCCTTGCAAGGAAAAAGGGATTTCGGTTTTGTGGACCACCGGCTGCTGGGCGCGCGTTGTCAAGTCGTCCCGGTACAATGTGATATCCAACGTACCAGTCGGAACTTGGCAACCCTCGAATTCCGCGATCAAATCCGCCAGCCGTTTTGCCAACGGTACTCCCCGGCGCCGGATCCCAACCAGTGCCAGGTTATCGGTACCCTTGTTGGCTTCCACTATCTCATGAGCGATCCGCGTCAAGGCCCGCCGCATCCCCGCGGCATCCATGACCAGCACCTTTGTGTGGAAACGGGTCTCCATTCCTGCCACCTCCCCCCAAAAAAAAACTTCTTACCTGCTCGTAAGAAGTCTATCCTCGGAAGGCCACCGCCAGCCAAGCAACGGGGACTCCCGGCGCATATTGCTCCTTACCAGCCTCACGGGACCAGCTTAAAGGACATCCTTTTCAATTAAGTTTACCAGCGTAGGGGGCCCTTGTCAACGAAAAATTTTCAAGGATGTGTAGAGCGACCAGAGTTTCGTTCAGGGCATTTTATTCGGGTAAAAAAAGCATTGCAAAGGGTGGGTATCCCTAAGGTATTATGGTTGTGGAACCAATCCAAAACCGAAGGGAGAGTACCCACCCA